>NZ_JBEZMA010000047.1:0-57731 GCF_040652415.1 Streptomyces sp. NPDC048255
CCCGACACCCCCTCCACCCGGGCCTGGCCGCCGAGCCGGCCCTCCGTACCCACGTCCCGGGCCATCCGCGTGACCTGGTCGGCGAAGGAGGAGGGCGCGGGGTCCGGGGCGGAGCCCCGGGTCCGCCCGCCAGGGCGGCTAGTGCCCCGGCGGCTCGTCGTGCAGGAGCCGCTGGAAGAGCCGGTGGTCGCGCCAGGCACCCGCGATGTGCAGGTACCGCGGCGCGAGCCCGTACCGCTCGAAGCCCGCCTTCGCCAGTACCCGTTGCGAGGCCAGGTTGTCGACGAGGGTCCCGGCCTCGACCCGGTGCAGCCCCACCTCGTCGCGAGCGATCCGGCAGACCTCCTCCACCGCGGCCGTGGCCAGTCCCTTGCCGTGCCAGGCCTCGTCCACCCAGTAGCCGAGGCCGCCGCTGCACAGCGGCCCGAGGACGATGGAGCCGAGGTTGATCGCCCCGATCAGTCCGCCGGTCGCGGTCTCGGCGAACACGTACGGGCGCAGCCGGCCCGCGTCCCGGTCGGCGAGCGCGCCCTCGATGCGGTCGCGCTGGCCCTGCTCGGTGTAGAAGGCGGCGGGCCGGACCGGCTCGATGTGCGCCATGGCCGCCTTGTTGCGGGTGAACGCCTCGGCGAGCGCGGCGGCGTCCCCGAGCGCGAGGCCCCTCATCTCCACTCCGTCAATGATCATCCGGGCACGCTAGCCGAAGCCCCCGGGCCTGCCCAGCCCCGCCCGGCAACGCCCGGGCCCGCCCCGGCTCGGCGGGCCGGGGCGGGGGCGGGGCGGGCCGGGCCGGTTCAGACCGGCTCGGAGCCCGCGTACTTGAGCTCCCCGCCCGCGTCCAGCGACAGCCGGTACCCCCGCTTGACCACCGTCTGGATCAGCTTCGGCGCCCCCAGCGCCCCCCGCAGCCGGGCCATGGCCGTCTCCACGGCGTGCTCGTCCCGGCCCGCCCCCGGCAGGGCCCGCAGCAGGTCCGCCCGGGCCACCACCCAGCCCGGCCGCCGGGCCAGCGCCCGCAGCAGGGCCATTCCGGCAGGCGGCACCGGCCGCAGCTCGGCGTCGACCAGCACGGCGTGCCCGCGGATCTCCAGGCGGTGCCCGGCCACCGGCAACACCTTGGCCCGGCCGGGCAGTTCCTGGCAGAGCAGCTGCACGAGCGGGCCCAGCCGGAACCGCTCCGGCTGGACCGTGTCCACGCCGTGCGCCTGCAACGGCAGGGCCGTCACCGGCCCGACGCACGCCGACAGCACCCCTCCCCGCAGCGCGGCCAGCACGTCCTCGCGTACGCCGCGCTCCTCGGCCCGCGACAGCAGGGAGGCCGCGGCCGGCGCCGAGGTGAAGCTGACCGCGTCCACCCCGCCGGCGATCACCGTGTCCAGCAGCCGGTCCAGCGGACCGGGGTCCTCCGGCGCCATCCACCGGTACACGGGCACGACCACCACCTCGGCCCCGCCGGCCCGCAGGGCCTCGACGAAGCCGGGCAGCGGCTCCCCGTGCAGCTGGAGCGCGATCCGGCGCCCGGCCACCCCGGCGCCGAGCAGCCGGTCCAGGACCTCGGCGAGCGATTCCGACTGCGGGGACCAGGCCTCGACGAGCCCCGCGGCCCGGATGGCGCCCTTGACCTTCGGCCCGCGCGCCAGCAGTTCGGTGGCCCGCAGCCGCTCCAGCAGCTCCTCGCCGATCCCCCACCCGTCGGCGGCCTCGATCCAGCCGCGGAAGCCGATGGCGGTGGTGGCGACCACCGCGTCGGGCGCGCAGCCGATGAGGTCCTTCGTGGCGGCGAGCAGCTCGCTGTCGTCGGCCAGGGGGACGATCCGCAGCGCGGGCGCGTGCAGGACGGAGGCCCCGCGGCGGCGCAGCAGGGCGATCAGTTCGTCGGCCCGGCGCGCTGCGGTGACTCCGACGGTGAAGCCCGCGAGCGGACCGGTCTGCCTGTCGTGGTCCATCGTGACCTGCCTTGCCCAGTGGGTCGGTATCGCATCGCGGAACCGAGCCTGCCAATGCGGCGTGTCAGGCTCGGTTCCACCGTATTTCGGTGCGGTTAAGCGCTGTTACACCGACGTGAGCTGCGGTTTCACCGTCTCTCCGGCGGCCGGGACCGCGGGGGCGACGGGCCGGCGAAGGTATACCGCCCAGGTGACGGCGCAGCACACCGCGTAGCAGCCGAGGAAGGTCACGAAGGCGGCCGTTCCGGATCCGGAGCTCAGGAACGCCTCGCGGAAGACCAGGTTGATGCCCAGCCCGCCGAGCGCGCCCACTGCGCCGATCAGCCCCATGGCCGCCCCGGAGAGCCTGCGCCCGTAGGCCGCCGCGCCCTCGCCGCTCATGCCCCGGGCCAGCGCCTTGGCCTGGAAGATGCCGGGGATCATCTTGTACGTGGACCCGTTGCCGAGGCCGCTCAGGACGAACAGCGCCACGAACCCGGCCAGGAACACGGGCAGCGACTCCCGTACCGAGGCGAAGATCACCACTCCGGTCGCGGCGGCCATCGCCACGAAGTTGCCGAGGGTGATCCGCGCCCCGCCGAAGCGGTCCGCCAGCGCCCCGCCCACCGGCCGGATCAGGGATCCGAGCAGCGGTCCGATGAAGGTCAGCGAGGCGGCCTGGAGCGGGGTCCGGCCGAACTGGGTCTGGAGCACCAGCCCGAAGGCGAAGCTGTAGCCGATGAAGGAGCCGAAGGTGCCGACGTAGAGGAAGGACATGATCCAGGTGTGCGGTTCGCGCAGGGCCTCGCGCACCGCGCCCGTGTCGTTGCTGACGGGCGCCAGGTTGTCCATGCGCAGCGCAGCCAGGACGGCGGCGACCACGATGAACGGGATGTACGCGGCGAGCAGCAGCCGCGGGTGGCCGGCTCCGGCGGTCCCGATGACCAGCAGCGCGACGAGCTGCACCACGGGAACCCCGATGTTCCCGCCGCCCGCGTTCAGGCCGAGGGCCCAGCCCTTCTTTCGCAGCGGGAAGAAGGCGTTGATGTTCGTCATCGACGAGGCGAAGTTGCCGCCGCCCACACCGGTCAGCGCGGCCACGGCCAGGAAGGTGCCGTACGAGGTCCCGGGCTCCATGACCACCAGCGCGGCCACGGTCGGCGCGAGCAGCAGCAGGGCGCTGACGACGGTCCAGTTCCGGCCACCGAACCGGGCGACGGCGAAGGTGTAGGGGATCCGTACCAGGGCCCCGACCAGGGTCGCGGTCGCGATGAGGAAGAACTTCCCCGCGGGGTCGATCCCGTACTGCGGCCCCATGAAGAGGACCATCACCGACCACAGCGACCAGATGGAGAACCCGATGTGCTCGGAGAGGACCGAGTAGAGGAGGTTCCGGCGGGCTATCCGCTCCCCCGTCTCCTTCCAGAACGCCTCGTCCTCGGGTTCCCACCGCTCGATCCAGCGGCCCCCCTTGCGCGGTGCGGTACCGGTCATCACAAGCCTCCACAGCTGTCGCGTCCGTGGTGAAGACCCTAGGCGTGGCGCGTTTCGGCTCCGGTCCCCGCCCGATGACCACTGCGAAACCTTGGACTCACCCGCCGCCCGGGCCGGGTGTGAGCCGGGCGGGCACCCAGCTCCCGGGCGGCACCTCCAGCCAGCCCCGTTCGGCGGCCAGGGCGTCGGCCGCCGCGCGCAGGGCGTCCAGCCCGGGATGGCTGAAACCTTTCCGCCACACCATCGACAGCGGCGACAGCGGCACCGGAGCGGTCAGCGGCCGTTTCACGCTCCCCGGCATGTCGGGGAAGTCCACGGTCACCAGCACCGGATTGCGGGTCTTGGCCATCACCCGGCGGAACTCCTCCTTCCCCACGGCCACCGGCGCGGGCGGCGCCGCCCCGATCCCCCGCCCGGCGAACAGCTCGCGCGCCAGCCCCGTCCACTCCAGCGTCCGCGGGTTCCCGGCGCCCGTGTACACGCTCTCCCCGGCCAGCGCGTCCAGCGGTACGGGGCTCAGCGCGGCCAGGGCGTGGTCCTCGGGCAGCAGGACGGCGAGCGGCTCGTACCGTACGGGCCGCCGTGCGAGCCGGGCCCGCAGTGCCGGGTCCAGCCCGTCGGCGTACCCGAAGGAGACGTCCAGCCGCCCGGCCGCGATCTCGGCGGCGGCGTGGGTGAGCCCGCTCTCGAAGCGGGCCATCAGCTCGTGGTCCGGGGCGAGTTCGCGGGCCCGCTCCAGCACGGCGCGCCCCGTGCTCGGGCCGTCGGTGTTGAGGTCGACGAGCAGCGCCCGGGGTTCCGCGGCCCCGCCGAAGGCGGCGGCGAGCTCCTCGTGGGCGCGCAGCACCCGCCGGGCCAGCGGCAGCAGCCGGTGCCCCTCGGTGGTGAGTTCCACCTGCCGGGTGGTGCGCGTGAACAGGGGCGCTCCCAGCGTCTGTTCGAGCCTGCGGATGTCCCGGCTGAGCGCCTGCTGGGCGACGTACAGGCGGGCGGCGGCGCGGGTGAAGTGCAGTTCTTCGGCGGCGGCGACGAACCCGCGCAGCAGCCGGGGTTCGAGGTCGCGGGGTATCACCGGTGTCACCCCCGGAGACTAACAACGAAAGGGCGTGAATGGCCCCGGAACAGGTGTTGGACCGCGCCGGGGGGCCGGCGCGAGGCTTTCCCCATGCCCGCCTCCGCCACCACCTCCCGTACCGCCGCCCGTACTGCTGCCCCTACTGCCGCCCGTACGCCCCGGATGACCGTCACCGGCGGCACCCTCGTCCTCGCCGCCCCCGCCGGGGCCCCGGCCCGCCGCCCCGCCCGCGCCCACGGGCCGTACCGCCGGCTGTTCGCCCTCCCCGGCACCCGCGCCTTCACCGTCGGCAACCTGATCGCCCGGCTCCCCATCGGCATGTTCGGGATCAGCGCGGTGATGATGATCGCCGGGCAGCGCGGCTCGTACGCCCTCGCCGGCGCGGTCGCCGCGACCGGGCTGGCCGCCACCGCCTTCGTCGCGCCCTGGACCGCCCGGCTCGTCGACCGCCACGGCCAGGCCAGGATCGCCCTCCCGGCCACCCTGATCGCGGTCCTCGGCTCGCTCGCCCTGGTCGTGTGCGTGCGGACCGGCGCCCCCGCCTGGACCCTCTTCGCCTCGTACGCGGCGACCGCCACCACCCCCAACATCGGCGGCATGTCCCGCGCCCGCTGGACCCGCCTGCTGCGCGACTCACCCGCCTCGCACCACACCGCGATGTCCTTCGAACAGGCCGCCGACGAACTCTGCTACATGCTCGGCCCGGTGCTGGCCGCCTTCCTCTGCACCACCGTCTTCCCCGAGGCGGGCACCCTCGCGGGCGCGGCCCTGCTCCTCACCGGCATGGTGGTCTTCGTCTGCTGCCGCTCCACCGAGCCCCCGGTGACCAAGGCGCCCCGGCGCGGCTCCCCGCTGCGCGCCCTGGGGCCGCTGCTGCTGCTCTTCCTGGCGATGGGCCTGGTCTTCGGCTCGATGGAGGTCACCTCCATCGCCCATCTCGCCGCCCACGGCCTTGGCGCCGCCTCCGGCCCCGTACTGGCCCTCCAGGCGGCGGGCTCCTGCGCGGCCGGTCTGCTCTACGGGACCCTGCGCCCCCGCTCGCTGCGGGGCTGCGTGTGCGCCATGGCCGTCCTCATGGCCCTGCCCTGGGCCGCGGCGGCCACCGGCTCACTGGCCGCCCTCGCGGGCGCCCTGCTGCTGGCCGGCATGGCCACCGCCCCGACGATGGTCACCGCGATGGCCCGGGTCCATGACCTCACCCCCGAGGGCCGCCTGAACGAGGGCATGACCCTCGCGGTGACCGCCATCCTCGCGGGCATCGCGGCCGGTTCGGCCACCGCCGGCCTGACCGTCGACCACCTGGGCACCGAAACCGCTTACGTCCTGCCCGCGATGGCCGGGCTGCTGGCCCTTCTGGCCAGTGTGACGGGGCGATCGATCCGGCGCCCGGGTGATCGCTCCCGCGTGGTACCCACGGCGGACGGTCAAGATCGGCAATAACTGTGGTGTCTTCCCCAGCGCCCTTCCCTTTGCGGAGGAACCACCCTTGCCTGCTTCCCGCTCCGTCGCGCCCGCCGCACTGCTCGTCGCAGCTGTCACCGCGAGCTGTCTGGTGCCGGCCGTACCGGCTCTGGCCGACTCGTCGAACATCCGCTTCTCCCAGCCGTACGTCCCCTCGATCGCTCCCGGCGCGACGGGCCGCGTCGTCATCGCGGCCGCCACCGGGGCGGAGCCGGCCCGCAGCAGCAGCTTCCGGATCGTCGCCCCGGAACGGACGACCTTCCCGGAGGCCGGCTTCTACTGGAACGGCCTGCGCGCCTCCGTCCCGTGCACCCGGTCCTCCGACGCGCGGCTGCTGACCTGCGACGCCGGAACCCGCGCCGGCTTCGCCTTCCCCGCGCAGGAGCAGACGCGGCTGGGCGTGTCCGTACGGGTGGACGCGGACGCCCCGCAGGGCACGACGCTGCACGGCGGCGAGTGGGCGACCGACACCGCCGCGCCCGCCCTGTTCGCCGTCGCCACCCCGGTGGCCGGCCCCAAGGGCGACAAGGGAGACGACGGCAAGCCCGGAAAGCCCGGCCACCACGGCAGGCCGGGCAAGCACGGACCCAAGGGCGAGAAGGGGGACAAGGGAGACCAGGGCGAGCGCGGCGAACGGGGTGAGCGCGGCAAGCCCGGTCCGGCCGGGCCCCGGGGCCCCCAGGGCAACCCCGGCCCCGCCGGACCGCAGGGATCCGAGGGGCCCGAGGGCCCGGCCGGACCCGGAGGACCCCGGGGACCCGAAGGCCCGCAGGGCCCGGGTGGCGGACCCAGGGGCGACACCGGCCCCGCCGGCCCGCGAGGCCCGGGCGGACCCGCCGGCCCCAAGGGAGACAAGGGAGACAAGGGAGACAAGGGCTGGAAGGGAGACCAGGGCAGGCCGGGCCAGCGAGGCCCGCAGGGCCCCAAGGGCAACCCGGGTCACCAGGGCAAGCCCGGCCCGGCCGGACCGCAGGGCCCCAAGGGCCACCAGGGCAAGCCCGGCCCGATCGGCCCGCAGGGCCCCAAGGGACCCCAGGGGCCGAAGGGCCCGAAGGGTGACACCGGCAAGCCCGGCACCTGCGGGAAGTGCGGCGGCCACCACGAGACCCCGAAGGCGAAGATCGTCGCCAAGGGCAAGGGACTCGGCGTCCGTTCCGGCCCCGGCACGCACTACGCGAAGACCGGCAAGGCCAAGACCGGCACGATCGTCGCCCTCCAGTGCAAGGTCAACGGCCAGAACGTCGACGGCAATTCGATCTGGTACAAGCTCGCCGACGGCAGCGGCTGGATCGCCGCCCGCTACGCCCTGAACCTCAACAAGGTCCCGTTCTGCTAGCAGCTCCCCGCCAGACATGACGAAGGCCCCGCAGCCTTGAGGCCGCGGGGCCTTCGCCGTCGAGCGCTACCCGTACCAAACGATGTTGCACACGTACACGCACTCATGGCGCGGAACGACGAGGAACTGGACCACGCCGCGACCGCCGAGGATGTCAAAGCCGCGCAGGCCGCCCTCTTGGCCGGTGGGATTTCCGGCTCGCACGGCATCCCGGCCCAGGGCCGCGAGTTCCGTGGCCAGCCGCTCGACCTCGGCGATCACCCGGGAGGCAGGCTGCTGGTGTGATACGCGGGATCGTCCGTGTTGTAATCCCATCGCCACTCGCTCACAAACCCGCCTCGGCCTTTGCCCCGTCGAGGATCTGCTGGATCTCCGCGAGCGCTTCCGTAGGGTCCTCGTTCCCTGCATCGATGAGGGCCTCCAACGCGCGAAAGCGGGCAGCGCGAGCGGGGTAACGGGCGATGGCCACGTTGACGGCCCAGACGTGGATGAAAGCACGCAGTGGGGCCAGACTCTGGGCCTGCTGCGCGTTCGTGGCAGCCTCTGCCAAATGCTCGTCGAAGGCGCGTACGCGGGATGGGGTGATCCGGGCGACGGCACGCCTCATCGCGGCGACCGTGAGCTCCGGCATCGGGATCAGCGGCCCGTCGGCAGGGATCGGCGCAGTCACGTGTCCTCCTCAGTCGTGCGGGCCACTCGAAACCTCACGGTACCGCCGCGACGAGGGCGCGCGCCCGGCACTCCGGGAAGGGCCTGAAGCCCACATCCGCGAGGGGGTTTCTCGCTACCTTGCCCTCATGATCGATGACGCCGTCCTCATGTCCGCCGACGACTACGACTCGTGGCAGGAGACCCTCCACCTGCTCCGCTCCCCCGCCAACGCCCGGCGGCTCATGGAGGCCGTGGCCCGTGACCGTGAGAGCACAGCCGCGGGGGAAGCCACCACTACTGACCCCTGACATGCGAGAACCCCCCGGTCCGGCGACGCTGTCGCAGACCAGGGGGTCCATCCACATGGGGTGGTGGAGATGGCGGGAATCGAACCCGCGTCCAACGGTGCAGAAGCAGGGCTTCTCCGAGCGCAGTCCGCTGCGCTTTTCTCGGCCCCGGAGATCACACGGACAAGTCTCCGACGGGCTCAGTCACTGTTTGGTTTCCCTCCAACCCCCGTGACCGGGGCTAGAGGTTTAGATCCCTAATTGACGCCAGGATCCGGACCGGGACCACTTCCGGGCTGACGCTCCTCACAGAGGCTTCAGCTCACTGTTATTAGGCAGCGAGGGTGAAGCGGGAGTTATCGCTCTTGGAGTTGGCGATTATTTTTTGCGACATGTGGTTAGCGAGATCATTGCCGCTTCCTCGGCTCGCTTCCCCTGCATCGACATCCGCTGTCGAAACCGATCATCCCCATGTTTCACGCTGTTCAGTTATGAGATCCAGCCGGCGCTCTCCATGCGTCCCGCTCGACCGGCACCACTCGCAAGCGCGTGGTGCTTACGCCATCGTACGCGAAGTGGACCACCGCGTGCCAGGAGATTAGAGCTGGCCGCGCTCCTTGCGCTTCACAGCCGAGATCACCCGGTTCGTCTCGCGCGTGTCCTGCTTCTCGCGCAGCGCCTGCCGCTTGTCGTACTCCTTCTTGCCCTTCGCCAGCGCGATCTCGATCTTCGCCCGGCCGTCCTTGAAGTACAGGGCGAGCGGCACGATCGTGTTGCCCGTCTCCCCCGTCTTCGAGTCCAGCTTGTCGATCTCCTCGCGGTGCAGCAGGAGCTTGCGCTTGCGCCGCGCGCTGTGGTTGGTCCACGTGCCCTGGCTGTACTCCGGCACGTGCACGTTGTAGAGCCAGGCCTCGCCGCTCTCCACCGACACGAAGCCGTCCACCAGCGAGGCCCGGCCCTGGCGCAGGGACTTGACCTCGGTACCCGTGAGCACGAGACCGCACTCGTAGGTGTCGATGATCGTGTAGTCGTGCCGCGCCTTCTTGTTCTGGGCGATCAGCTTGCGCCCTTTTTCCTTAGCCATAGTGCGGCCATTTTCGCACTACGGACCCACCCCGAGGCCACCCAATACCTGCGCGGCCCGTTCCTCGACGCCCTCGCCCGCCGCCAGGTCCGGGGTGATGCCGCCACCGTCCAGGCTGCGGCCCGCCGGCGTGCGGTACGTGCCGACCGTCAGCTCGGCCACCGAGCCGTCCGGAAGCTCCGTCGGCATCTGGACCGAGCCCTTGCCGAAGGTCCGGGTGCCCACCGCCACCGCCCGGCCGCGGTCCTGGAGGGCGCCCGTCACCAGCTCGGCCGCGCTCATCGTGCCGCCGTCCACCAGGGCCACCAGCGGCCGGGCGGTGTCCCCGCCCGGGGCCGCGTAGAGGGCGCGCTGGGAGCCCCGTACGTCGTACGTCGCCACGAGCCCGCCGTCCAGGAAGGCGGAGGCGGCCGCCACCGCCTCGGTGACCAGTCCGCCCGGGTTCCCGCGCAGGTCGAGCATGACCCCGGCGCCGGGCGGGGCGGCGCGGACGGCGGCCTTCACCCGCTCGCCCGAGCCGCGGGTGAAGGAGGCGACCTTGATGACGGTGATCCCGCCGGGCAGCCGCCGTACGGTCACGGGCTCGGTGCGCAGCTGTTCGCGGCGGACGGTCTCGGTGAGGTCGGCGCCGTCCCGGCTCAGGTTCAGTACGACGGGGGTGCCGGCCCGGCCGCGCAGTAAGGCGATCACGTCGGCGACGGCCAGCCCGGTGACGGTCTGCCCGTCGATGCTCAGCAGCCGGTCCCCGGCGCGCAGGCCGGCCCGGGCGGCGGGGCTGCCGGGCTGCACCTTGTCGACCTCGATGCGGCCGTCCGGTCCGCGTCCGGCCCAGACCCCGACGCCGGTCCAGCTGCCGTCGAGGTCCTCGGCGAAGGCGGCGTACTCGCCCTGGTCGTAGACGGTGCCCCAGCGGTCGCCGCTGCGGCTGACCACCTCCTGGGCGGCCTTCTTCCCGGACTTCCCCTCCGCGACGGCCTCGGCGGCGGCGCGGGCGACGGCTTCCCGGTCGGCGGTGCCGGCGGGGCGGGACGCCTCGGGCGGGGCGTCGTCCGTACGGGCGCCGTAGGCGGAAGCGGAGGCTGCGGCGGCCTCCCCCCGGTCCCAGCAGCCGGTGCCCGCGGCGGTGGCGACGGACGCGAGGAAGACCAACGTCAAGACGGCCCCGCGACGCAGGTCGCGGGGCCGGAGACAGAAGGCGGGGATACTCGGCAAGCCCAGCATGGCGCCGAGTCTAGGACAAGCCCCGTGCCGGTACGGATGGTTGACCGGACCGCTCACGGGGCGCTTGTCACACCTTCAGGTACTTGCGCAATGCGATGAAGGCGGCCATGGAGGGCATCAGGACGCCGATGAACAGCACGTACGGGAGCTTGCCCAGCACCGATCCCCAGCCCATGAAGTCGATGAGCTGGATCTTGTCCCGCAGCCCGACGCCGTGGTCGATCACGAAGTACTGGCCGGAGGCGAGCATGGCGCAGGCGAACAGGGCGCCGATCAGGCCCGCGACGGCGGCCTCCATGATGAAGGGGACCTGGATGTAGAAGCTGGAGGCGCCCACCAGCCGCATGATCCCCGTTTCCCGCCGACGGCTGAACGCCGAGACGCGCACGGTGTTGACGATCAGCAGCAGTGCCACGATCAGCATGATCAGCATGATGCCGAGCGCGGCGAAGTTGAGGTAGTTGAGGATCCGGAAGAGGTCGTCGATCTCCTTGCGCTGGTCGTCGACGGTGTGGATGCCGTCGCGGCCCGCGAAGGCCGAGGTGACGACCTTGTACTTCTCCGGGTTCTTGAGCTTGACCCGGAAGGACTCCTGCATCTGGTCAGGGGTGATGGAGGAGGCCAGCGCGGTGTGGCCGTACTGCTCCTGGTAGTGCTTGAAGGCCTCGTCGGCCGACTCGTAGGCGACGGACTTGACCAGGTCCATCTTCTTGAGCTCGGACTCGATCTGCTGCTTCTGCTCCGCCGTCACCGCGCCCTTGGAGCAGGTGGCGACGCCGGTGGCGCCGCCCTGACCGGAGTCAGGCTTCGTCCCGCCCGCCTCCTCGGCGTCCTGCTTGTTGCACAGGTAGATCGAGACGTTGGCCTTGTCGTACCAGTAGCCCTTCATCCTGCTCACCTGCTCGCGCATGAGCAGGGAGCCACCGAACAGGGCCAGCGACAGGGCCACGGAGATGATGACCGCGAAGGTCATGGTGAGATTGCGACGGAGACCGACGCCGATCTCCGACATGACGAACTGGGCGCGCATTGCGTCTCAGGGACCTTTCAGTGCTGGTAGCCGTAGACGCCGCGCGACTGGTCGCGCACGAGTCGGCCCTGTTCGAGTTCGATGACGCGCTTGCGCATCTGGTCGACGATCTGCTGGTCGTGGGTCGCCATGATCACGGTGGTGCCGGTCCGGTTGATCCGGTCCAGCAGCTTCATGATCCCGACCGAGGTCTGCGGGTCGAGGTTGCCGGTGGGCTCGTCGGCGATCAGCAGGGCCGGGCGGTTGACGAAGGCGCGGGCGATGGCCACGCGCTGCTGCTCGCCGCCGGAGAGCTCGCCGGGCATCCGCTCCTCCTTGCCGCCCAGGCCGACCAGCTCCAGGACCTGCGGGACGGCCTTGCGGATCTCGCCCCTCGGCTTGCCGATGACCTCCTGCGCGAAGGCGACGTTCTCGGCCACCGTCTTGTTGGGCAGCAGGCGGAAGTCCTGGAACACGGTCCCCAGCTGGCGCCGCATCTGCGGGACCTTCCAGTTGGAGAGCTTGGCGAGGTCCTTGCCCAGTACGTGCACCTGTCCGTGGCTCGCCCGCTCCTCGCGCAGGAGGAGCCTGAGGAAGGTGGACTTGCCGGAGCCGGAGGAGCCGACCAGGAAGACGAACTCGCCCTTCGCGATGTCCAGGGAGACATCTCTGAGTGCGGGACGGCTCTGCTTCGGGTAGGACTTGGAGACACTGTCGAATCGGATCACGGGTGCACCACGGTCGCCGGGAGTAGGTGTGCGTGACCATACGCGAACGGGCGCGGGGTGTGGACCCGGCATCCGGAGATGCCCCATATGTCCCCGGCTCCCGGTGGTCCCCGACCGTGATTGCCCGGAGGGGCCGCGCCGAATGTTCTCGAAGCTGGCACAGTGGTAGGGGGAACCGTCTCGTTCCCCACGCCGTTGTCTCCACAGGAGACCAAGGGGACGAGAGGAGGAGCGCATGACATATGACCGGCTCGTGTGCGCGAACTGCGCCGCACCCGTCAGCCAGGGTCGCTGCCCGGTGTGCCGGGCGAACCGGGAGCGCCTCCAGCAGGAGGGCCCCTTCTCCGGCCTGACCCCCGTGGCGCTGATCGCGCTTCTGGTGGTCCTCGTGGCGGCGCTCGCGCTGGTGGCTCAGCAGACGGCATAGCCGCGCCACGTACCGATCACATGCAGCCCGATCACACGCAGCGGAGGGGCCCGGACACCGTCGGTGTCCGGGCCCCTCCGTCATGCCGTGCGCGGGTTACGCGGTCTGCTCCTGCTGCTTGCGCCAGCGGATGCCGGCCTCCAGGAAGCCGTCGATCTCGCCGTCGAGCACCGCCTGCGGGTTGCCGACCTCGAACTCCGTCCGCAGGTCCTTGACCATCTGGTACGGGTGCAGGACGTAGGAGCGCATCTGGTTGCCCCAGGAGCTGCCGCCGTCCTTGAGGGCGTCCATCTTGTCCTTCTCCTCCTGGCGGCGCCGCTCGAGCAGCTTGGCCTGGAGGACGTTCATGGCGCTGGCCTTGTTCTGGATCTGCGAGCGCTCGTTCTGGCAGGAGACCACGATGCCGGTCGGGATGTGCGTGATGCGCACCGCCGAGTCGGTGGTGTTGACGCCCTGGCCGCCGGGGCCCGAAGCGCGGTAGACGTCCACGCGCAGCTCGGTCTCGTCGATCTCGACGTGGTCGCTGGTCTCGACGACCGGCAGCACCTCGACGCCCGCGAAGGAGGTCTGGCGGCGGCCCTGGTTGTCGAAGGGGGAGATGCGCACCAGGCGGTGCGTGCCCTGCTCGACGGAGAGGGTGCCGTAGGCGTACGGGGCCTTGACGACGAAGGTGGTCGACTTGATGCCGGCCTCTTCCGCGTACGAGGTCTCGTAGATCTCGGTGGAGTAGCCGTGGCGCTCGGCCCAGCGCAGGTACATGCGCTGGAGGCGCTCGGCGAAGTCGGAGGCGTCGACGCCGCCGGCCTCGGCACGGATGTTGACCAGGGCCTCGCGCTCGGCGTACTCGCCGGACAGCAGGGTCCGGACCTCCATCTCGTCCAGCGCCTTGCGGACGGAGACCAGCTCGGTCTCCGCCTCCGCGAGGGTGTCCGCGTCCTCCATCTCCTGCGCGAGCTCGAAGAGGACCGCGAGGTCGTCGATGCGGCTGCGCAGGTTCTCGGTCTTGCGGACCTCGGCCTGGAGGTGCGAAAGCTTGCTCGTGATCTTCTGAGCGGCCTCCGGGTCGTCCCACAGGGACGGCGCGGCGGCCTGCTCCTCGAGCACGGCGATATCTGCCCTCAGCTTGTCGAGGTCCAGGACGGCCTCGATCGACCCCATGGTCGAGGAGAGGGACTTCAGCTCTTCGGAAACATCGACGACTGCCACGGGTCCAGCGTAGCCGGTCCCCGGACGAAGCCGTCCGGCCAGGCCGATTCACCCGTACTGATGGACGACCGTACGGGCGTACGCTCACCGTATGACTGTTCGCCTCGTCAAGCGCCGCCATGTGGACCACATGCGTGTCACGACGACGAGCTGTCGGCCGCCGGACCATCCCCAAGCCTGATCCACCCCGATCCGACTTGGTCCTGTACGCGGCCCACGCGGCCCCGGCACATCCCTGCCGGCGGCCCTCCCCACCCGCGGTCCCCGCCATCTCCAGGGGAACAGGACCCCGTGACATCCGAAACGGAGCCGTCATGCCGTCCGCGCACACCCTCCCGGTCCTGGACCTCTCCCAGGCCGACGACCCGGCCCAGCGGGCCGACTTCCTGAAGAAGCTGCACGCCGCAGCCAGGGACACCGGTTTCCTGCACCTCACGGGCCACGGCGTCTCCGCCGCCGAGACCGCCCGCATCCTGGACCTGACCAGGGCCTTCTTCGCCCTCCCGGAGGCCGACCGGCTCGCCGTGAGCAATCTGAACTCCCCGCACTTCCGCGGCTACACCCGGATCGGCCACGAGCTGACCGGCGGGGCCACCGACTGGCGGGACCAGCTGGACGTCGGCGCCGAGCGGCCCGCGCCGGTGCTGGGGCCGGACGACCCGGCGTACCTCTGGCTGGAGGGACCCAACCAGTGGCCCGCCGCCCTCCCGGAGCTGCGGACGGCGGTCTTGGAGTGGCAGGCGCGGCTGGCGGCGGTGGCCCACCGGCTGCTCCAGGAGCTGCTGGTCTCGATCGGCGCCCCGGCGGACTTCTTCGACGAGGCCTTCGCCGACCGGCCCCACCTGCACACCAAGCTGATCCGCTACCCCGGATCCGCCCCCTCCGGCACGGACCAGGGGGTCGGCGCGCACAAGGACTACGGCTTCCTGACGCTGCTGCTCCAGGACACGGTGGGCGGGCTCCAGGTGGTCCGGGACGGCGGGTACGTGGACGTGCCGCCGCTGCCGGGGGCCTTCGTGGTCAACCTGGGCGAGCTGCTGGAGATCGCCACCGAGGGCTATCTGACGGCCACCGACCACCGGGTGGTCAGCCCGCCCGGGGCGGTGGAGCGGTACTCGGTGCCGTTCTTCTACAACCCGCGCCTCGACGCGGTGGTGGAGACCGTGCCCGGCGACTACCTGCGGTCCGCGCCGGGCCTCGCGCACGACGCGACGAACCCGCTGCACGCGGAGTACGGCCGCAACGAGCTGAAGGGCTGGGTCCGCGCCCACCCGGCCGTGGCGCGGCGCTGGCATCCGGAACTGGTCAGCGCGTAGCCGCCCTCACGGGCTCCGCCCGGCCTACCCGGGCTCTGCCCGGCCCCGCGCCTCAATCGCCGGCGGGGCTCGAAGACCGGGGCGCCGCAGCGGCGGGGTCCGGGACGGAGCCCGGCCCGGGCTACGGGGTGCGGGGGCCCGACTGTTTGGTGTCCTGCGGCGGGGCCTCGTCGCCGCCGGAGACGGCGAGCCACGTACCCAGCCCGGCCACGGCGGCCAGCGCCACGGCCGAGACGGACAGCACCAGCCTCCGCTTGCGCGCCGCCTCGGCCCGGTGCCGCGCGGAGCCCGGGCGGTGGCCGCCGGCGGGCCGGGGCACCCGCGCGGTGCCCAGCGCGCCGCCCGCCAGCTCGTCGGGCCCCGGCACCCGCATGGAGGTGTGCGTGTCCCGGTTTGAGTCGGTGGCCGAGCCCGGCACCAGCGGGACCACGCCCCGGCGGCGGACCGGCTCGGCGGACCCGGATTCCTCCGAGGGCTCGGGCTCCGGCTCGGCGTCGTCCGGCTCGTCCACGTCCAGCGGCGGCATCCCGGCCAGCAGCGGCAGCAGGTCCCGCAGCCGGGCCGACAGCTCGGAGGCCCGCAGCCGCGAAGCCGGCGCCTTGGCCAGGCACTGCACGATCAGCTGCCACAGCTCGTCGGGGATCCCGGGCAGCGGGACGACCGTCTCCGTGACGTGCCGGCGCAGCACGGCGCCCGGGTGACCGCCGCCGAAGGGGGTGAAACCGGCCAGCAGCTCGTACAGGACGGTGGCCAGGGCGTATATGTCCACCGCCGCCCGCGGCGGGAGGCCCTCCACGATCTCCGGCGCCAGGTAGTCCGGCGTGCCGATGATCCGGGTCGTCGGGGCCGAGGCCCGGCCGGCCGAGGCCCGGCGCGGGGAGTCGATCAGCTTGGCCACGCCGAAGTCGGTGAGCAGCGCCGGGTGCGCGCCGCCGGGGCCGAGCGGGCCCTGCATGTCCAGCAGGACGTTCTCCGGTTTGACGTCCCGGTGCACGACCCCCGCCGCGTGGGCCGCCGAGAGCGCGTCCGCCACGTCCGCGACGATCGCCACGGCCGCCTCGGGGGCGAGCCGCCGCTCGCGGTCCAGGCGCGTACGCAGGTCCGTACCGCGTACGAGGTCCATGACGAGGGCGAGGTCGTTGCCGTCGACGACGAGGTCGCGGACGGAGACCACGTGCGGGTGGTCCAGGCCGAGCAGCGCGCTGCGCTCCTGGACGAACCGTCCGACCAGCTCCTGGTCGGACGCGAGGTCCTCGCGCAGCAGTTTGACGGCGACGGGCCCGTCCGGCCCCTCACCCAGCCACACCGTGCCCGCGCTGCCGCGCCCCAGGATCTGGTGCGCGGTGTACCGGCTGCCGATCTTCCGTGCCACGACTGCTCCCTCAGCGGCTGGCGTACGCACCAAAGCTACGCGGCCAGGTGGGGGTTGGAGGCCAGTAGGGGGCCCGATTCGCGGCGACCTTCACTTCTGCGGGCGAAATCATGCCCCAGAAGTCGACAAATCCACGAACTCGGCGTTACGCGGGCCGGTTCAGGGCTGGGTGCCGCCCGTCGAGTCGCCGACGGAGCCGATCCAGTCGGCGATGCCGGAGCCCCAACTCCACACCTGGTCGAACCAGCCCTTGCCGGTGCCGACCCACTCCTGAAGCGGGGTCAGCTCCCAGATCAGCCAGCCCGCCACGAAGAACAGCAGGATCATGACCAGGCAGCCCTTCAGGCAGCCGAGGCCGGGGATCCGCACCGGGTTGGCGCTGCGCCGGCGCGGTTCGCGCGGCTCCCGCGGGGCCCGGGGGGCCTGCTGCTGCGGCGGCGGACCCTGCGGGGGCTGCTGCTGCGGCTGCTGGGGCTGCTGCCGGTACTGGGGCTGCTGCGGCTGCTGGTACGGCTGCGGCTGGTGCTGCTGCGGCTGGTAGTGCTGCGGCGGCGGAGGCGCGTACTGCTGCTGGTACGGGGGCTGTTGCGGCTGCTGGTACTGCTGCGGCGGCGGACCCTGACGGTACGGCTGCTGCTGCGGAGGCTGCTGGGGCCGGCGCGGCTGCTGCTGCGGCGGCGGGGGCGCCTGCCGCTGCGGACGGCGGCGCAGCGGGTCCTCGTCCGGGTCGAGGTACTGCATCTGCGTCTGCTCGTTGCGGTCGCGGGCGGCCCGCATCTGCGACTGCCACGGGTGCGGCTGGTCCGGCTGCTGCACGGGGGGCATGACGGAGGTCGGATCGGCGCCGGGGGCGCCCGTGCTCGGCAGCACCGAGGTGGCGTCGGCCGCGCCGACCGGCGGCATGACGCTGGTCATGGCGTTCGGGTCGTAGGCGCCCATCGGCGACTGGCCCGCTCCTCCGGGCAGCACCTGGGTGGGGTCCGCGGCGCCGGGGGTCTCGGGGACCGGGGCGGGCGAGGGGTCGGGGGCGAGCAGCGCGCCGACGCCGAGCGCGGCCTCCACCTCGGCGGGCGTGGAGTGCACGCCGATGCCGGAGGCGACCACGCGCAGGCCGCGGGCCAGGCTCACGGCGCTGGGGCGCTCGTTCGGCTCCTTGCGCAGGCAGCGCTCTATGACGGTCCACAGCGGCTCGGGCACGGTCGAGGGGCGCTGCGGCTCCTCGCTGAGGTGGCGGTGGAGCACTTCGAGCGCGGTGCCGCCGGCGAACGGCGGGCGGCCGGTGAGCAGTTCGTAGAGCAGGATGCCCGCGCCGTAGATGTCGACGGCGGAGGTCTGCGGCCGTCCCTCGGCGGACTCGGGGGCCACGTAGGCCGGGGTGCCGACGAACTCGTGGGTGCGGGTCAGGCCCGGGGAGTCCGCGAGGCGGGCGATGCCGAAGTCGGTGAGCATCGGCTTCATCTGCCCGCCGCGCTCGTCGAGCAGCACGTTGGCGGGCTTCAGGTCGCGGTGGACCACCCCGTCGGCGTGGCTGGCGGCGAGCGCGTCGGCGATCTGGGCGGTCAGCAGGCTCGCGGCGACGGGGGTGAAGGGCCCGTTCTGACGGAGGTACTTGTGCAGGTCGGGGCCCTCGATGAGGTCCATGACCAGCGCCAGCAGATCTCCCTCGACGACGAGGTCGCGGGTGCGGACGATGTTGGGATGCGTCAGGCGCAGCAGCACCGAGCGCTCGCGCAGGAAGCGCATGACGATGTCCGCGTCCTGGGCCAGCTCCTCCTTGAGGACCTTGATGGCCACGGTCTCGCCGGGCTGCCCGGCGACGGCTGCTTCCGCGCCGGCGGTCTCGCGCTGGCGCGCACGCCAGACGGTGCCCGTGGCGCCGCGCCCGAGCGGCTCCTCGAGCAGATATTTGCTGCCGACTGGCCGCACGTCTCGCGCTCCCATGCTGTCGTCATCCGCTGCTTGGTTCGTGCTTGGTTTTTCCGGCCCACTCTAGGGGGTGTCCCGGTGGAAGACGCCGGGCACCGGAGGTTGGTTGCCGTACATATGTACGAAGGGTGATGTTCGCCGGGTATGCCGGAGGCGATTTTCCTCGGCTTTCCTCGCCATTCCTCGGGTTGGTGTCCGGATCTGCGCCGGGCCGCGACCAATCAAGATCACTTGTTGCCGGGTGCCGGGCGTGTTGTCGGTGACAGGTGCGAGGATGCACCCGTACGGAACGGCACGGGACGGGAGCCCCGCCGTCCGTCAGACCTGACCGGACGACGCGTCCGTGCCGGGTGGGGGGCGATCGGGCGGGCACGTCCCGGACCTCCCTGCCGGGCGCACGCACCGCGCACCGCGCAGAAGGGACCGCTGACGGCGATGCAGATCCGGCTGACCGTCCTCGGGTCGCGCAGCGGCCACCAGACCGCGACCGCACCCGCCAGCTGTGACGTACTCGTCACGGCGCCCGCCGGTACCGCGCTGGCCGCGGTCGCCTCCGGGCTCGCGGCCACCGTGGGCGGTCCCGACACCGGCGGCACGGTCGTGCTGTACGCCGGTGCCGAGCGGCTCGACCTCCAGCGGCGGGTACTGGGCGAGCCCCCGCTGGTGGACGGCGCGGTGCTGGCACTGCACGGGCCGGTGCCGGACGTACTGCCCGAGGAGAGCCTGGGCGCGCCCCAGCTGCACGTGGTGGCCGGGCCCGACGCCGGCGGGGTGCACCTGCTGCACAGCGGCCAGATCCGGGTCGGCCGGTCCGCCGACGCCGACGTCCCGCTGGACGACCCCGACGTGTCCCGGCTGCACTGCGCGGTGACGGTGATGGGGGACGGCCGGGTGGCGGTGGCCGACCTTGACTCGACGAACGGCACCACCCTGGACGGCGTCCCCGTGGGACCCCAGCCGGTGGCCCTGCCGCCGGGGGCCCTGCTGCGCGTCGGCGAGTCCACCCTGCGGCTGACGCCCGTCGGCTCGGCCGCGCCGCTGACGGTGACCCCGGACCTGGAGGGCCACCTCGCACTCCCGGGCCGCACCCCCGCGTCCACCCCCGCGTCCGCCCCCGACCCGGCCGCGGCCGTCGCCCCCGCCGCGCCGGGCGGGCCGGGCACGCCCGCGGCGATGCGGCCTTCGCTGCCCGGCACCGGCTGGACCGGCACCCCCGGCTCGGCACCCGACGCCTACGGCACGGCCGCGGCCTCCCCCGGCGCCGCCGCCCCCGGTGGCGCCCCCGCCCCGGCGGGCCGCCGCAAGGCCCTCGGTGCCTGGGCCCGCAAGTGGGTCCGGGGCGACGAGGCCGCGCTGCAGCTGCCCGAACCGGAGGCCGCGGCCGTCCCCGCCACCGCCGCACCCGACCCGGACGACCCCGCCGCACTGCTCCTGGCGGCCCTGGGCCCCACCGAACGCCTGTGGTCCCGCGGCCCCGGCCACCCCGGGGTGCTCGACGTGGGCCTCGGCGCCGGGAGCCGGGTGGCCCTGCGCACGGTCGGCGCGCTCGGCGTCGCCGGTCCCCGGGCCCGGCTGGCCGGCGTGGCGCGCTGCGTGGTCGCCCAGCTGGCGGGCCTGCACGGGCCGGCCCAGCTGGAGATCGTGCTCGTCTCCACCGACCGGGCCCGCGGCCTCGCCGAACGGCGGCGCGACTGGGGCTGGCTGGGCTGGCTGCCGCACGTCCGGCCCGCGCACGGCCAGGACTGCCGGCTGCTCCTCGCCTACGACCGCGACCAGGCCGCCGCCCGGGCCGGCGAGCTGACCCGGCGGCTGGACGAGGGCCCGCTCGGCACCCACTGGGCCGCCACCGACCCCGAGGGCGTCCGGCAGGCCGCCCGCGCCCACGAGGGCCCGTACACGCTGGTCATCCTCGACGGCGACCCCGGCACCGGCGCCCTGCGCGACATCACCGGGCGGCTCGCCTCCCACGGTCCGGCCGCCGGCATCCACGTGCTCGCGCTCGCCGAGGCCCCGGCCGCCACGCCCGCCTCCCCCGTCACCGAGACCTACGAGGCCGCCTGCGCGAGCAACCCGGCCTTCCGGGACTGCGGCGCCGTGGCCCTGCTCAGCGGTGACGTGGCCACGACCGTACGGACCTTCGCGGTCAGCGGCGGCAGACCCGTCCCCTCCGGCACCACCGCCACCGCCGACGCCGTGTCCGTGGCCTGGGCCGAGCGGTTCGCCCGCGCCCTGGCCCCGCTGCGCGCCGACGGGGGCTCCGCGGAGCCCCACCGGCCCACCACCGCCTCGCTGCCGCCCACCGCACGGCTGCTGGACGAGCTGGGGCTGGCCCGCGCCACCCCGGCCTCCCTGATGGCCCGCTGGGCCGCCGCCACCGACCACGGGCAGGGAACGGGCGGCCTGGCCGAGCTCGTACTGGGCAGCGGGCGGCGCGGAGCCGTCGGCGCCGAGCTGGTCCACGACGGCCCGCACCTGCTCATCGAGGGGCCCGCGGGAAGCGGCCGGACCGAGCTGCTGCGGTCGGTGGCCGCCTCCCTGTCCGCGGGCGCGCGCCCCGACCGGCTCGGGCTGGTCCTCCTCGACGGGGCCGGCGGCGAGCGCGGGGACGGGCTGGCGCCCTGCACCGAACTCCCCCACGTGTCCGCCCACCTCGTCGCCACCGACCCGCTGCGCATGCGGGAGTTCGCCCAGGCGCTCGGCGCCGAGCTCAAGCGGCGTGCCGAACTCCTGGACGGGGTGCCGTTCGCCGAGTGGCACGGCCACCGCGAGCTCGCCGAGCGGATGGTCTCGCCCCGCCAGCCCACCCCCGGTGAGCTGCGCGGCGACCTCGACCCCCAGCGTTCGGGCACGCTCCGGCTGCGCTCCGCGGCGCCCCGTACCGATCCGGGCGGGCCCAGCCCGCTGCCCCGTCTGGTGGTCCTCGTCGACGATCTCGACGCACTGGTCGCACCGGGGCTGGGCAGTACGGGCCGCCCCGCCGCCGGTTCGGTGGTCCGGGCGCTGGAGGCGGTGGCCCGCGACGGCGGCCGGCTCGGCGTGCACCTGGTGGCCACCACCGCCCACCCGGACCGTACGGCCGACACCGGGCTGGCCCGGCTGGCCAAGCTGCGGGTGGAGCTGGACGCCCCGGACCAGCCGGGCCCCGGCCGCGGCCTGCTCCGGTACGCCGACGGCCGGACGGTTCCGTTCCAGGCGGGCCGGGTCACCGGCCGGATCCCGCGGACCGCGACCTTGCGGCCGACCGTGGTCCCGGTGGAGTGGGAGCGGATGGGCGACCCGCCGGCCCGCCGCCCGGTCCGGGAGCTCGGCAACGGGCCCACCGACCTCGCGCTGCTGGCCAGCGCCCTGGACCGGGCCTCGCACCTGGTCGCGGCGATACCCGTGCTGTTCCCGCCGGCCCCCTGAGACGAGCGAGTCCGAGGTGGTGTCGTCCGCCCGCCAGGGCGACGCGGTATTGCGGGGGCGGGCGGGTCGGGCGTAGACCTGTGGTCCGGGACACACCATGAACCTCGGGGGCAGAGCCATGCGCAAGCACGGAACGAGCCGTACGACGATCAGCTGGGCCGCCCTGGCGGCCGCGGGGGCGCTCGCGCTCACCGCGTGCGGGGGCGACCCGGCGCCGAAGGCAGGCCCTACGCAGAGCGGGGCGCCGTCCGGGCCGAGCGTCGAATTACCTCGGCTGACCGGCGAGAAGCTGGAGGTCGCGGCCGTCTGGACGGGCCCGGAGCAGGAGAACTTCACCAAGGTCCTCAAGGAGTTCGAGAAGCGGACGGGGGCCACCGTCACCTTCGTCCCGGCGCAGGACCCCATCGTCACCTTCCTCGGCTCGAAGATCGCGGGCGGCGCTCCGCCGGACGTGGCGCTGCTCCCGCAGGTGGGGGCGCTGGTCTCGGCGGTGCAGAACAAGTGGGCGCAGCCGGTGGGCCCGGAAGCCCAGGCGCAGCTCGACAAGAACTACTCGGCGGGCTGGAAGGCGCTGGGCGCGGTCGAGGGCACCCAGTACGGCGTGTACTACAAGGCCGCCAACAAGTCGCTGATCTGGTACAACGCGAAGGCCTTCGAGGCGGCGGGGGTCAAACCCCCCACCACCTGGAAGGAGTTGCTGACGGCGGCCGACACCCTCTCCGCCTCCGGCACCCCGGCGGTCTCGGTGGCCGGCGCGGACGGCTGGACCCTCACCGACTGGTTCGAGAACGTCTACCTCTCCCAGGCGGGCCCGGAGAAGTACGACCAGCTGGCCAAGCACCAGATCAAGTGGACGGACGACAGCGTCAAGCAGGCGCTGACCACGCTGGGCGAACTGTTCGGGCGCAAGGACTTCCTGGCGGGCGGGCCCAGCGGGGCGCTGTCGACGGAGTTCCCGAAGTCGGTGACGCAGACCTTCACGGGCGGCGACCGGCCGGCTGCCGCGATGGTCTTCGAGGGCGACTTCGTGGCGGTGAACATCGCACAGACCGAGGCCAAGGTGGGCGAGGACGCCCTCGTCTTCCCCTTCCCGGCGGTCGGCGCCAAGGCGCCGGTGGTCTCCGGTGGGGACGTGGCGGTCGCGCTGAAGCCGTCGAAGGGCGCGCAGGCGCTGCTGACCTTCCTGGCCTCGCCGGACGCGGCGCAGATCCAGGCCCGCGAGGGCGGCTTCATCTCGCCGAACAAGGGGGTCAGTCCGGCCGCGTACCCGAACGACATCCAGCGGGACATCGCCAAGGCACTGATCGCGGCGGGCGACGACTTCCGCTTCGACATGTCGGACCAGGCTCCGGCGGCCTTCGGCGGGACCCCGGGCGCGGGTGAGTGGAAGGCGCTCCAGGACTTCCTGGCGAACCCGTCGGACGTGGCGGGTGCCCAGGCGAAACTGGAGGCGGACGCGGCCAAGGCCTACGGGAACTGATCCCGGTGACGGCCACGGTCACCACCACCGGCAAGGGGAAGGCCGCGGGGCCCGGGAGGACGGCGCGCTCGGCGGAGGCCAGGCGCCGCCGCCTGGTCGCGGCGGCCTTCCTCCTCCCGGCCCTCGTGCTGCTCGGCGCGCTCGTCGTGCAGCCGATCGGCTACTCGGTCTTCCGCAGCTTCTTCGACCGCTCCGGCTCCACCTTCGTCGGAGCCGACAACTACCGGGAGATCCTGGCCAACGACACGATCCGCACCGCGCTGAAGAACACGGCGCTGTGGGTGGTGCTCGCCCCGACGACGGCCACCGCCCTCGGCCTGATCTTCGCGGTGCTCACCGAACGGGTGCGCTGGGGAACCGCGTTCAAACTGCTCGTGTTCATGCCGATGGCGATCTCGATGCTGGCGGCGGGCATCATCTTCCGGCTCGTCTACGACCACGACCCCGACCGGGGCGTCGCCAACGCGGTCTGGGTCGGCGTCCACGACACCTTCGCGGAGTCCTCGGCCTTCCCCAAGGCCCGCCCGGGCCGGGACTCCCCGCTGGTGCCCGCCGAGGGCGGCGCCTTCATGACCCGTGACCCCGTACGGGCGGGCGCGCCGGCGCTGCTCCCGCTGGTCGGGGTGGCCCCGGAGGCCCTGCCCGAGGGGACCCGTACGGCCAAGGCGGCGGGCTCCGACCCGCAGAAGGTCACCGGCACGGTCTGGCAGGACTTCACCCGGGGCGGGGGCGGGACCACGAACACGGTGGACCCCGCCGAGTCGGCCTTCGCCGGGATGCGGGTCGAGGCGGTCAAGGACGGCAAGGTGGTGGACAGGGCGACGACGCGCGCCGACGGCACCTTCCTCATGTCGGCGAAGGCCGACGGGGCGCTGATCCGCCTGCCCGCCTCGAACTTCCAGGAGGCCTACGCCGGGGTCCAGTGGCTTGGCCCGGCGCTGGTGACCCCGGCGGTCATCGGGGCCTACGTGTGGATGTGGGCCGGGTTCGCGATGGTGCTGATCGGGGCCGGACTGGCCGCCGTACCGCGGGAGCTGCTGGAGGCGGCGCGGGTGGACGGGGCGAACGAGTGGCAGGTGTTCCGCCGGATCACCGTCCCGCTGCTCGCGCCGCTCCTGGTGGTCGTCCTCGTCACCCTCGTGATCAACGTGATGAAGATCTTCGACCTGGTCTTCGTGATCGCGCCGGGCGCGGTGCAGGACGACGCGAACGTCCTCGCGCTCCAGCTCTACCGGACCTCCTTCGGCACGGACGCCGATCCGGGCCTGGGCAGTGCCATCGCGGTACTGCTGCTGTTGCTGGTGGTGCCGGTGATGCTGGTCAACATCCGTCGGCTGCGGAAGGAGCGGTCCCGATGAGTGCCTCCGACCGGGCCGGATCGGGCAGGCGCGCCGCGGGCGTCCTGGCCGCCGGGGCCGTACGCGTCTTCCTGGTCCTCGCGGGCCTCTTCTGGCTGATGCCCACCCTCGGCCTGCTGATCTCCTCCTTCCTCTCCCCCACCGACCTCAACAAGGGCGGCTGGTGGCAGGCGCTGACCGCGCCCGCGCGGCTGACCGCCGACAACTACGAGCGGCTGCTGGCCAACGACACGATCACCGGCTCCCTGCTGAACACGGTCGCGATCGCGGTCCCGGCGACCCTCCTCGTGCTGATCCTGGGCGCGTTCGCCGGATACGCCTTCGCCTGGCTGGAGTTCCCCGGCCGGGACTGGCTCTTCCTCGTCGTCGTGGGCCTGCTGGTCGTCCCCGTGCAGGTGGCGCTGATCCCGGTCTCCGAACTCTTCGGTTCCATCGGGCTGTTCGAGACCACCGCCGGGGTGGTGCTCTTCCACGCCGCCTTCGGGCTGCCCTTCGCCGTGTTCCTGCTGCGCAACTTCTTCGCGGAGATCCCGCGCGAGCTGCTGGAGGCGGCCCGGCTCGACGGGGCGGGCGAACTGCGGCTGTTCGCCCGGGTGGTGCTGCCGCTGGGCGGGCCGGCGATCGCCTCGCTGGGGATCTTCCAGTTCCTGTGGGTCTGGAACGACATGCTGGTCGCGCTGGTCTTCGCGGACTCGGCGAACCCGCCGGTGACGGTCGCGCTCCAGCAGCAGGTACGGCAGTTCGGGAACAACATCGACGTACTGGCGCCCGGCGCGTTCCTGTCGATGGTGATCCCCCTCGTCGTGTTCTTCGCCTTCCAGCGGCAGTTCGTCTCGGGGGTGATGGCGGGCGCGATCAAGTGAGGCGCCCCGACCGACGTGGGGTGTTGACGCTGCGTAACCCGAATGCCACACGCTGCGTAACCCGATCACCACGCCGGGGGTTCCTGGGCCATATGCCCGCCCGCCGACCCCTGGATGTGCCGTGCCCCGGTTCAGCGTCATCGTGCCCGCGTACAAGGTCCAGGCGTACCTCCAGGAGAGTCTGGACTCGGTCCTGACCCAGTCGTACCCGGATCTCGAACTGATCGCGGTCGACGACGCTTCCCCGGACGCCTGCGGCTCGATCATCGACGAGTACGCGGCGCGGGACCCCCGGGTCACCGCCGTGCACCTGGCGCACAACCTGGGCCTGGGCCCGGCCCGCAACGCGGGCCTGGCCCGGGCCACCGGCGACTACCTGATCTTCCTCGACGGCGACGACACCCTCGCCCCCGGCGCCCTGCAGGCCGTCACCGACCGGCTGAAGGACACCGGTTCGCCGGACGTCCTGGTCTACGACTACGCGCGCACCTTCTGGACCGGCGAACTCGTCCGCAACCGCCTCTCGAACCGGCTGTCCGAGGAGGGCCCGGCCAGCTTCCGCCTCGCCGACCGGCCCGCGCTCCTCGGCATGCTGATGGTCGTGTGGAACAAGGCGTACCGCCGCGAGTACGTGGAGCGCGAGGGCTTCGCATTTCCGCCCGGCTTCTACGAGGACACCCCCTGGACCTACCCGGCGCTGCTGGCCGCCGAGTCCGTGGCCGTCCTGGACCGGGTCTGCGTCCACTACCGCCAGCGCCGCACGGGGTCGATCCTGACCACCTCCAGCCGCCGCCACCTCGACATCTTCGACCAGTACGACCGGGTCTTCGGCTACCTCGCCGGCCGCCCCGAGCTGGAGCGCTGGCGGCCCGCCGTGCACCGGCGGATGGCCGAGCACTTCTGCGCCCTGTACGCCGACCCGCGCCGCCTGCCGCGCGCGAGCCGGGCCGAGTTCTTCGCCCGGGCCTCCGCGCTGCTGCGCCGCTACCGGGCCCCCGGGGGCGGAGGCGCGCTGCCGCTGTCGCTGTCCCGGACCGACCGCGTCCGGCACACCCTGATGCGGCTGGGCACCCGGCGCACCTACCGGCTGCTGTCGGCGCTGCGCTCGGCCGCGCTGGCGGCCGGGCGCGGGGCGAGCGCCGTGGGACGGGGCCTGCGCGAGACCTTCCTGCGCCTGCACTACCGGGTCCAGCGGATGCTGCCGCTGCGCCCGGAACTGGCGGTCTTCTCCGCGTACTGGCACGGCGGTTACGCCTGCAACCCGGCGGCGATCGAGGCGAAGCTGCGGGAGCTGGCGCCCCGGATGCGGACGGCGTGGATCTGCGACCCGGCGCACGCCGCGACCCTCCCCCAGCAGACGACGGCGCTGCGCCCCGGCTCGGCGGCGTACTGGAGCGCGCTGGCCCGGGCCACGTACCTGGTCACGAACGTCAACTTCGAGCGGGCACTGGTCAAGCGCCCGGGCCAGATCCTGGTCCAGACCCAGCACGGCACCCCGCTCAAGCGGGTCGGCCTGGACCTCCAGGACCGCCCGGCGGCGACCCCGACGACCGATTTCGCGGGCCTGCTGCGCGGCGCCGACCAGTGGGACTACCTGCTCTCCGCGAACCGGCACTCCACGCTGGTCTGGGAGAAGGCCGTGCCCTCCTCCTACACCACGCTGGAGTACGGCTACCCGCGCAACGACGTCTTCCACACGGCGACCCAGGCCGACGTGCTGGAGCTGCGCGAACGGCTCGGCATCCCGGCGGGCTCCACCGCGATCCTGTACGCGCCCACGCACCGCGACTACCGGCGCAGCCGCCCCGACCACCTCGACTTCGAGCGGGTGCTGCGCGATCTGGGGCCGCGCTTCACGCTGCTGACCCGCACCCACCTGACGTACGCGGACTCGGGCTGGTCGCCCGACCCCCACCCGCGCCTGATCGACGTCTCCGCGCACCCCTCGGTCGAGGAACTGTGCCTGGCCTCGGACGCGTTGGTGACGGACTACTCGTCCCTGATGTTCGACTACGCGGCGCTGGACCGGCCGATCGTGATCCACGCGGACGACTGGGAGGCCTACGAGGCCGCCCGCGGCACCTACTTCGACCTGCGGGCGTGCCCACCGGGTGCGATCGCCCGGACCGAGGACGAGCTGGTGGACATCTTCGCCACGGGCCACTGGCAGGGCTCCCGCTCCGCCCAGCTCCGGGCGGCGTTCCGCGCGCGCTTCTGCTCGTACGACGACGGGCACGCGGCGGAACGGGTGGTCCGCCGCGTCTTCCTGGGCCAGTCCGCCCCGATCCCGGCGGTCATCCCCCTGGAGGAACGCCGCCCCTGCCCGGCGGCGACCTCCGACCCGGCCCCGGCCCCGGGCGCGGCCCCCACCCTGGCCCACGTCTGGCCATGACGCCGGCCCGGCCCCCTGGGGCTCCGCCCCAGGAAGCCGGCCCGCAGGGCTGGGACGACCCGCAGGGCCCAGCCAGGACCGGCAGGGCCCAGCCAGGACCGGCAAGGGCCCGGCCAGGACCCGGCTCAGACGGCTCGGAGGCCCGCCACCACCGACCGGGCCAGGTCGTCCAGATAGCCGGCGGGGACCTCGTCCCGGACGACCACCTGCCGCCAGTACAGCGGCCCGATCGCCAGGTCGAGCGCCCGCCCCGGATCCGCCCCCTCCGCCAGCTCGCCCCGCGCGACCGCGCCGGAGACGATCCCCTCGGCCATCCGCCGCTGCCCGTCCACCAGCGCCCCCCGCACCGCCTCCGCGATCTCCGGGTTCCGCGCGGCCTCGACCAGCAGGTCGGGAATCACGGCCGAGGCCACCGGGTGCCGCAGCACGTGTGACATGACCTCCAGCAGCGCCCGTACGTCCCCGTACAGCGAGCCGGTCTCCGGCACCGGCAGCCCGTCCACGGCGAAGGCGCCCACGAGGTCCAGCACCAGGTGCAGCTTCGACTTCCACCGCCGGTACACCGCGGTCTTGCCGACGCCCGCCCGCCGGGCGATCCCCTCGATCGACATCCGCGAGAACCCGACCGCGGCCAGTTCCTCCACGACCGCCTCGCGGATCGCCTCGGTCACGTCCTCGCGCAGGACGGCGGCCCCGGCGGGGGCCCGGCGGGCGGGGGCGGCGGGCGCGGCTGAGGTGGCGGCAGGGTCCTTGGTCATGCACAGAGCATAGCCGCGCACGCCAGCCCCCACCCGTCACGACGATACGGTTGCGTTCCGACGCACGACGCCCTACTGTCGCCGTAGCGACGATACGGACCCGTTCCATCGCCAGCGACGCCCTGACCCCGGCGAAAGCGACCCTCGTGACCACCGCGACCGCACCCCCGACCTCACCCGCGCAGCCCCCGCAGCCCGCAGAGCCCCCGTACCCCGCGACCTCCGCCGAGCGGCAGGCGCTCGCGGCCGCCCACGGCCTGACCCTCAGCGGCGCCCGCCCCTCGCTCCCCCGCTACGTCGCGCAGCTCTGGGGCCGCCGCCACTTCGTGACCGCGTACGCCACCGCCCGCATGCAGGCCACGTACAGCACGGCGAAGCTCGGACAGGTCTGGCACCTGGTGACGCCGCTGCTCAACGCGGCCGTCTACTACTTCATCTTCGGGATCGTGATGAAGGCCAGCCACGACGTGCCGGACTACGTGCCCTTCCTGATCACGGGCGTCTTCGTCTGGGACTTCATCGGCAGCTCCATCAACGCCGGCACCCGGGCCGTCCACAGCAACCTCGGCCTGGTCCGCGCCCTGCACTTCCCCCGCGCCAGCCTGCCGATCTCCACCGTGGTGCAGCTCTTCCAGCAGCTGCTCGTCACCATGGGCGCCCTGGTCATCCTGCTCCTCGCCTTCGGCCAGACCCCGAGCCCCTCCTGGCTGCTGGCCCTGCCGACCCTGCTCCTGATGGCCGTCTTCGCCGCCGGCTGCGCCATGGCCATGGCCCGCATCGGCAGCAAGAGCCCGGACGTCAGCCAGCTGATGCCGTTCGTCCTGCGCACCTGGATGTACTCCTCCGGGGTCATGTGGTCCATCGACCAGATGCTCAAGTCGGACCACCTGCCGCACCACTGGCTCCTGGTGGTGCTCAAGAACAACCCCGCGGCCGTCTACATCGACCTGATGCGCTTCGCGCTGATCGACAGCTTCCAGGCGCATTCGCTCCCGCCCCACGTCTGGGCCGTGGCCATCGGCTGGGCCCTGCTCGCCGGCGTCGGCGGATTCATCTACTTCTGGAAGGCCGAGGAGGCGTACGGCCGTGGCTGACACCGCTCTGCAGACCGCAACCAAGACCGAGACCAAGACGGCAACCCAAACCGCGACCAGGACCGGAACCAAGACCCCCACGGTGATCGCGGACGAGGTCCACGTCATCTACAAGGTCCACGGCAGCGGCAGCCGCAAGGGCGGCGCCACCGCCGCCCTGAGCCGGGTCTTCTCCCGCAAACCCGCCCCCGGCGTCCGCGAGGTGCACGCCGTGAAGGGCGTCAGCTTCACCGCGTACAAGGGCGAGGCGATCGGCCTCATCGGCTCCAACGGCTCGGGCAAGTCCACTCTGCTCAAGGCCATCGCCGGCCTCCAGCCGGTGGCCCGGGGCAAGGTCTACTCCCAGGGCCAGCCCTCGCTCCTCGGCGTGAACGCCGCCTTGATGAACGACCTGACAGGCGAGCGCAACGTGATCCTCGGCGGCCTCGCGATGGGCATGTCCCGGCAGCAGGTCCGCGAGCGCTACCAGGACATCGTCGACTTCTCCGGCATCAACGAGAAGGGCGACTTCATCTCCCTGCCGATGCGTACGTACTCCTCCGGCATGGGCGCCCGGCTGCGGTTCTCCATCGCCGCCGCCAAGGACCACGACGTCCTGATGATCGACGAGGCCCTGGCCACCGGCGACGCCGCCTTCCAGCGCCGCAGCCAGGCCCGCATCGAGGAGCTCCGCGAGCACGCGGGCACCGTCTTCCTCGTCAGCCACGGCATCAACACGGTCCGCGAGACCTGCGACCGCGCGATCTGGCTGGAGTCGGGCGTCCTGCGCATGGACGGCCCCTCCGACGAGGTCTGCGCCGCGTACGAGGCCTTCACCCGGCGCTAGTGCTGTGACCGGAAAGGTTTGCCGGGTCGCGCCGCCCGGCACGGCACCTCGCCGCGTTGTCGGACCGCACCGGTACGTCCAGTACGAGCCGCGGCCCTCCGCCTTGCGATACACCGCACCGGACGACGCGACCCGGCAAACCTTTCCGGCCACAGCACTAGGGAGCTCCAGCCCGCCGCACCCTCCAGCGCCGCCCGCGTTTGAGGCGCGGGGCCCGGGGCAGCGCCCCGGCAAGGGCGCCGCACCCGGCACAGACGAACGGGCCGGGCCCAGGACCACGAGGTCCCGGGCCCGGCCCGTTCGGCAAGAACGCCTAGCTGTGCGCGCGCAGCAGCGACCGCATCGTCCGCATCGCCACCGACAGGTTCGCCAGGTCGAAGTCGTCGGAGCCGCGGATCTCGTCCAGGGTGGTCCGGGCCCGGCCGATGATCGCCGCGTTCTTCTCCTCCCACGCCTTGAAGCGCTCCTCGGGAGTCGAGCTGCCGTTGCCCACCGACAGCACGTCGGCGGTCAGGGCGGCGTGCGCCGCGAACAGGTCCTCGCGGATGGAGGCGCGGGCCATGGACTGCCAGCGGTCGGCCCGCGGCAGCTCGATGATCCGGTCCATCAGCTGGGTGATGTCCAGGCGGTCGGCGAGGTCGTAGTACACCTCGGCGACGTCCAGCGGGGCCACACCGGTGCGGTCCGCGATGGCCACGACGTCCAGCGTCGGGAAGGCCGAGGAGAAGCCTGCGACCTTGGCCGCCAGTTCCTCCGGCACGCCCTCGCCGACCAGCTCGTCCATGATCGACTGGTACCACTCCAGGTCCGCGCCGCGCACCAGCTTGGGCAGCTCCGCCCACACGTGCCCGACCCGCTCCGCGAAGAAGTCGATGGTCTCGGTCATCTGGAGCGGCTGCGGCCGGTTGTTGAGCAGCCAGCGCGTACCGCGCTCGACCAGGCGCCGCGAGTGCAGCCGGATCCGGGTCTGGACACTGGCCGCGACCCTGTTGTCCAGCGCCTCGACCGCGTCCCACACCTCGGCCAGGCCGAAGATCTCGCGGGCCGCGAGCTGCGCCCGGACGATCTCCTCCGTGGAGGCCCCAGTCTCCTCGCGCAGGCGGTGCAGGAAGGTCGAACCACCGGTGTTGACGGTGTCGTTGACCAGGATGGTGGTGATGATCTCCCGGCGCAGCGCGTGCCCGTCGATCTGCTCGGGGAACTTCTCGCGCAGTGCGGACGGGAAGTACGCGAAGAGCAGGCGGCGCAGGTACGGGTCGTCCGGCAGCCCGGTGGCGATGAGCTCGTCCGCCACCGTGATCTTGGTGTAGGCGAACAGGACGGCCAGCTCCGGCTGGGTCAGGCCCTTGCCGTTGCCGAGCAGTTCGCGGATCTGCCGGTCGGCGGGCAGGAACTCCAGCTGGCGGTCGAGCCGCCCGGCGCGCTCCAGGCGGCGCATGAACCGCTGCTGGGCGTGGAGCAGGCTCGGGGCCTGCGCCGCGCCGTTGGCGAGCGCTGTGTTCTGCGCGTAGTTGTTGCGCAGCACCAGGCGTCCGACCTCGTCGGTCATCTCGGCGAGGAGCCGGTTGCGCTGCTTGACGGTCATGTCGCCGTCCGAGACCACCGCGTTCAGCAGGATCTTGATGTTCACCTCGTGGTCGGAGGTGTCCACGCCCGCGCTGTTGTCGATGGCGTCGGTGTTGATCTTGCCGCCTTCGCCGTCGGCGCCGGTCCGGGCGAACTCGATGCGGCCGAGCTGGGTCAGACCCAGGTTGCCGCCCTCGCCGATGACCTTGGCCCGGACGTCCGAGCCGTTGACGCGGATGGAGTCGTTGGCCTTGTCGCCGACGTCCGCGTGCGTCTCGGCCGTCGCCTTGACGTACGTACCGATGCCGCCGTTCCACAGCAGGTCCACCGGAGCCTTGAGGATGGCCTGCATCAGCTCGGCGGGGGTCATCTTGGTGACGCCCGCCTCGATGCCGAGGGCCGCGCGGACCTGCGCGTTGACCGGGATGGCCTTGGCGCTGCGCGGGTGGATGCCGCCGCCCGCGGACAGCAGCGAGGTGTCGTAGTCGGCCCACGAGGAGCGCGGCAGCTCGAACAGCCGGCGGCGCTCCGCGTACGAGGTGGCCGCGTCCGGGGCCGGGTCGATGAAGATGTGCCGGTGGTCGAAGGCGGCGACCAGGCGGATGTGCTCGGAGAGCAGCATGCCGTTGCCGAAGACGTCACCGGACATGTCACCCACGCCGACGACCGTGAAGTCCTCGTTCTGGGTGTCGTGGCCGAGCTCGCGGAAGTGCCGCTTGACGGACTCCCAGGCGCCGCGGGCCGTGATGCCCATGCCCTTGTGGTCGTAGCCGGCCGAGCCGCCGGAGGCGAAGGCGTCGCCGAGCCAGAAGCCGTAGGACTCCGCGACCCCGTTGGCGATGTCGGAGAAGGTCGCCGTGCCCTTGTCGGCGGCGACGACGAGGTAGGTGTCGTCCTCGTCGTGGCGGACCACCCCGGTGGGCGGCACGACCTCGCCCGCCACCATGTTGTCGGTGATGTCGAGCAGCGCCGAGATGAAGATCTTGTACGAGGCGATGCCCTCGGCCAGCCACGCGTCGCGGTCCACCGACGGGTCGGGCAGGTTCTTGGCGACGAAGCCGCCCTTGGCGCCGACCGGCACGATGACGGTGTTCTTGACCATCTGCGCCTTGACCAGGCCGAGGATCTCCGTACGGAAGTCCTCGCGGCGGTCGGACCAGCGCAGGCCGCCTCGGGCGACCTTGCCGAAGCGCAGGTGGACGCCCTCGACGCGCGGGGAGTACACCCAGATCTCGAAGGCCGGGCGCGGCGCCGGGAGGTCCGGGATGGCCTGCGGGTCGAACTTCATCGACACGTAGGAGTGCTGCTCGCCCGCCGCGTTCTGCTGGAAGAAGTTGGTGCGCAGCGTCGCCTTGATGAGGGTGAGGAAGGCGCGCAGGATGCGGTCCTCGTCGAGCGAGGCGACCTGGTCCAGGGCCCCGTCCAGCTCCTCCAGCATCGCGTCGACGAGCTCGCTGCCGGCAGCCTGGCGGCCGGGCGACATCCGCGCCTCGAAGAGCGAGATCAGCAGCCGGGTGGTGTGGACGTTGTTGCGGAGGGTGTCCTCCATGTAGTCCTGGCTGAAGGTGGAGCCGGCCTGGCGCATGTACTTGGCGTACGCGCGCAGGATGACGGCCTGCCGCCAGGTGAGCCCGGCGCTCAGCACCAGGGTGTTGAAGTTGTCGTTCTCCGCGTCGCCCTGCCAGACGGCCGCGAAGGCTTCCTGGAAGCGCTCGCGGGCGTCGTCGCCGAGGTAGTTGGAGCTCCCCGCGTTGTCGCCGTTCCCGGAGGAGACGGGCATCCGCAGGCCGAAGTCGTAGATCCAGGCGCTGACCCGGTCGGAGCGGCGCAGCTCGTACGGGCGCTCGTCGGTGACCTCGACGCCGAGGCGCTGGAGCACCGGCAGGACCGCGGAGAGCGAGACCTGCTCACCGGTGCGGTAGATCTTGAACCGGCGCTCGCCGGGGCCCGCGCCGACCGGCTCGTACAGCGACAGCGCGAACTCGCGGTCGCTGGCGGAGAGCCGCTCCAGGTGGCAGAGGTCGGCGACCGCGGCGCGCGGCGAGTGGTCGGCCTTGTAGCCCTCGGGGAAGGAGGTGCCGTAGCGGCGCAGCAGCTCGGCGGCGCGCTCCTCGCCGAGCTCGGCGACCAGGGCCTCGCCGAAGCCGTCGGCCCAGGAGCGGGCGGCCTCGACGAGCCGGGCCTCGATGCGCTCGACGTCGGCGTCGGTGAGGACGGGCAGCTCCGTGCCCTGCGGGACGCGGACGACGAAGTGGATGCGGGACAGGATCGACTCGGTGTTCCAGGCGGTGAAGTCGACGCTGGTGCCGTCGAGCTCCTCCTTCAGGATGTCCATCAGACGCAGCCGGACGCCCGTGGTGAACCGGTCGCGCGGGAGGTAGACCAGCGCGGAGTAGTAGCGCCCGTACTCGTCCTGGCGCAGGTACAGCCGCAGCCGGCGGCGCTCCTGGAGGTACAGCACGGAGGTGACGATGGCCTGGAGCTGGTCGACCGGGGTCTGGAACAGCTCGTCGCGCGGGTAGGTCTCCAGGATCTGGAGCAGGTCGCGGCCGTCGTGGCTGCTCGGCGCGAAGCCCGCGCCTTCGAGGACCTCGGCGACCTTGCGGCGGACGACCGGGACGCGGCGCACGGACTCGGTGTACGCGGCGGAGGAGAACAGGCCGAGGAAGCGGCGCTCGCCGACGACGTTGCCGTCGGCGTCGAACTTCTTGACGCCCACGTAGTCCAGGTACGAGGGGCGGTGCACGGTGGAGCGGCTGTTGGCCTTGGTCAGCACCAGCAGGCGGTGCTCGCGGGCCTTGGCGCGGGCGTCGGCCGGCAGCCGGTTGAAGGACGGCGAGACGGGGTGGCCGTCCTCCTTGCCGCTGTGGTGCGGGTCGGCGCGCAGGATGCCGAGGCCGGTGCCGGGCACGGCGGCCAGGGCGTCTCCGTCGACCAGGTTGTACTCGCGGTAGCCGAGGAAGGTGAAGTGGTCGTCGGCGAGCCAGCGCAGCAGCTCGCGGGCCTCTTCGAGCTCGTACTCGCGCAGGTCGGGGGCGGTGGGCTCCTCGGGCAGGCCCTCGGCGATGCGCAGCGCGGCGTCGCGCATCTTCTCCCAGTCCTCGACGGACTCGCGTACGTCGGACAGGACGCGCAGCAGGTCGCCGGTGATCTGCTTGAGGTCGGCCCGGTCGGTCTCGCGGTCGATCTCGACGTGGATCCAGGACTCCACGAGGGAGTCGTGGGGGCGCGCGGTACGGGGGCCGTGCGCGTCGCAGTCGGGGCCGAGGATCTCGATCAGCTTGCCGGTGACGTCACGGCGGACGACGACCTGCGGGTGGATCACGACGTGGATGCCGCGGCCCTGGCGGGACAGCTCGTTGGTGACGGAGTCCACGAGGAACGGCATGTCGTCGGTGACCACCTCGACGACGGAGTGGCTGGAGGTCCAGCCGTTCTCCTCCACCGTGGGGGTGTGCACGCGCACGTTCGCGGTGCCCTGCGGCCGGTTCTCGGCGAGCCGGTAGTGCGAGAGCGCCGCACCGAACACGTCGACCGGGTCCCGGTCCAACAGGTCCTCTGGGGCGGTGTGCAGGTAGTAGCGCTGGAGGTAGGCGAGCACCGAGTCCCGGTCGGGACGCTCCCCCTGGTCGGACCCAGTCGGAAGTAGCCCCCCGGCCGGGCTGTGCTCAGCTACCCGGGCCGCCCGTGCGAGCAGCTCGGCCTTTGCTTCGTCCAGCTTGGTCTGCATGTCCTCTGGCTCCTGTCGCGCGCCATTGCGTGACGTAGGTGAAGGAAGGAATGGCATAGCGCCGCGATGCGGGATGCGCGTTCGGGTTCGACGCTATGCCGTCGAGAGAGCCGACCGGGAGGGATTCAGCCATGATCGGCAGGTGGTCCCGGCAGCGGGGATCAGCGAAGGCCCGGGCACGGTCGTGCGCCGGGCGCAGGCCGGGGGCTTCAGTGCCCCCGATGACTATCGCGCTGATCACGGGTACAAGGCTATCTCCCCGCACCCCCAGCCCGTCATGAGCTGTATGTGTACAAAACTGGGGGTGGAACTTTGACACTCTGGACAGCGACGGGGCCGGGCTTCCGTGCCCGACGCTATTCGGCCAGCTCGCGAGCTGTGCGGACGGCTTCGGCCAGGGAGTCCACGACGGGCACACCGGCTGATTCCAGACTGCTGCGGCTGTGCGAACCGCCCGTGTAGAGGACCGCCCGGGCGCCCACGTGAGCGGCGGCGAGCGCGTCGTCCACGGCGTCCCCGATGAGGACCGTACGGCCCGCCGTCACGCCCGTGCCGTCCAGGGCGGCCAGGTGGCGCACCAGGTGTCCGGCCTTGGAGGTGTGCGAGGGGCCGGTCCTGCCGTCGACGCGCAGGAAGTGCCGGTCGATCCCGTGGAAGCGCACCAGGGGCACGAGCTTCTCATGGGGTGCCAGGGACAGCAGGGACTGCGTGAGCCCCTCCCGCTCCCACTCCTGGAGCAGCTCCCGCGCGCCCTCGGCGAGCCCGGCGCTCTCGGCGGCGGCCCAGTAGTGGCGGTGGAAGGCCTCGTCCATGACGATCCATTCCTCGTCGGTGGGCAGTCTTCCCATCAGCCGCTCGTAGAACTTCGGCACCGGTACGACGTACAGGTCGCGGTAGGTCGCCAGGGTGATCGGCGGGAAGCCGAGCTCGGCGAAGGAGGCGTTGGTCGCGACCATGACGGCGTCGATGTCGTGCAGCAGCGTGCCGTTCCAGTCCCAGACGATGTGGGTCGGGTGCGCCGTCACTTGAGCAGCCCCGGGATCTCCTGGACCCCGAACCAGAGCAGCTCGTGGTCGTCGGCGCCGTCGACGGTGAACCGGGCGTCGTCGTCCCCGGCGTCCGCGGCCGCCAGGGCGCCCGCCGCGGCGGCGACGTCCTCCTGGGCGTCATCGGCGTCCACGTGCACGGCGGCGGCCACGGAGAGCCGTACGGCGGCCGCCAGGGTCACCTGGCCGAGGGTGGCCTCGTCGAGCCCGGGGGTGGCGGTGGCGGCCTTGTCGGCGACGTCCAGGGCGACGACCACGCGCCGGCGCGGGGCGCCCTCGTCCTCGGCGATCAGCCGCAGGGAGGCGGCGGCGGCCCGGCTCAGGGCCGCGTACTCCAGCTCCTCGATGTCGTCCGACACGTACCACTCGCGGAGGCCGGGGGTGACGGCGTACGCACGCAGCGGGGCGGGGCCCAGCTCACCCGCCTTGTGCACCTCGGCGAGCCCGGGGAGGGTCAGGGGGACGTACACGCGCATGGCCGGCTGCTTTCGGTAGTCGGAAACGCCCCCAGGATACGACCGCCCGCCGGGACCCGGGGGCTCCGGCGGAGTGACGGCCCGCGTCCCCCATCGGGCTGCCGGACCGCCTCGGGCGGCCGTCCACCCCCGTCCACCCCCGTACCTCCGCGGGCGCCCCCCGGCGGGCGGTAGCAGGCCGTGGACGGCCCGGCGGGCACCCGGATAGGTGAAGCGGGCGGGCGGCCGGTACGGGGCCTGCGGGCGGTTGCGGAGCGTGTGCGGCGACCGTAGAAGGTCCCCATCAAGTTACCGCCCGGTACCGCTCCGGGCCCGGCCTGTTCGGGGGCAGAACGCGATGGACACCACGACGCGTGGCACGATCGGCGGCGACGCGAGCCGCCGCGGCCCCACCGGCCCGGCCCGGACCCGCCCCGCAGGCCGCCGGGACCCCCGCCGCCCACCCGAAGCCCTGCGTCCGGCGAGCCCGCCCCGCCCGGCAGGCCTGCCCCACCCGACCGAGCCGGTACGCCCGGCGGGCCCGCCCCGCCCGGCCGAAACCCTGCGCCCGGCGAGCTTGCCCGGCCCGGCCAGGCCGGTACGCCCGGCAAGCCTCCCCAACCCGACCGAGCCGGTACGTCCGGCGGGCCCGCCCCGGCCGGCCGAAGCCCTGCGCCCGGCCGGTCTGCCCCGCCCGGGTGGGCCGGTGCGCCCGGCCGGCGCCGGGCGCACCCGGGCCCGCACCGGGCCCCACCACTGGTTCGCCGAACGCCTCCTGGCGGTGGTCAGCGGCCGCCGCCCGGTGCACTCGCTCCTCGGCCACACCGTCGGCCCGGCCTACCAGCAGCTGGTCACCCTGGCCCCGGAGGACCCCTTGCGCGGCCGGCTGCGCCCCGTCGTCCGCCAGTGCGGCCGCTTCATCCCCGGCCCGGGCGTCATCGAGGCCTTCGCCCGCATCGCGACGGGCGAGCGCGTGACGGCGATGGCCTTCCGCCTGGAACAGGGCCAGGACCTCCGCTGGCGCTGCGCGGCGGTAGAGATCCAGGGCCCCCGCCCATGACGGCCCGACCCCGCCGGCGTCTGAGGCTCGGGGCCCCATTCCAGCCCCGGCCATTCCAGCCCCGCCGGCGTTTGAGGCGCGGGGCGCGGGGCGGAGCCCCGCAACGGCGCCGCACCGGCCCACCCACCGGCACCGGCACCGGCACCCGCACCCGCACCCGCACCCGCACCCACCAGACGCGGGAACGCAACACGGCCGGGGCCGGACACCCATCGGTGCCCGGCCCCGGCCGTGAACGCCCCCCGCGGGGGCTACTTCTTACGGCGACGCCCGCCGGAGGCCTTCTGCGCCTTGCGGCGCTCCGCCCTCGTCATCCCGTCCCCGTCACTGTCACCGGCGGCGCCGTTGTCGAAGTCGCCCTCGACCACACCGCCCTCACCGTCGACGGTCGGCGCCGAGAAGTGCAGCCGGTCCGGGCGCTGCGGAGCGTCCAGCCCCTTGGCCCGGATCTCCGGACGGCCACCCGCCGCGGCCGGCTCCTTCGTCAGGGACGGCGCCGCGTCCTGCACCGGAAGCTCCTCGACCTGCTGCTCGACCTGGACCTCCAGGTTGAACAGGTAGCCGACGGACTCCTCCTTGATGCCGTCCTGCATGGCGTTGAACATGTCGAAGCCCTCGCGCTGGTACTCGACCAGCGGGTCCTTCTGGGCCATCGCCCGCAGGCCGATGCCCTCCTGCAGGTAGTCCATCTCGTACAGGTGCTCGCGCCACTTGCGGTCCAGGACCGACAGCACCACGCGCCGCTCCAGCTCGCGCATGATGTCCGAGCCGAGCGTCTTCTCGCGCGCCTCGTACTGCTCGTGGATGTCGTCCTTGACGGACTCCGCGATGAACTCGGCGGTGATGCCCGCCCGGTCGCCCGCGGCCTCCTCCAGCTCCTCGATGGTGACCTTCACCGGGTAGAGCTGCCGGAAGGCGCCCCACAGGCGCTCCAGGTCCCACTCCTCGGCAAAGCCCTCGACCGTCTCGGCCGCGATGTACGCGTCGATCGTGTCGTCCATCATGTGGCGCACCTGCTCCTGCAGGTCCTCGCCCTGGAGCACCCGGCGGCGCTCGCTGTAGATGACCTCGCGCTGGCGGCTGAGGACCTCGTCGTACTTCAGGACGTTCTTGCGCGTCTCGAAGTTCTGGGTCTCGACCTGCGACTGGGCCGACGCGATCGCGCGCGTCACCATCTTGTTCTCGATCGGCACGTCGTCGGGCACGTTGGCCATCGCCATGACGCGCTCGACCATCTGCGCCTTGAACAGCCGCATCAGGTCGTCGCCCAGCGACAGGTAGAAGCGGGACTCGCCCGGGTCGCCCTGTCGGCCGGAGCGGCCGCGCAGCTGGTTGTCGATACGGCGCGACTCGTGGCGCTCGGTGCCCAGCACGTACAGCCCGCCGAGCTCCTTGACCTCCTCGAACTCGGCCTTCACGGCCGCCTCGGCGCGGGTGAGCGCCTCGGGCAGGGCGTGCGCCCACTCCTCGATGTGCTCTTCCGGGTCCAGGCCGCGCTGGCGCAGCTCGGCCTCGGCGAGGTCGTCCGGGTTGCCGCCGAGCTTGATGTCGGTACCGCGGCCGGCCATGTTCGTGGCGACGGTGACGGCGCCGCGGCGGCCGGCCTGGGCGACGATCGTCGCCTCACGGTCGTGCTGCTTGGCGTTGAGCACCTCGTGCGGGATGCCGCGCTTGGAGAGCTGCTGGGAGAGGTACTCGGACTTCTCGACCGACGTCGTACCGACGAGGATCGGCTGGCCCTTCTCGTGCTTCTCCGCGATGTCGTCGACGACGGCGGCGAACTTCGCGACCTCGGTCCGGTAGATCAGGTCCGCCTGGTCCTTGCGGACCATGGCGCGGTTGGTCGGGATCGGGACGACACCGAGCTTGTAGATCTGGTGGAACTCGGCGGCCTCGGTCATGGCCGTACCGGTCATGCCCGACAGCTTCGAGTACAGGCGGAAGAAGTTCTGCAGGGTGATCGTGGCGAGGGTCTGGTTCTCGTCCTTGATGTCCACCCCTTCCTTCGCCTCGATCGCCTGGTGCATGCCCTCGTTGTAGCGGCGGCCGGCGAGGATACGGCCGGTGTGCTCGTCGACGATCATGACCTCGCCGTCGATGACGACGTAGTCCTTGTCGACCTTGAACAGTTCCTTCGCCTTGATGGCGTTGTTCAGGTAGCCGACGAGCGGGGTGTTCACCGACTCGTAGAGGTTCTCGATGCCGAGCCAGTCCTCGACCTTTGCGACACCCGCCTCGTGGATGGCGACGGTCCGCTTCTTCTCGTCGACCTCGTAGTCGCCGGTCTCCTCGATGCCCTTCAGCGGCTGGCCGGCCTCGCCCTTGGTCAGGCGGGTGACCAGCTTCGCGAAGTCGCCGTACCACTTCGTGGCCTGGTCGGCCGGGCCGGAGATGATCAGCGGGGTACGGGCCTCGTCGACGAGGATCGAGTCGACCTCGTCGACCACGGCGAAGTTGTGGCCGCGCTGGACGAGCTCGTCCTGGGACCACGCCATGTTGTCGCGCAGGTAGTCGAAGCCGAACTCGTTGTTCGTGCCGTACGTGATGTCGCAGCCGTACTGCTCGCGCCGCTGCGCGGGCGACATGTTCGCCAGGATGCAGCCGACCTCCAGGCCGAGGAACTTGTGCACCCGGCCCATCAGCTCGGAGTCACGCTCGGCGAGGTAGTCGTTCACCGTGATCAGGTGGACGCCCTTGCCGGACAGCGCGTTCAGGTACGCGGGCAGCGTGCCGACGAGGGTCTTGCCCTCACCGGTCTTCATCTCGGCCACGTAGCCGAGGTGCAGCGCCGCACCGCCCATGATCTGGACGTCGTAGTGCCGCTGACCGAGGACGCGCTTGGCGGCCTCGCGGACCGTCGCGAAGGCCTCGGGCAGCAGGTCGTCCAGGCTCTCGCCGTCCTGGTAACGCTGCTTGTACTCGTCCGTGAGCGCTCGCAACTCGGCGTCGGAGAGGTTGACGAAGTCCTCTTCGATGGAGTTGACCTGGTCCGCGATGCGGTGCAGTTTGCGCAGGATCTTGCCTTCGCCTGCACGCATGAGCTTGTTGAAGACGGACACCGAGGTTTGTCTCCTTGCCGGTCGGGCCTGGGCACTGTACGTACGCGGGCACGGCAGGTGGGCCCCACCGCAACGGCCATCGTAAGCGAGGACGTGGCCGCGTCGGGAGGTCCGCCGTACCGCCAGGGCACGGGCGCCCGGAATGAGAACGTACGGAGGCCCGGGAAGGTGCCGCGGTTCACGGCCGTGATTCTGGAAAAGTGTTCGCCGCATCCCGCCTCCGGGCACCAGAATCCGTCCATGGAGCCCACCACACTGATCACAGACCGGCTGGAATTGCGGCCTTTCGCACCCGCCGACGAGGACGAGGTCTACGCCGCCGCCCAGGACCCCGACATCCAGCGCTGGACCATGGTCCCCTCCCCGTACGAGCGCGAGCACGCCCGCGCCTTCGTCGGCGAGACCGTCCCGAACGGCTGGCGGGAGGACACCGCCTACAGCTTCGCCGTCCGCCTGGGTCCCGGCGGCCCGCTGGTCGCCGCCCTCGGCGTGCACGTGCACGGTGAGGACGGGTACGAGATCGGCTACTGGACGGTCAAGGAGCACCGGGGCCGCGGCTACATGACCGAGGCCGTGGGCGCCGTCGCCCGCTGGGCCTTCACCGAGCTGGACGCCGTACGGCTGGAGTGGCGCGCCGAGGTCGGCAACCACGGCTCGCGGGCCGTCGCCGAGAAGGCCGGATTCCGGCTGGAGGGCCTGCTGCGGGCCGCCATCGTGAAGAACGGCACCGCGCGGGACTCCTGGGTGGGCGCCCTGCTCCCCTCGGACCTCGGCCTGACCCCCGCCCTCGCGTACCTGCCCGCTGTCAGTGGCACCGCCTAGGGTGCGGAGCATGACCGCGACCGTGCCCAGCCTGCCGCCGCCGACCGTGTCCCTGTCCGCCGACGACGCCCGGCGCATCGCCCTGCGCGCCCAGGGCTTCGTAGGAGCGCCCGACCGGCGCGCGGGGGTCCGCGGGGTCCTGCGCCACCTGGGCGCCGTACAGCTGGACACGATCTCGGTCCTGGCCCGGTCGCACGAGCTGATCCCGTACGCGCGCCTGGGCGCGGTCGGCCGCGGCACGGTGGAGTCGGCGTACTGGTCGGACCGCCACGCCTTCGAGTACTGGTCGCACGCCGCCTGCATCCTGCCCGTCGAGGAGTGGCCGCACTTCGCCTTCCGCCGCCGGGCCCGCCGCGCGCGCGGCCACCGCTGGCACGTCCTCCAGGACAAGGAGCGCTCGACGAAGACGGTCCTGGACCGCCTCAAGGCCGAAGGCCCGCTGACCTCCACCGAGCTGGGCGGCGCCAAGAACGGCGGCGAGTGGTTCGAATGGTCCGAGACCAAGATCGCGGTGGAGTGGCTCCTCGACACCGGCGAGGTGGTGTGCGGGGAGCGCCGCGGCTGGAAGCGGGTCTACGACCTGCCCGAGCGGGCCGTGCCGGACACCCTGCTCCACGACGACCTGGACGACCGCGAGTGCCTGCGCCGCCTCGTGGCCCTCGCCGGCCGGTCCCTGGGCGTCGGCACCCGCGCCGACATCGCCGACTACCACCGCCTGGGCGGCGCGCAGGTCGACGCGGTGATCGCGGACTCGGGACTCCTCCCGGTCGAGGTCGAGGGCTGGTCCAAGCAGGCCTGGGCGGACCCGGCGGCGCTCGCGACGGTCCCGCGGGGCCGCCACCGCACCACGCTGCTCTCCCCGTTCGACTCCCTCGTCTGGGACCGCCCGCGCACGGAGCGGATCTTCGGGTTCACGCACCGGCTGGAGGCGTACGTCCCCAAGCCCAAGCGGATACACGGGTACTTCGCGATGCCGCTGCTGGCGGGCGGGCGGCTCCAGGGCCGCGTCGACCCGGGCCGCGAGGGCGCCACCCTGGTCGCCCGCCAGCTCTCCCTGGAGACGCCCCGGGCCGCCGCCGCCATGGCCGAGGCGCTGTGGGAGGCCGCCGGGTGGGTGGGGTGCGAGGAGGTGCGCGTCGAGCGCGCCGGCTCCCCCGCGGAGGCGGCGGCCGTCACCGCGGAACTCCGCGCGCGGCGCCCGTAGCCGGAGGCGGGCGGCGGACGGCAGACAGGCGGGCGGGGACGGGCAGGCAGGCAGTCGGGCCCGTCCGGGCCGGCGAGAACGGGCCAGGCGGGCGGGCTGGGCACGCGGGTTAGGCGGGCGGGCTAGGCGGGCGGGCTAGCGGATCTCGAGGATCTTCTCCCGCATCGCGTAGACCACGGCCTCCATCCGGGAGTGCAGCTGGAGCTTCTCCAGGATGTTGCGGACGTGGTTCTTCACGGTGTTCTCGGAGATGAACAACTGCTTCGCGATGTCACGGTTGTTCATGCCCGTCGCCACCAGCTTCAGGACCTCCAGCTCCCGGTCCGTCAGCCGCGGCGCCGGCACCAGCCGCCGCTCGTCCGTGCGCTGGATCATCGACTTGAACTCGGTGAGCAGCTTCGACGCCATGGACGGGCTGATCTGCGACTGCCCGTCGGCCACCGCCCGGATCGCCGTGGCCACCTCGTCCGTCGAGATCTCCTTCAGGAGGTACCCGGTCGCGCCCGCCTTGATCGCGTCGTAGAGGTCCGCCTCCTCGTCGCTGATCGTCAGCATGATGATCTTCGCGGAGGGGGCCACCTCCTTGATCGAGGTGCAGGCCTCGATGCCGCCGCGCCGGGGCATCCGCACGTCCATCAGCACGATGTCCGGCAGCAGGTCCGCGGCCTTGTCCACCGCCTCCGCGCCGTCCCCCGCCTCGCCGACGACCTGGATGTCCTCCTCCTGCGCGAGGACGATCTCCAGCCCGCGCCGGAAGAGCGCGTGGTCGTCGACCACGAGCACCCTGATGGGCTCCCCGGAGGGCGTCTGCGCGGGCCCCGCCGGGTCCGCCTCACGGCAGCCCGCGCCGCCGTCACCGCGCACCGGCCCGAAGCTGTCCGCCATCGTTCCTCCCCCTGCATGTGCCGAACTGCCGGGCCAACCGGAAAGGCATCGCCGCCGGTTGACTGCCCGCCATGATTCCATGCCCGCACCATGGCGCGGAGGTCTGCCGTTGCGGGTCTGGCGCATACGCGTTCATACAGGTGCCCCTGCGGGGCGCCTCGGCGTCCCGCAGGGGCAGCGAAATGGCGTGCTCAGCCGCCGAGCGCTCCGCCGGCGCCGCCGCGCGGTTCCTCAGAACTCGAGGCCCCGTCCGGGTTCACGTGGATGACGCCGTAGTCGTACGCGTGGCGCCGGTAGACGACGCTGGGCAACTTGGTCTCGGAGTCGACGAACAGATAGAAGTCGTGGCCGACCAGTTCCATTTCGTACAGGGCCTGGTCGAGCGACATGGGTGCGGCCGAGTGGGTCTTCTCGCGGACGATCAGCGGGCCTTCGCCCTGCACTTCCAGCGATCCGATCCTCGTGGTCGGGATCGCGTCCGCCTTCTCCTCGGAGACCGGCTCTCCGCTTCCATTCAGGTGCGCGGCGTCCGGTACGACGTCGGCGACCTCCGCCGCCGAGAGCCGTCCGTTGCCACGCCGGGTGTGGCGCTTGTCGTGCTGCTTGCGCAGCCGGGCCTCCAGCTTGTCCTGAGCCAGGTCGAGCGCCGCGTACGGGTCCGCGGCGGCGGCCTCGGCACGAATCACCGGGCCCCGCGAACGCAGGGTGATCTCCACGCGGTCGGAACGGTCGGCCTGGCGCGGGTTGTGCTCCTTGGACACCTCGACGTCCAAGCTGATCACCTTGGCGTCGAGCTTCTGGATCCGCTCCGGATTCAGCTTCTCGGCCACGTGCTTGCGGAACCGGTCGGGCACCTCGGTCTTGCGGCCCTTGACGACGATGTCCACGCAGAACTCCGTTCCCGGATAGCTCCGCCTCATGGGGCGAAGCGTCTCCCTTTCGCACCAGACTCCGATGAGCACCGGAGCCTCGGACTTGGCGACTTTCACCTCCTCCTCCCCCATCGGCAAGATCTGCACCCCACCGACTTCGGAGTCGAGAGACAGCCTCCTGACACGAAGATTTCCAAAACCTGCGATCCGATGCGTGGGGCCCAAGGTTCGCCAGTTCCTCACAACCGAACATATCTCTCAATGACGGTTGTCGGCACCCGCTACCGGAACGTACCTCCGTTCAGGTGGCTATTCCCTCTTACTACCTGCAACGATGGGCCTTCCCCTCCAGTTCCAAATCTATTCACAAGATTTTTGCCTGCTGCTCGTTGCCGACCGGTTCCGTACGAAGGAGTCCGCCGCCGCGGCCACCACCGCCGCCCGCGGCCCGGCCCCGCGCGCCAGCCCCGCCGCGCGCACCGCCCGCGCCGCCTCCGTCAGGGTGGACCCGGTGGTGATCAGGTCGTCCACCAGCACGATCCGGGCCCCGGCCACCACCCGCGCCCCGTCCCGGCACACCTCCAGCGCCCCCGCGAGGTTCTCGCGGCGCTGCCTCGCGCCCAGGCCCGCCTGGTCGGCCACCGCCCGCCGCAGCCGCAGTACGGGAGCCACGCGCGCGGGAACACCGGCCCGCCGCAGCCGCGCCGCGGCCGCCAGCGCGATCCTGCGCGCCGGATCGTGCCCGCGCGCCCGGACCTGCCGCCGCGCCGAGGGCACCGGGACCAGCGCCACCTCTCCGCCCGCCCCCGTCAGGGCCGAGCGGACCGCGGCCGCCAGCGCCCCGCCGAGCGACCCGGCCAGCGGCAGCGCCCCGCGCTCCTTGTGCGCCAGTACGACGGCCCGTACGGCCCCCTCGTACACGGCGGCCCCATGCACCACGGGCAGCCCCGCGGGCCGCGGAGACGGCCGCACAGGCCCCGCGTACGCCCCGCTCAGCTCATCCCGGCAGACGGCGCACAGCAGCACCCGGGCGGCCCCGCACCCGGCGCAGTCGACCGGCAGCACCAGCCCCGCGAGCTCCTGCCACCACCCCCGCATGGCTCCACTCTCCCGGGCGGTACAAGGCCCCGCCACCCCTGTGGAAAACCACCCGGATCCCCCGGACCCGCCGCTCAGCCCGGATAGACCGGTGCCCGCCCGTCCGCCGTCACCGTGCGCCACTGCGCCCCCGGCGGCAGCCACACGATCCCGTCGTCCTCCAGGTACGCGACCACCGGCCGGGGCTTCGTCTCGTCCTCCGAGGCCGCGACCGCGATGAGCCCGGTGGCACCGGGCAGGCTGCCCGCGACCATCGAACCGTCCGCCAGCATGTAGCGGGCCTGCCGGACACCGCCGCTCTCCCGGCCCACCACCAGCAGCCGGCCCCGCGGCGCCCAGCTCATCGCCGTCACCTCGGCCATCTGCGGGGCCGCCGGGCGCAGCTCGCGCACCGACACCGCCGAGGTGTCCCCCTTGCCGTCGGGCCGTTCGATCCGCCCGATGAAGAGCTTGCGGCTGCCGCCCTTCTCCACCAGCAGCGCGATCCGCACCCCGTCGGAGGAGACCTTCAGCGAGGTGATCCGCCCACCGTCGAGCCCCGCCACCTGCACCTTCTCAGCAACGGCCCCGACACCGGCCGGCACCCGGAACAGCCCGGCGTGCTGCGGATCCTGGTCCGCGACCCACACGTCGCCCGCCGCGTCGAAGCTGGGCGCGCTCAGCCCGTTCGGCTTGTTCCCCTTGCTGGTCAGCGCCGGCTGCGGCATGGGCTCCGCGTCCGAGAGCGGAACCACGTACAGCCCGTGCCCGTCGTCGGAGACCACCGCGGCCCGCCGCTCGTCGTGCGACACGGCCGCCGAGAGCGTCTTGAAACCGGCGGGCAGCGGCATCGGCACCCGTTCGGCGCGGTTCTGCTGGTCCTCGCTGGTGACGTCGAGCTTCATCCGGACCAGCCGGCTCTCACTGCCCACGTAGTACTGGTACTCGGGACCCTGCACCCGGTTGGCGATCACGGCCGCCGCCGCCTCCGTCACCACGCACAACGAGGAGGACTTGGCGTCGGAGCGCAGCAGTTCGACCCGCTCCAGCCGGGAGGCCGTCAGCTCCTTGACCGTGTACAGGAGTTGGGTGGCCATCTTCTGGCACTGCGGCTGCGCGACGTTGTCAGCCTTGTCGTTGAGCGGCACGCGCAGCGTGTTCTGGCCGTCGTACGACAGGGACTTGGTGCCCGGGCGCAGCTCCGTACCGGTGGGGAAGCTGGAGGCGACGACCGGCCCGAGCCACTTGGACGGCCCGGCGAGCAGGGACTGCACGGTCTGCGTGGTGGGGTCCATCCGTGACTCGGGGTCGCTGCGCTGACGCACGTACACCTGGTCGGAGACGAGCGTGCCGCCCGCGAAGTAGTACTTGTTCACCGGCATGTAGATGCGCTGGAAGTCGAAGTCGCTGAGGACGAGGCTGCTCGGCGGGGTCGCGATCCGCCACTGCTTGTTCTCCTGGACGAGCTGGAGGTACTCCACGTAACCTCTGTCGCCGGTCTCCGGCTGGTAGGCGCTGCGCTCGTCCACCGTGGCGAGCTTCTCGCCGGTCACCTTCCAGCGGGGGCCCGACGGGTCCTTCTCGCCCTGTACCGAGCGCCGGTCGAGGCCGGCGGAGAGCACGGTGACGGCCGCTCCGGGCTTCCAGGACTTCGCGGCCTCCTCGGTGAGGTACTGGCGGGCCGTCTCCAGCTGCGGGTCGTCACTGGTCATCGCCTCCAGGAAGCCGTCGACGATCTCGGCCGCGCTGGCCTTGTCGGCCGGCGGCACGCTGAACACCCGCACCTGGGAGTCGACGCCCTGCGAGGCCTCCAGCGGGCGGATCTCCCCGTGGTCGGGCATGGAGGCGCAGCCGGCGAGCAGCAGCCCGGCCGTCCCGAACACGTACGCCCGTACGGTCCGCGAGAGCCGCCCGCGGCCGCGCGTCCGGCCGGCGCCGGGCATCCGGCCCCGGCCGCGCAGCCGTCCGCCCGCCGCCCGCGCCCCACCGGCCTCCGGATCCCCCGCCCGCGAACTCCCCGTCCGCACACCCATGGGCTCAGCCTCCATCGGCTCCTCGGTCCTCCTGTGCTGACTGCTCGGCCGGCCGGGCCACCACCCGGGCCCCGCTGCCGGGCAGGGCCGTCGGGTCGGCGGGTACGGGCATCGCGTTGGCCACCGGCGACCTGGGAGGCATCGGCGAGTGGTCGCCGGCGTGGGCCGGCTGCCGCTCCGCCGCGCCGCCCGCGGCCTCCGCGGCGGCCCTGGCCCGGTTGCCCCGGGAGTCCTCGGGCTCCAGCGGGATGGGAGAGCCCCGCAGCGGCTCGTCGGCGGTGCGCGGCAGGGTGAGTCGGAACTGCGAGCCCCCGCCGGGCTCCCCCCAGGCCTGGAGCCAGCCGCCGTGCAGCCGGGCGTCCTCGACGGCGATGGACAGGCCCAGGCCCGTCCCGCCGGTGGTGCGCGCCCGCGCCGGGTCGGCCCGCCAGAAGCGGTTGAAGACGCGGGTGGCCTCGCCGGGCTTCAGGCCGACGCCGTAGTCCCGTACGGCGACGGCGACGGCCCCGCCCGCGGAGGCCAGGCGCACCACCACGTCGCGGCCCTCGCCGTGCTCCACGGCGTTGACGACGAGGTTGCGCAGCACCCGCTCCACGCGCCGGGAGTCCGCCTCGGCGATGACGGGCTGCGTGTCGCCCAGGACGCGGATGCGGGTGCCCTTGTGCTCGGCGAGCGGCTCGGCCCCGTCGATGACGCGGTGCACGACGTCGCGCAGGTCGATGGGCTCCGCCTCCAGCGCGGCCGCCCCCGCGTCGAAGCGGCTGATCTCCAGCAGGTCGGACAGCAGCGACTCGAACCGGTCCAGCTGCCCGGCGAGCAGTTCGGCGGAGCGCGCGGTGACCGGGTCGAAGTCGACCCGGGCGTCGTGGATGACGTCGGCGGCCATCCGTACCGTCGTCAGCGGGGTCCGCAGCTCGTGCGAGACGTCCGAGACGAAGCGGCGCTGCATCCGGGACAGCTCCTCCAGCTGCTGGATCTTGTTCTGGAGGTTCTGCGCCATCTTGTTGAAGGCCTCGCCCAGACGGGCGATGTCGTCCTCGCCGGTGACCTTCATCCGCTCCTGGAGCCGCCCGTCGGAGAGCCGCTCGGCAATCCCGGCGGCCATCCGTACGGGGGTGACGACCTGGCGCACGACGAGCCAGGCGATACCGCCCAGCAGGACCACGACGAACAGGCCCGCGGTGGAGATGGTGACCTTGACCAGGTTGAGGGACTCCTCCTCCTGGGTCAGCGGGAAGAGGTAGTACAGGTCGTACGGTTCCCCGTTGATGTCGGTGAGCCGCTTGCCCACGACCAGCGCGGGCCCGGGCGCCTTCTCCCCGGCCCCGGCGGTGTACCGGATCTCCGAGAAGGTCTTGAAGGCCCCGGTGGCGTGGTTGACGGCCCGGCGCAGCTCCAGCGGGACGCTCGCGGTCGGGTCCACATTGCCGGAAGCACGGGCTCCGCGGACGCCCAGCGCATTGGGGCCGGCCTGCTCCACCCCGGTGCCCGCGCCGAGCGCGACCACCTCGAAGGCGGTCTGGCCACCACTGGCCAGCTGCTTGACGAGCGAGTTCATCCAGGTGCTCGCGTCACGGCCGACCTTGTTGTCCGTGGCGTCGGGCCCGTCCACCGTCGCGGGGGTGTTGGCCTTCTCCTGTGCGACCGCGAACCCGCCCGCGGCCTGGCTCTGCGCGGCCTCCTCCTTGGCATCGAGGAGGCCCTTGCTGACCTGGGCGATGACGACGAAGCCGAGCGCGAGGACCACGGCCAGCGATATCAGCAGGGTCGCCGCGACCACCCGGAGCTGGATGTTGCGCCGCCACAGCCGGACAGCCGGAAGCAGCGGCCGCTGTACGAGACGTACGAACAGCCGCAGCACACGGCCGGCGGGCGCCCCCTCCTGGAGCAGCCGGGCGCCCCGCAGGAGCCCCCGGCGGGAACCGCCCCGGTCCCTGCCGGGCTGCACGTCAGCTGGGTCCGGCCTTGTAGCCGACACCGCGCACCGTCACGACGATCTCGGGGCGCTCCGGGTCCTTCTCGACCTTGGAGCGCAGCCGCTGCACATGCACGTTCACCAGCCGGGTGTCCGCCGCGTGCCGGTAGCCCCAGACCTGCTCCAGCAGCACCTCACGGGTGAACACCTGCCAGGGCTTGCGCGCGAGGGCGACCAGCAGGTCGAACTCGAGCGGGGTCAGGGCGATGGAGGCACCGTCCCGCTTGACCGAGTGCCCGGCCACGTCGATGACGAGGTCACCGATGGCCAGCTGCTCGGGTGCGGGCTCCTCCGACCGGCGCAGGCGGGCCCGGATACGGGCCACCAGCTCCTTCGGCTTGAACGGCTTGACGATGTAGTCGTCGGCACCGGACTCCAGGCCCACGACGACGTCCACCGTGTCGCTCTTGGCGGTGAGCATGACGATGGGCACCCCCGACTCGGCCCGGATCAGCCTGCACACCTCTATGCCGTCCCTTCCGGGCAGCATGAGGTCGAGCAGTACCAGATCCGGCTTCGCCTCCCGGAAGGCAGCCAGTGCCTTGTCACCGTCCGCTACGAACGACGGCTCAAAACCTTCTCCACGCAGCACAATGCCGAGCATCTCGGCCAGCGCGGTGTCGTCGTCGACGACAAGGACGCGTCCCTTCATGGTTGACATCATCCCATTAGCTAATCGTTACCTGGCGGTGAGCTGTCCCACAGCCAAAAGGGCTGGAAATCGCCCCTCGGACCTGCGTGGAGATCAGGTCGACCAGTCTGCCCCGGATCCGGGTGACAATTGAAGGTACGGGCTGCCGAGGATCCGGGGGGACGGCTGGTCCGTTCGTGGACCCCACGTGGCACGATGGCAGCGACCAGCGCCCCCGCCGCAGCAGGTGCACGTGAAGGAGCGACGATGAACGACTCTCCGGGCTGGGCTACGCCCGGATCCTCTCCGTCCGACGGCGAGCGGCCGGGGGCACCAGCCGACCAGTCCGGCTCCGGCGCCACCCAGCCGCCGGGCCAGCCCGCACAGCCCGCCGGCGACCAGAAGTGGTCGTCCGAGCAGCCCCCGCCCGGCCAGTGGTCGAGCCCGGGCACCGAGGCACCCCGGCCCACCGGCCAGAACGCCCCGCAGGCACCGCAGGGCCAGGGCTGGGGATCGTACGGCCAGCCCTACGGCCAGCAGCCCGGCGGAGCGCCCGGCGCCCCGTACGCGGGCCAGTACGGCCCCTCCGGGCAGTACGGCTACCCGGGCGGCCCCGGCCAGTGGGGCAAGCCCCCCGCCGCCAAGCCCGGCGTGATCCCGCTGCGCCCCCTGGGCCTCGGCGAGATCCTCGACGGCGCGGTCAGCACCCTGCGCGCCCACTGGCGCCCCGTGCTCTCCATCAGCCTGGTCGTCGCCGCCCTGTTCCAGCTGGCCCTCGTCCTCGTACAGCGCGCCACGGTGAACACCGCCGCGTTCGGCCCCCGCGGACAGGCCAGCCCCTCCGAGGCGCTCGACGCCGTGGGCGACGTCATGCTCTTCTACGTCTTCAACTACTACGTCGAGATCCTCGGCCTGTTCCTGATCACCGCGCTCCTCGCACCCGTCGTCAGCAGCGCCGTCCTCGGCCAGAGCTCCACGCTCTCCTCGACCCTGCGCGCCCTGCGCCCCCTGTGGGGCCGCATGCTCGGCCTGACCCTGGTCCTGCTCCTGGGCTCGCTCGCCGCCGGAGTCCTGCCGATGCTTCCCGGCATCCTGGCGGACAGCCCCGTCCTGATCGCGCTCGGCGTCCCCGTCGGCGTCGTCCTGCTCGCCTGGTTCTACGTGGTCTTCCTGCTGGCACCGCCCGCGCTGATGCTGGAACGCGGCAGCGTGAGCGACGCCCTGAAGCGCTCCGCCAAGCTCGTCAAGGGCTCCTGGTGGCGCGTCTGCGGGATCAGCCTGCTCACCGCCCTCATCACCAAGGTCACGGCCGCGATCATCGTCATGCCCTTCGCGATCACCGCCATGTTCGTGGCCCCGGGCGGCCTCCGGGGCTTCATGGACGGCTCCGCCACCCAGAGCACGACCTTCCTGGTCATCGCCGCGATCGGCTCGGTCATCGGCGCCGCCGTCACCATGCCGATGCAGACGGGCGTCACCAGCCTCCTCTACATCGACCAGCGCATCCGCCGCGAGGCACTCGACCTCGAACTCGCCCGGGCCGCCGGCGTCGAGAACGACGACGCGACCACCGCACAGCCCGCCGACGGACCGGTGACCGGAGGCTGATGCACCGATGATGAGCACGGGGGGCCTCATCAACCACGCCGCGGCACTGCTGCCGCGCGCGGAGACACCACCGGTGACGACACCGCGCGAACCCGCCCGCGAGGCGGCCGAGCACGAACTGTCGAAGCGGCTGTACCACCAGAACGACCCGAGCCTGCTGGACCGCGCCCTGGACCGCTTCTGGGACTGGGTCGGCGGACTCTTCGACCGCGCCTCCGGGGCAGCCCCCGGCGGCGCGGTCGGCCTCCTCGTGATCCTCGCCCTCGTCGTCCTGGTCATCGCCGCCCTGTGGTGGCGCCTCGGCTCACCCCGCCGGGCCACCAGTGACACGGGCACCCTCTTCGACGACGGGATCCGCAGCGCCGCCGACCACCGCAAGGCCGCCGACGCCCACGCCGCCGCCGGCCGCTGGACCGAAGCCGTCCAGGAACGCATGCGCGCCGTCGTCCGCTCCCTGGAGGAACGCACCCTCCTCGACCCCCGCCCCGGCCGCACCGCCGACGAGGCGGCCGCCGAAGCCGCCGTGTCCCTCCCCGACCACGCCGCAGACCTGCGCGCCGCCGCCCGCGCCTTCGACGACGTCACCTACGGCGGCCGCACCGGCGACCCCGAGACCTACGACCGGCTGCGCGCCCTCGACCTCACCCTGGACCGCGCCAAGCCGCTCCTGACGGGACCCACCGCATGACCGGCCCCACCCCGACCACACCGGCCTGGGGGTCCACCTCCACCGCCCCCAGCGGCACGACCCTCTGGCGCCGGGCCCGCGCCGTCCTGGCCGTCCTCGCCATCCTCCTCGGCTCCGCGGTCGCCCTCGCCGCCCTCGACAGCGGCACCCGGCACGGCTACCTCGACCCCCGCTCCGCCGACCCCACCGGCAGCCGGGCCGTCGCCGAACTCCTCAAGGAGCGCGGAGTCACCACCCGCGTCGTCACCACCGCCCGCGAGGCCGCCGCCGCATCCGGACCCGGCACCACCCTCCTGGTCACCGACCCCGCCCTGCTCGGCGAAGCCCAGCGCCGGACCGTCCGCTCCGCCATGGACCTCTCCGGCGGCCGTACGGTCCTCCTCGGCCCCGACGGCCCGAGCCTGCCCGGCCTGGCCCCCGGCGTACGCACCGAGCAGGGCTTCACCGCCGCCGCCCTCGCCCCCGCCTGCGCCCTGCCCGCAGCCACCACGGCCGGCCGCGCCACCACCGGCACCGGCCTGCGGTACAGCACCACCCTCCCCGGGGCCACCGCCTGCTACCCCAGCGACGGCCACCCCACCCTCCTCGTCCTGCCCACCGGCACCACCGGCGGCGACACCGTCATCCTCGGCTCCGAGACGATCCTCCTCAACGAGAGCCTCGCGAAGGAGGGCAACGCCTCCCTCGCCCTCCAACTCCTCGGCTCCCGCCCGGACCTCGTCTGGTACCTGCCCTCCCTCGCCGACACCGACCCGGACGCCGGCGCCGCCGACGAGGACAAGACCCTCTTCGACCTCATCCCCGCCGGCTGGTCCTGGGCCCTGCTCCAGCTGTTCGTCGCCGCCGCCCTCGCCGCCCTCTGGCGCGGCCGCCGCCACGGCCCCCTCGTCACCGAGCAACTGCCCGTCGCCATCCGCGCCTCCGAGGCCACCGAGGGCCGCGCCCGCCTCTACCGCAAGGCCGGAGCCCGCGACCGCGCCGCCACCGTGCTGCGCGCCGCCGCCCGCGAACGCCTGGCCGCGCTGGTCGGCGTCCCGCACTCCCAGGCCCACGACCCCTCGGCACTGGTCCCCTCGGTCTCCGCCCGCCTCACGGACGGAACCCGGGACGTGAACACCCTCCTCTTCGGCCCCACCCCTTCCGACGACGCGGCACTCGTCGCGCTCGCCGACCACCTCGACGCCCTCGAAAGAGAGGTCCGTACGTCATGACGTACCCGGCCACCGAGTCCGCCGCCGCGGACAGCGCCCGCGCTTCCCTCGAAGCGCTCCGCACCGAGATCGGCAAGGCCGTGGTCGGTCAGGACTCCGCCGTCACCGGTCTCGTCGTCGCACTCCTGTGCCGCGGCCACGTCCTCCTCGAAGGCGTCCCCGGCGTCGCGAAGACCCTCCTCGTGCGGGCCCTCGCCGCCTCCCTCGAACTCGACACCAAGCGCGTCCAGTTCACCCCCGACCTGATGCCCAGCGACGTCACCGGCTCGCTCGTCTACGACGCCCGCACCGCCGAGTTCTCCTTCCAGAACGGCCCGGTCTTCACCAACCTCCTCCTCGCGGACGAGATCAACCGGACCCCTCCCAAGACCCAGTCCTCCCTCCTCGAAGCGATGGAGGAACGGCAGGTCACCGTCGACGGCACCCCGCGCCCGCTCCCCGAGCCCTTCCTCGTCGCGGCCACCATGAACCCGCTTGAGTACGAGGGCACGTACCCCCTCCCCGAAGCCCAGCTGGACCGCTTCCTGCTCAAGCTCACCGTGCCGCTGCCCTCCCGCGAGGACGAGATCGCCGTCCTCACCCGGCACTCCGCCGGCTTCGACCCCCGCGACCTGCACGCCGCGGGCGTCCGCGCGGTCGCCGGCCCCGACCAGCTCGAAGCCGCCCGCGAAGCCGTCGCCAAGGTCTCCGTCTCCCCCGAGATCGCCGGCTACGTCGTCGACGTCTGCCGCGCCACCCGCGAATCGCCGTCCCTCACCCTCGGCGTCTCCCCGCGCGGCGCGACCGCCCTGCTGGCCACCGCCCGCGCCTGGGCCTGGCTCACCGGCCGCGACTACGTCACCCCCGACGACGTCAAGGCCCTCGCCCTGCCCACCCTCCGCCACCGCGTCCAGCTGCGCCCGGAAGCGGAGATGGAGGGGGTCAAGGCCGACGCCGTCATCACCGCGATCCTCTCCCACGTCCCCGTCCCGCGCTGATGGCCCTCACCGGACGCGCCGCCCTGCTGGCGGCCCTCGGCAGCATCCCCGTCGGCATCCTCGAACCGAGCTGGGCGGGGATCATCGCGGTCAACGGCCCGCTCGCCCTGGCCTGCGCGATCGACCACGCCCTCGCGGCGCCGGTCCGCACCCTCGGCCTGTCCCGCTCGGGCGACACCTCGGTCCGCCTGGGCGAAACCGCGGACGTCCACCTCACGGTGACCAACCCGAGCGGCCGCACACTGCGCGCCCGCGTCCGCGACGCGTGGCCCCCGAGCAGCTGGCTGCCCGGGACGGAGATCGCGGCCTCCCGCCACGAGGTCACCGTCCCCGCGGGCGAGCGCCGCCGCCTGACCACCCGCCTGCGGCCCACCCGCCGCGGCGACCGCACGGCCGACCGCGTCACGATCCGCTCGTACGGCCCGCTGGGCCTGTGGGCCCGCCAGGGCACCCACGTCGTCCCCTGGACGGTCCGCGTCCTGCCCCCCTTCACCAGCCGCAAGCACCTGCCCTCCCGGCTCGCCCGGCTGCGCGAACTGGACGGCCGCACCAGCCTCCTGACCCGCGGTGAGGGCACCGAGTTCGACAGCCTGCGCGACTACGTCCCCGGCGACGACACCCGCTCCATCGACTGGCGCGCCACGGCCCGCCAGCACAAGGTGGCCGTCCGCACCTGGCGCCCCGAACGCGACCGGCACATCCTGATCTGCCTGGACACCGGCCGCACCTCGGCCGGCCGCGTCGGCGACGCCCCCCGCCTGGACTCCGCCATGGACGCGGCCCTGCTGCTGGCCGCCCTCGCCACCCGCGCCGGCGACCGCGTGGACCTGCTGGCCCACGACCGCCGCCCCCGCGCCCAGGTCCAGGGCCGCCCCGCGGCCGACGTCCTGCCGTCCTTCGTGAACGCGATGGCCCCGCTGGAAGCAGAACTGGTCGAGACGGACTCCCGCACGCTGGTGTCCACCATCCTGCGCAGCGCCCCGCGCCGCTCCCTGGTGGTCCTCCTGACGAGCCTGGACAAGGCCCCCATCGAAGAGGGCCTGCTCCCCGTCCTCCCGCGCCTCACCCAGCGCCACACGGTCCTGGTGGCCTCCGTGGCCGACCCGCACGTCGCTGACATGACAACGTCTCGCGGCAGTGTCGACGCGGTCTACGAAGCCGCCGCCGGCACCCAGGCCCAGACGGAACGCCGCCGCACGGCGGACCAGCTCACCCGCCACGGCGTCCACGTCGTCGACGCCACCCCGGACACCCTGGCCCCGGCCCTGGCCGACGCCTACCTCGCCCTCAAGGCCGCCGGCCGCCTCTAGCCTCCCGAACTACAAGGTTTCACCGTGGCGGGCTGGATACGCTGGTCGCGCACCCACCAGGAGGACACCATGGCCGACCTCACCCCCGAGCAGATGCGCCGCATGCACGATTTCGCGGAGCAGCTCGCGGAGCTGGCCGAGCACCAGGAGGACCAGTGGAAGGTGCAGACCACCGATGGTCAGATCTTCCTCACGATGATGAGCCCTACGGCCCCCCACGGGCTCAACGTGGTCCGGCTGCGCCGCCAGATCGAGGCCCAGACACCAGAGGTCATGGCCCTCAACGACACGAACATGGGCGATCCTCAAACCGGCCTCACAAAGGTGCCCGATCTCATGGTCATCGCGGAAGAGGACACCGACGACACGGCAAAGGTCGTCAACTCCCGCGATGTCCTGATGGTGGTGGAAGTCGTCTCACGCACGAACTCGCTCACCGACATCCGCGACAAGCTGCACGACTACCCGAGGATGGGGGTCCCGCTGTATGTCGTCGTAGACCCCCGCAAGGAGAAGAAGACCGTCACCGTACACAGCGATCCCTCAACAGGGCCCGACGGCATCCGCTTCCGCAAGACCGTGCCCTACGCCTTCGGGGACACCGTCACCGCCGGCCGCTGGACCCTCGAAACGAGCAGCCTCAAGAGCTACCCCGCCGACTGGTGAAGCGCAGGGTCGCACCAAACGGCGCGGGCCGTAAACGCAGAAAGCCCCGCACCGAACCCCGAAGGGTTTGGTGCGGGGCTTCCGCAATGATTGTTCGGCGGCGTCCTACTCTCCCACAGGGTCCCCCCTGCAGTACCATCGGCGCTGAAAGGCTTAGCTTCC
>NZ_JBEZMA010000048.1:0-56329 GCF_040652415.1 Streptomyces sp. NPDC048255
AAGTGGTGGGCCGCCACGGCCAGCGCGGCGATCCCACGCAGCGCGTCCAGCCAGCCGAGCCGGCTCCCCGGCACGGCGGCGCGTTCCCCCCGCCCAGCCCTCCGTCGAGCCAGCAATCCCTTGGTCATCATCCGCCGGAGACTAGCCCATGCGGAGTACCCAGCCGCGGCAGGGGTACGTGTGCGGTTTCCGGTCATGCCCAGCGTGTGACGGAGCGCTGACCTGGGATTCGTGGCGCCGCAGACATGACGGCCTTCACGCTCTCCATGGCCCGGAACCGGGTCTGCAGCGCTGATTCGGCCGTGACAGGCAGGGGCTGATCGCGGCTTCCTGCCGGTAGCCCCCGACTTCTTCTACCTGAGGTGCCGCAGTGCCTGATTGTCCAAGGGTGCACCCGAGTTTCCAAGTTCTGCTGAACTGCTGGAGGTCGGAGTTGACTTAAGTTGCTTGTACTGCTTAAAATCGAAGCGAAAGTCAGCGATAGGGCCTTCGGGCCACTGATGACAGGAGACCGCATGGCCACGCTCAGCATCCACTTCGACCCCGCCGTCATCGCCCGACTCACGAGCGCGAGTGGCGACGACACCGTCCACGTCACCCTGTCCCTCGGTGGCGGATCCGCCACCACTACGGCCGCGCCTGTCATCCCCCACGGGCCGCTCGCCGCACTGATGCAGGCGGGAAGGCTCAAGGCCGGCAGCGTTCTCACCTTCACCCAGCGCCGCGCCAACCGGTCGGGCCGCGCTGTCGTGACTGCCGAGGGCCAGCTCATCGTCGACGGGCACTCCTCCCCGTTCCCCTCCCCTTCGAAGGCGGCGGAAGCCGTCACAGGGAATGTCATCAACGGCTGGACCCTGTGGCACACGGAGGACGGAGACACCCTGGACCAGCTGCGCCAGAAGCTGGACGCTGAGTAGGCGCTCCTGGTCGTTCCGGCCCGCGGCGGATTCGGACGCGGGCCGGAACGCCACCGGATCGGACAGAAGAGCTCGAACGCGACCGGGAGACGTTGGTGGAGAAGTACGGCAAGCTGCTCGCCGAGGTGATCGTGCCGAAGCTGACGGCGGGCGCGGTCGCACAGGAACACCCGGTAGTGGTGTTCGTGGCGGGGCAGGCCGGCAGCGGCAAGGCGCTCGTGATGGACCTGGTGCAGGCCGCCCTTGATCAGCGCGGTGGTGCGGTGCGGGTGGATCGGGACGCGTACAAGGCCGTTCACCCCGACTACGCCGACTTCCTGGTAGAGGACGTGCGGACGGCCGGGGTGCGGGTGCGGCCGGAGACCTACCGGTGGCAGGCCGAGGTAGAAGCCCGTGCCCGCGCTGGCCGGTACGACGTGGTGGCGGAGGAGGCCTTGGCCGACCCGGCCGGGTGGCTGGCCTCGGTGGCCGCCTACCGTGCGGCCGGCAACCGGATCGAAGTCGTCGCGCTGGCCGTGCCGGAAGCCGTCTCCCAGTTGGGTGTCCTGGACCGGTACCTGCGGCTCGCCGAGGAGAGCAGGGCCCGGTACGTGGGGTGGGGCAACCACGACGCCTGCGCGGCCGCGCTGCCCGCCGCGCTCGCGGACATCGAGGCCGGGCGCCTGGCCGACCGGGTCCTCGTCGTCCGCCGCGCCGGCGAAGTCCTGTACGCCAACGAGCTCACGCCCGAAGGCCACTGGCGCCGGCCGGTCGGTGCGCGCGAGGCGCTGCTGACGGAGCGGTTACGGCCGTGGGACGCGGCGGAGACCGGCGTTTTCCGCCGCCAGCTCGCCGACGCCGACCGGCGGGCGCACGATCCCCGGCTGCCGGAGGACTGGGCCTTGGCGGTGCGGCGGGACGGCGAGCGCGTCGCCGCCCTGGCCGAGCCGTTGCGGCGTACCGCGCAGGCCCGGCGGGAGGCGCCCGGCGTCGATTACCACCGACTCTCCGCCGAGGAGCACCGCTGGATCTTCGACGAGTTGAGCGCCCCGAATCTTCTGGAGAACATCACGCCGCAGGAGCGCCCGGTCGCGGTGTACGTGATGGGCCAGCCCGGCTCCGGCAAGACCAGCCAGGCCCGGGTTCTGCGCCGGGCGCTGCGCGGGCGGCCCACCCGGATCAGCGGCGACGACTTCAAGTCGTACCACCCCGACTACTACACCCTGCTGCGCGAGGAGCCGCGTACGGCCGGCGAACGGATCCGGGCGGATTACCGGGCCTGGCAGGCCATGGCCGAGGCGCGCGTACGGGAGCGGCGCGGGGACGTGACCATCGAGATCGCCCCCGGCAGCGCGGCCGCGTTCGTGGAGGGCGCGATGGCCTACCGGCGGGCGGGCTACCGGGTGGAGCTGGTGGTGCTGGCCGTCCGGGCGGCGGACTCCCGGCAGGGCACCGCGGTGCGCTGCGCCGACGTGAACCGGCTGGGCGGTCGGGGCCGGTTCACCACCGTCTCCGGGCACGACCACCACTTCGCGGTGCTCGCCGGCGCGGTCGCCGCGGCCGAGCAGGTGCCGGTGGCCGACTCCGTCATGGTGTGGGGGCGCTACGGCGCCCTCCTCTACCATAACAACCGGGCCCCTCAAGGCCCTTGGGCACGGCCTACGGGCGCGGCGGCCGCCCTGCTCGCCGAGCAGAACCGCCCCTACACGTCCCGGGAAGCGGACCGGTTCTGGGCCCTTCAGCGGCGCCTGCGGGCCGAGCTTCCGCACTATCGCCACGACGTGGAGCAGATTGCCCGCCTGGCCCGGCCGCTAATGCCCGCGCACCTCCAGCCGCACAGGCTTCTCGGGTCCGCCGCCGTGGCCGCGCTCCCCCTGGCCCGCGAAACCGCCGACCGCTACGGGCCGGTGGCCTCCAGCTCCTTCAGCCGTGCCGCGTAGAGCGCAGCGACACGGGCGACCTCAGCGGGGTCGGCATCCTCAATCCGCGCCCGGTCCCGCACGCACTCCCTCTGATCAGCGATCAGCCGGCTGAGGCGCTCGGGGTCGGGGGTGGGTGAACGCCGCTCGGCCAGCAGCTGGTGGCTGTACCAGGCGATCACCTGCGCCACGGCGTCGGAAGCGTCCTGGTAGGAGGCCGCGTCGTCCGGATCGGGGGAGCTGGACGGGGGTACCGGATCGTGCACGGGAACCAACCTCTTCACAGGAAGACGACAAAAGGATCATTGTCGGCCGTGGCCGATATTCCGTCCACCACCAGCATCCACCGGCCGCGCCCAGCAGAGCGCCCGCCGCCGGGCATCGTGCGGCATAGATTGGGGCTCAGACGATCACCTGTGGGGGGACCATGGCAGACCTGCGTGCGCTGTTCAGCTCCAACAACCCGGCGTTCGACGCCGCGGAGGCGTTCACCGACCGGCAGCACCAGTGGGCTCTGGTCGCCTCCGCGCTGGAAGAGCACCTGCGGCACACCGCTGGCCGCGGGTTCAACGTGGAGGACCTCGAAGCGCCCCGCAGCAATGTGATCGTCTTTCACGGCGTGGGCGGCGTCGGCAAGTCCACGCTGCTCCGCAAGATCGAAGCGGCGCTGACCGCCGCCGAGCACCGCCCCGACCAGTGGGGCGCACCCACCTGGACGCAGCAGCTGCTGCCCATCCGGATCGACCTGGCCCGCTCCGCCTCGACCGGCTCCGACTTCGAGCGGGTCATTCTGACGATCCGCCTCGCGCTCGCCGGAGCCCTCGGCCGCACGCTGCCCTCCTTCGACGTGGCGCTGCGCCACTACTGGGAGCACGTGCATCCCGGGGAGCCGCTGGACGAGTACATCCGGCGGACCGGGCTGACGGGCCGCTTCGCCGAAATGCTTCCACAGCAACTGCAGGCCGGCGTCGGCGAGGTCGCCGCGGCCCTGCAACTGCCGGGCCTGGTCGGCTCCGCGGCGCAGCAGCTCACCTCCGCGCTGGTGTCGGCCCTTCGCGAGCGGCAGGCCCGCGCTCAGGCCCTGGCCGGCGCCGTACGGACCGCGGCCCTGCTGGAAGCCACCCCCGATCTCGAGGCGCTGTCCTACTACAGCCACCTGCTGGCCTGGGACCTGAGCCAGCTGCCCGCGAAGAAGAGCGTCGTGCCGGTGGTGCTGCTGGACACCTTTGAGGACACCGGCGACCGCCACCGCGACTTCGAGCGGCTGCTGCAGCGCCTGGTCTGGCTCATGCCGAACGTCTTCTTCGTCATCGGCGGCCGCAGCCGATTGCCGTGGGCCGACCCCGCGCTGCACGGCCAACTCGACTGGACCGGCCCCGCCGCCTGGCCCGGCCTGGCCACCGACTCTGCGTCCCTGACGATCCCGCAACCCCGGGCCGCCGGCTCCGGCGCCCGCCAGCATCTGATCGGTGACCTCTCCCCTGAGGACTGTGAGGCTCACCTCGCCCGCCGCCTGGTCCAGGACGGCCAGCCCCTCATCGGCGCCGACATCCGTACGGCGATCACCGCCCGCTCCCACGGCCTGCCGCTGCACCTGGACCTCGCGGTCAGCCGCTTCCTGGAGATCCGCCGCACCGGCCGCACCCCCATCCCCACCGACTTCGACTGCACCTTCCCGGCCCTGCTCGCGCGCACCCTCTCCGACCTCACCTCCGAGGAACGGCACCTGCTGCGCTCCGTCGCGTTGCTGGACGCCTTCGACCTCGACCTCGCCACCCAGACAGCCGGCCTCATCCACCAGGCCGCCGCCCGGCGCCTGACCGAACGGCCCCTGATCAGCGAGAACCCCTACGCGCTGTGGCCCTACCACCTGCACCGCGCGATCCGCAGCGCCGTACGCGACGACGACCACAGCGATGACCGCTGGACGAGCGCCGACTGGCACCAGGCCGCCACCCGCGCCCTGGCCGCCCTCGGCGATCAATGGACGAAGGCCGCTGCTCACGGCTCCAGCCGAATGCTCCTGGTGGCGTGCCTGCGCCAGGGCCTGCGCTTGGCCCGCGACCATGGCCTGACCGGCCTTGGCTGGCTCATCGAGGCCGCTTTCGTCTACACCGACGACTCGGTGTGGGAACCTCTCGCCCTGCCCGCCCCGGCGGACCCGGCACCCGACACCCCCGCCGACGCCGTCGCCGAGCTCCTCACCGCGATCACCCGACGCCAGCGCGAGCACCGCCAGCGCACAGCCGACCGCCTCACCGCCGTCCTCGAGACCGGCCTGCTGCCCGCCGAGCTGACCGAGATGGCGCTGTACTACCGGGCCAAGGCCCACAAGGATCTCAGCCAGAATGACGCCGCCCGTACCGGGATGCAGCAGGTCGTCGAAGCTGACGGCCGTCTCGCGCCCAAGGCCCGCCGGGGACTGGCCAACCTGGCCCGCCTCGCCGGCGACTTCCCCACCGCCCTGGCTGCTGTTCCCACCCTGGGGTGGAAGGGTCGCCAGCATCGTGTCCTCGGCGACATCCGCTGGTCCCAAGCCGACACCGGCCTGGCCGTCGCCGCCTTCGAAGCCGGCCGCGTCGAAGCCGAGCAGCACGGTGCCGCCGGCGAGCGGGCCATGATGCAGGTCCGCCTCGCCCTCGCCGTCTCCTTCGCCGACCCCGACCGCGCCGCAGACGAGCTCGCACTCGCCCACCAGCTCCTCGACGGCCTCAACCAGCGCTCTAACACCCTCCTAGCCCGGATCGTCGCCCTGATCAAGGACGCGGGGACCGACGGCATCACCAATCGTGCCCAGCACCTGCACGCCGACATCGAGGCCGCAGGGCTGCCCTTCCTCCACCGGTTCACGGAGCTCGCCCTCGCCTTCCACCACGCCGTCCGCGGCGAAGACCAAGACCTGGCCGCCACCATCGACCGGCTGCGCACACTCACCGCCAGTGGCGACTTCGCCTACTTCGCCGACATCGCCTGCTTCATGGCCGGCCTCCCGCGGCCAGCAGCCTCGACGACCCGATGGCTCGACGGCGAGCCGCCGACCCGGGCCCGGTGGGCCGGCCTCGTCACCGCCCGCCGCATACACGGGGGCCGCACGCGATGACGGATCCCGATCACACCCAGCTCCTCAAGGACCTCGAAGAACGGCTGGAGGAACGACGCCAGGCGCACCGGAAGGAGCAGGCCCAGTGGAAGACCAGGCAGAGAGAGCTCCGACGAGAACGGCGAAAGGCCGACCTGCGCGACGGATCGATTGCGTGTCTCGGCATAGCCCTACTGCTCGGACTTGCGGCCTGGGGCGCATGGTGGGTCGTATCAGGCATCGGCGACTGGCTCGCAGCCCCCGGGCGAAGCCACACCGCGACCGCCCCGAGCCCCTCCCCCTCGGCCAGACCCACACCCACCTGGAAGCTGGAGAACCTGACAGAGGGCTACACGAGCAAGGACACGGCGCTCTGGACCGATATGCATGACGAGATGCAGCTGCGACTGCTCAGCCATGAATCTGCCGATGACGCCCACAGCATCCGCACGGACGACCTCGACGACGACAAAGGCCTGACCTCCGCAGACGTCGAGATCACCATCACACGGGAGCCTGAGCACGGAACGCTGGAACTCCAGGCAGACAGGAGCCTGGCCCTCTACACACCCGGCTCGGGCTTCAGCGGTGAGGACACCTTCGACTACACAATCAAGCTGCGCGGCAAGCCCGAGACACGCAAGATCAGGTACACCGTCGAAGTCGGCCTCAGCCCCGGCGCCCGCTACCGCCTGGAGCACAAGTACGAGAACTGCGATGCCGCCCGGGCGGCGGGCGCAGCTCCTCTACGTCGTGGTGAGGACGGGTACGGACGCCATCTGGATGCGGACATGGACGGCGTTGCCTGCGAGTAAGGCTTGGCCCTGCAGATCGTTGAACCGTCCCCGTCCTCCTCAGGCACGGCAGACGGCTCGCCGTCTCTGCTCACTGCGGTAGCTCAGCTGGTAGGGGCTACTGCGTGGCTCGGTAAATGAGCGAGTGACGCAAGGGACTGTCCGCGGCGCGGGCCATTCGGAACAGCTTGCGCATGACCTCAGCCTTGTCCCACCGCTTGCCCGTCTCGGCCCTCATACCGATCAGCCACGCATCGATCTCCAGTAGCTCGTCCGGGTAGAAGCGCACCGTCGTGGATACCGAACCTGTCGTCTTGGGGGCGGGGCGCCTTGCTGTGCTGATCGTCATGAGCAGTACAACGAGCAGGCCCGCACCCTGTACTGGGTCGAGGCACATCTGCCTTGGTTCCCGCGGTCTGGCCGGTCCAGCACGGACTACGCACGAGCGAGGGCCCGAACCAGAAGCCTGGTTCGGGCCCTCGCAGGCACCGGCGGGCCGGAGAATGCTGCAGACGTCAGCCAGCGTCTGGGCCGCGGCCGACGAGCTGGCTGAGCAGCTCGATGATCTGGGCCTGGTTCCGGTCGATCTTCTTGTCGAGGGCTTCGACCTTCTGGTCGAGGTTGCCGATCTGGAGGCGTACCGCGGTGAGGTCGGACTTGATGATCCCGAACTCGCGGTCGTGCTTCTCCGCGACCTCTTCGAATCGCCGGGTCAGGGCAGCGAGCTCGCTGTGGGCGATGGGGTCCTCGGGCACGCGGGTACTCCTGCCAGATCATAAAACCGCAGATAAGAAGACTCCACGATATCGCGCCCGCACCCCCTTACGACCGCCGGTTCCGCAGACCTCATGTCTGACTGAGGCGACCGCATACGCGTGATCACCCGACCTGACGCCCTGCTCGTTGCCACAGTGATGCACCACGGCAGAAGCCCCCGTCGACGTCGAGGAGCACTGTGACTTTGACCGGTACAAACCCAGGTACTGCACCTGCTTGCCGGGTCCACCGAACCTATCGGCACATTCGACGTCCCGGATCGGCTGCAGAGGCATCCGGCCCCCGACATCCACACCTCCGACGAGGACCCCGTGCGTGTGGCCTGGACCGAGGAGCGACTCGGCCTCGTACAGTCCCTCATCGCCTTGTCCGACAAGGGGTTCGCCGACGTCGCTGTGCGCGCCGAAGGGGAGAACGGCAACCGATTCGTAGTCACGGACGCGGGCCGGGCCTTTCTCGCCCAGCAGTAAGCCGCCGTGCCCTGCTGCCCAGCATTCCGCCCGGCAACAGGGCGGACACCCGGCCGTGCACGCTGGCGCGGATTAGCTGTCGAGGAGGCCAAGCTCGTTGTCGGGCCGGCACAGGGGGCACGCGATGACCGACGGCATGGTCCGCAGTACCTCCCGGACTGACTCCCGGGTGGCCGCCCGGCCCCGGCTGGTGAGCCTGCAGGCCCCAGTGTGGACACGGTCGGGCCGGCGGGTGTTACCGATGCCGTACTCGATCCACCAGTACGGAGGCTCCGGTAGCGGCCGGCGGCGGGCCTGCTCTTCCTCCGCCGCCCGGACGACGCTGATCTTCTCATCGACGCGGGCGAGGGTGAGCTCCAGCCAGCGGCGTATGACCAGAAGCTGGTCCAGGGCCGGCGGCAGAGGCAGAAGAGGTTCCCGCATGGCGGCTACGCCGCCTGGGCTGCGTCGGGGGCTTCGGTCGAGCGGCCTGCCGCTTCAGCTGCATGCGGCTCGCCACCAGGATGTCGGTGGGGATGCTCTTCCAGTGGGGGTGGTCGACGACGTCGATCGACAGCTGCCGGATCTCAGCCCACATCCGGTCGACCGTCGCCTTCTGCTCCTCGCTCCAGCCGGGGCTGTGGGGCACGTCCCCTCGATGGGAGGTACCGCTCATCACGCGCCCATCCCTCCATGGGCTCCACGCTCCAGGGCAGTCCGGCCAGGTAGGTGCAGTGCTCGGCGTGGGCGCGGTGGAGTCGCTCCTGCAGCTGAAGGAGGTCGTCGGGGAAGGAGGTTTCGCCGGTCACTCCTTAATCGTAATTCTGTTCGATTCAAGAAGGGGAGTCGGCGCTCCAGTTAGGGCCTGTCCGGCGGATCCTTTGGTCAGTATGGTCGTAGGATCATGAAGGATCTGATCTTGCTGTTCGCTGCGTTTGTCGTTTTCGTCATGCCAACCTCCCTAGTTTGGCTGCTGGGGCGGCGAGCGAGGATCCCTAACTGGATGCTGATCGTGTTCTTGCTGGCCGGGTGGCTGACAGTGTTCGTCGGCGGGTTCCTCTCGCAGCGCGCGCAACCGCAACTGTTTCCCGATACGTCGCCCTGCTACGGCACGCGCAGCACTCCTATCTTGCAGTATTTCCCGCCCGACTCGTTCTGCCTCCACGCAGACGGGGAGTTGCGGACGGTCAATGGGCCGAACGCCAAGCTCGTGTTCTGGACTGCCGCCAACACCACCTTGGCGATGGCGATTGCCGCCGCCTTTGCCCGGCGTCGTCAACGAGCTTGATTGCGCTCGTCTCGTCAGGGCGACCCGGGCCTCGACCGCCCCTGTGGTCGGGTAGCGGGGGCGCGCCAACGTGATCCGGCTTCCTGTCGCTTGGAGGCCGAGCTGGGCGGCGAGTCCGCATTATCCGATTGTGCAGATCAGGAAGCCAGAGGCGGATCGAGGCGACAGTGACGGTGCCGTGGAAGATGTAGGCGCGTTTGTCGTACCTCGTGGCCACGGCCCGGGAGTTCTTCAGAGCGTTGATCATGCGCTCCACTTCGTTCCTGCGCTTGTAGATCGTCTTGTCGAAGCCGACGGGTCGGCCACCCTTGTTTCCGTGGGCCTGGCGGTTGGCCCGTTGGTTCTTCGGTTCGGGGATGGTGTGCTTGATCTGGCGTCGTCGCAGGTAGCGGCGGTTGCGACGGGAGGAGTACGCCTTGTCACCGGCGAGATGGTCGGGCCGGGTGCGTGGATGCCCGCCACCGAGGCGGGCGACACGGATGCATTCCATGACTGGGATGAGCTGCGGAGCGTCGCCCCATTGGCCCGGAGTGATCAACAGGGCCAGGGGCCGGCGTCCACCCTCACCGGCGAGGTGGATCTTGCAGGTCAGGCCGCCCCGGGAGCGTCCGAGTCCCTCGTCGGGGCGGTGCTGCCGGGGCGTGCGCCTTTCCCCCGGCACTCGTGGCGGTTTCCTACGAGCCCCGGCGGCGTACTGATGGGCCCGGCTGGAGGTCGAATCGACGCTCACCACCGACCAGTCGATCCGGCCTTCCGCGTCGGCGTCGGCCAGGACGGCCGCGAAGATCCTGCCCCAGGTGCCGTCCGCCGACCAGCGTCTGTGCCGTTCGTACACACGAGGCAGCCAAGTTCGTACGCGTCCGGTTCGAGGGGTGAGGCGGCGGGGCCTTGAACCCGAATTTTGGGCACCCGATCGACTTGGTGCACGGCTGATAGAACGGTTCGAAAGCCGCAGGCAGTCCGCTGCGAAACTGCATTCTGTGACGGATGGTCACCGACTGCTATGTGATCTGACTCACTCTTAACCTAACTTGATCATGGTCGCATCATCTGACACCTTTCGGCCAGTAAAGATCATTTAAATAAAGGGAAGATCATGAGAATCAAGGTTGCCCTCGCTACCGCGGCCCTCGTTGTGGCCGCTGCCACCCCGGCCATGGCCGTAGTGGTCAACACCGGCGGAGGCAAGTGGGACTACGGCGTGAGCGACGGGTTCGTGTGGTCGAACTACTACCACGCTGACACGTGCCACTCCTCGTCCGTTCAGGGTGACTACTACTCTTCGAGCGGTAATGTCGGGGCCGGGAGCTGGTCCTACGCCTCCGCGACGGACGCCTGGTCGGGTAACAAGTCGTGGTGGTCCAAGGGCTGCTGAGCAGGAAGCGCCTCTCGACTCCGGGTTCTTCGGCAGTCGTTGCTAGCGGTGGGGGCGCGAGAATGGCCCCCACGGCTAGGCTTGTTGCTGCTCGCTCGGTTCTACAACGTGCGCTCCCTGAGCGCCCAGCCCTAGGTAATTGATGCTGCACCGAGGTATTAAGTTCACCCACGCCGCTGTGTTGGCCTTCTCGGCAGTGGTGTCGTTTCTGTTTGTGCGAGGGCTGGACGAGGACTGGGTGCTGGGCCACTCTGCCCTGGTCTGGGTTTCAGAGTCCGACGACTCGACAAGTGGTGAGCAGGTTGCGCAGACGGTCGCGTCGTTCGCGGCCCACCGCAGGGTCACGGTGGCACGTGAGGTACCCGACCTGCGTGATCCCGACAGGCGCCGTCACCTGTACCTCGCTCCTGGTGCACCTGGTAGCGATGCGGCGTCGTGGCTGGACGAGGGCTATCCGGCCTTCGGAAGGGACTACCGCACTGACGTCCATCCGATCGCCGAGATCGGACAACGGGACCCTCGGGGCATGTACTACGTTTTCGGAACGCCCGAAGATGCGAACGCGCTGGTGGCCGAGTTCGCCAGTTTTGGCCTGCGTGGAAGCGTGGCTCATCCGCTCTCATTTTCCGCACTATCCGCCTTCTACTCGGGCACGGCCCTGTACTGGTCCGTCCTGGTAGTCGCACTCGCGGCAGCGACCATGACCGGGGCGAGCGTGCTGCTCAACGCCAAGGCTTACGGAGTCTTGCGGCTGCAGGGCAAGTCGTTCGGCGAGATCCTGCTCCGCGATCTAAGGCAGTTGGCAGTCTTTTGGACGGTCGCAGCGGGCGGAGTGGCCGCCGTGGTGCTGGCCTTCCTCGGGTTCTACAACGGGATGGCCTGGCTAGGCTACTTCGCCTCTCTGGCAGCAGGTGTCGCCGCCCTGCTCGTTCTGCTGATGCTGACCGCTCACTCGGCCGCGCTTGCCTTGACCTTCAAGACCGAAGTGCTACGCGCCCTTAAGGGCGAACTGCCGGCCCGGATGGCTTCTCTGTGCGCTTACCTGGTGCGGATCCCCGCGCTTCTGCTCGCCATCGGCATTGCTACCTCCGTTGCTTTGGCGGGCCAGGATGTGGCGGCGCGCCAGGACAGCCGCGAGGCTTACGCCAAGGTGGGAGATGCCACCGGCATCCGCCTTAATGGCAGCCTCGGCAGCAAAACGGCGCAGATGGAGGAATCGGTGGGCCAGTGGCTCCGCCGGTCCGACAGTGAGGGAAAAGTTGTTATTGCTGGCCGGCGAGATCTCCAGAGCATCGCCCGGAGCCAGAACCTGCCCCAGGGCGAGATACTCATTGTGAATGAAACGTTCCTCGCCAAGCAGTTGATCCTCGACTCTGCAAGTCGGCGCTACACCCCGGCGCCGCAAGATGGCAAAGCCCCGGACGCCCGCGCTGTACGACTCATCGTCCCGGAATCCCTCACTGTTCACGCGTCGAACATCGCCGCGCAGATCCCCGGGCTACTGAGTCCGATCGACCCGAAGCTGATCCGGCAGAACCAGGTGGAGACGCTCCGGGCGAAGAGCGGCCAGACCGTCTTCGGCTACAACCCCGGCAACCAGACATTCAGTGCCGCTGGCAGTCCCAAGCAGGATCGTTCCCTTGTGCGCGACCCCGTTCTCGTCGTGGTCCCCAACGGCTCGAGGTTTCTCACTGACAACGCCTACACCGCGTTCGCCACGCAGGGCGGTGTGATCTTCCCGGACCCCCAAGACGTCCTGGATGGCATCACGGCGTTCAAGCTTCAGACCTATGTGACTGCCGTGCGCCCTGTCGGGCAGGACGCCGCCCTGCAGTTGCGGAACACCGTAGGTGATTTCCGGCTGCAGTTGTTCAATCTCATAGTGGCCGTGGCCGTGCTCCTTATCACTGGCGTCGGCGTCTGTATCGTCTATTCGCGCAAGAATGTCCAGGCAATCTTCGTTAAGCACATCAGCGGCTGGAGATTCACCACCACACACCGCTCCGTCCTCGCCGTAGAGGGACTGCTCGCCGCTCTCCTAGCCGCCTGGATCCCGTTCCGTGCATGGCAGCAGAACCAAGACCTGGCGCAATACGCGGCCATGGGCATACCCGCGCCCCGACCGCCCGTCCAGGTCACCGCATTGGACCTGGGAATTACCGCCGGACTGGTAGCCATCGAGGTCACGGCCGTGCTCATCACCCTCGCCGTTTTCCACCGCCGCATCGTCAAGGAAGGGGCAACCGAAGCGTGAGTCTCGCCCACGCCCGTACCCCATCGGCTTCAGCAGGAGCACCGTAATGATCGATATAGACAACCTGTCGAAGTCCTTCGGCCCTCGGACCCTGTGGTCCGACGTCTCCTTGACCATCGGGCGCGGGGAAATGCTCGCCCTCGTAGGCCCCAGCGGATCGGGCAAGTCCACCCTCCTCAACTGCCTCGGTCTCCTCGACAAACCCAGTGCCGGGGCGATCCGACATGAGGGCAAGGACCTCATCACGCTCAACCAGCGAGGGATCCGCAGGTTCCGCCGTGATGTCCTCGGCTACCTCTTTCAGAACTACGCCCTGATAGAGAACGCCACCGTCGCCGCCAACCTGGACATCGCCGTTAGGCCGCGTAGATCGGTCCCGCGTGGGGGACGCGTCACCATCGCCGAAGCTCTCGATCGAGTCGGCCTCGCCGGGCGGGAGAAGGAGAAGATCCACCACCTTAGCGGCGGGGAGCAGCAGCGTGTAGCCCTGGCCCGGTTGATGGTCAAGCAGCCGGCCCTCGTACTTGCTGACGAACCGACCGGCGCCCTCGACCAGGTCAACGCCACCATGGTCGTCGATGTCCTTGGGGAGATGAGCGCCGCCGGGTGCGCGGTCGTCATCGCGACCCATAATGACTACGTCCGCGATCGGTGCGACACCATCTTCGCTGTCAAGGAGCCTTCGCTGGCCGGGAACTCCTCGTGGAGGACGGCTTAGCATCGATTCACCACAGCGGTCCGCTTGACTCGCCGGCGGACCCTGCCTGCCGGGAGTGGGCCGGGAACGGCGCGACTAAGAAACGGCCACTGCCGTCCTCGCGATCACGAATCGTCTGTAAGAGCTCGTAACACGATCTTGTTGAAGGGTCGAATTTGCTTGCAGTAACCGGACGGCCACTCTGAGTTGACGAAGGGCTCGGAAGGTCTTCCGGCGGCCGGTCGGCGGGCCAACGCCCAGACTTCGGTGTGTCTCGTGAGACACACCGAAGTCTGGAGAACGACGGGCACCGGATGCTGGTGTTCACCCCACCTGCACTCAGCAGGGGCAGCTCACCGCCGTGCCGTCCACCGCGCGCTGCCCAGCCCGGGGCTGCTCAACGCGACCCAGCACGACCTGGGATCCGGTTGGGCCCGGGACCATAGGTGCACCCCGTCCCGCCCCTGCGCGGCGCTGCCTGGGTGCGGACCGCAACGCGCTAGATCCGATGCACCGCGCCCCCGTGAGCAGTGGCATCGGCACTGGCCAAATGAAACGCTAAGTTGCCAACTGGAGTGCTCAGTCAGACGTCGGCTCGGCCTCGCTCTGCTGTCAGGGTTCCTACAAGTCGAACTCGATGTGTTCGACGTCGGTAAACTCCACCAGGAGGCCGCCGGCGCGGCGCCCGCGGTCCTTGAAGTAGACCTCCTGGAGGCCGTCGGCGGCGATGTCACGCAGCTGCTGCTCGTTCGCCCCGGCGTCCGAGGAGCCTCGGCCGCCGCCGGTGTGGCGAGGCCCCGCTGTGGGGGTGCTGTCTCCAGGCGGTCCCTGTCTCATGTTGGATGCCGGGCCCTGGTAGTGGTCCGGCACCACTGGTGCGCGCGGACCCGGCCTCAGACGGGATTGCGAGCGAGGTGCACAGCATCCGGGACCCCGCGTGCGACGGATACCTCCTCGGTGTGCACGTCCTCGAACCCGGCACGCTCGAGGGCCTTCTCGAATGCGGGGGAGGGCTGGGCGGACCAAATGGCCAGGATCCCACGTGAGGTGAGACGGGCACGGCAAGCAGCGAGGCCACTCGGAGAGTAGAGACTTTGGTTGTCGTCGGTGACGGTCCAGTCGGGGCCGTTGTCGATGTCGAGGCAGAGGGCGTCGTACCGCTCGCCCGTGGTCCGCAGGTGGTCATTGAGGTCGGTGTGCAGGATGCTCACCCGCGGATCGGACAGGGCGGTGGCGGTGAATGTGCTCAATGGACCGGCGCGGTGCCAGCCGATGATGGCGTCTTCGCGTTCGGCGACGACGATCCGGGACCAACGTGACTGCCCGCTGGCATGGGCAAGCGAGAACCCCACGCCGAGTCCGCCAATCAGGACCGCAGGGTCTGCGGCTGTCGCCCGCTCGAGGGCGGCATCGACGAGGAGCCGTTCGGAGCGTCCATCGGAGGTGTCCATCAGAAAACAGCCGTTCACGATGATTTCGTATGTTTCATTCCGACGGCGTAGAACCACCTCGCCGTGCGGTCCAGTGCGGCGGTCAAGCGTCAACGGGGCTATTAAATCGGCGGCCTGGAACGTCATGAAGTGGATACCTTCCTGTGCTCGGATGATCACTCAGTTTCCTCAACGAAGTTGTCTATTGACGAGGTTCTGCTCCCAGTGCGCCTCAGCCAGCGCCGGGGTTTGTGGATCTGCCGGAAACGGACGGCCTGAGATCCGCGCGATGCACACCTTGACCGAAATGGTGATGACCAGGCAGAACGGGAGCCGGGGAAGTGTTGCGCACCGTGCCGTCCGTGACCACGTGACCGCTGTGCCTGCCGGACAGCAAGCTGGGGCACAGCGTTCCGCAGGTGACGCAGACCTCGCTGGCCTACTCTGTCAACCCGTAGGTGTACGGCCAGCCGGGTTCGTTCACCGTGACGGCACGGCCCTGTCCCGGACGGCGGCACCACTAGCCTCGCCGTCGACGGCGGCGCGCTCGACGCAGCATCCCTGGTCAGCACGAAGATGGGCCATGCGACCTCGGTCTCGGTCGCCATGCCGAGCGTGGGCACCCACACCGTGAACGCCAGTTAGAGCGGCACCACCGACTTCGTTGGCAGCACGGCCGCGGCGCTCACCCAGACCGTCGACAAAGCGCCGACCACCCTCTGGACCTCCGGCGCGAACCCAGCGACCTTCGGCCAGCCCCTCACCTCACTTGACGGCGGTCGTCTGCCCCAGCGGCGCCAGCACGAGCCTCACCTCACCGCCGACGGGCACCATCACCGGCAATTGCCCGCGAGACGTCTTCGCCAGCCGCGAGAGCACCTGCATCATTGACGCCACGTTGTAGTGCGTCGTGATCCTGCCCCGGCGGGAGGCGATCACCGAACAATGGCAGGACGAGACTGGCGACCCGCTCCTCCAGAGGAGAGTCGCCGGCCGCCGTGGTCACGGCGGCCGGCTCCTGGTCAGGGTTCTCGGGTGAGGGCGGTGTTCACCAACGGCCCGATGACCTTGAGGGCTTCGGGGGTCATGAGATGGAGATGCGCGAAGTCCACGACCTGGAAGTGGGGTTCCTCGGAGAGATAGGGCACCCATGCCTCCGCGCCGACCGCGGTGGTGTCCAGTGTGGTGCTGGACGCGACCACGGTGGTGCGGCCGCGGAAGACTCCGCTGCTCTGCCGGTCGGCCAGCGCCAGGTTGCCGGCCATGATCTCGGCGAGATTGGCCACCTGGTCACGCGTGAGTTCGGACAGCGGAGTGGCTCGGGCGCGAAGGGCGGCGGTGAAGCCTTCGTACTCCAGCATCGAGTCGTCGATTTCGTCGCGGTCGAGGCCGAGCATGCCGAGGATGTCGATGTACACGTTCTCCCGATGGTGTGCCGATTCGTTCGGGTTCGAGTCGATGATGGTCAGGGACGAGACCTCGATGCCGAGGGATTGCATGTGCACCGCCGTGGCGTGGGCCAGTTTGCCGCCGAAGGACCAGCCGAGGAGATGAATCGGGCCGCGGTGGGTGCGGGTGATGCGGTCCGCGTAGACCGCGGCCATGTGTTCCAGACTCGCGTACCCGGCCGGTGTCGTCGAGACGCCGTCCGCCTGGAGGCCGAAGATCGGAACAGTGCGGTCGACGTGCGGCAGCAGACCGGCGTAGGGCCAGCTGAGGCCGCCCGCCGGGTGGACGCAGAACAGGGGGGCGGCAGAGCCCTCCGCGCGCAGGGTGAGGACCGGGGCGTAGGCGTCGCGGCCGGTGGCACCGTCGAGGTGGGCGGTGATCCCGGCGACCGTGGGCGTCTCGAACAGCACACGGACCGGCAGTCCGATGCCGAGGGCCGACTGGACCCGGCCCGTCAACCGGGCGGCCAGCAGGGAGTGGCCGCCGAGTTCAAAGAAACTGTCGTCGATGGTCACCACGTCGATCCCGAGCACCTCGGCGAACAGTCCGCAGAGCGCGGCCTCGCGGTCGTCCCTGGGGCCGCGGCCGGTCTGACCGCTCGTGCGGCTCGGCGCGGGCAGCGCGCGCCGGTCGAGCTTCCCGTTCTGCGTGACGGGGATCGCCTCGATCTCCACCAGGGCCGATGGCACCAGGTGCGCCGGCAGCCGTCGCTCCAGTGACCGGCGCAGCGCGATGGTGTCGATCGATCCGCCCGGTGGTGGGACGACGTACCCGACCAGCCGGCGGTCTCCTGGCGCGTCCTCGCGGACGGTCACCGCGGCCGCGGCCACCGCCGGCTCCTCGCGCAGCGCCGCCTCGACCTCCCCCGGTTCGACCCGGAAGCCGCGGATCTTCACCTGGTCGTCCACCCGCCCCAGGAACTCCAGCTCGGCGGAGGCGTTCCACCGGACCAGGTCGCCGGTACGGTACATGCGCGAACCGGGCGGCCCGAAGGGATCGGCCACGAACCGGGACGCGCTCAGCCCGCTCTGCCCCACGTAGCCGTTGGCCAGGGTCGTGCCCGCGATGTACAACTCCCCGACCACGCCGTCGACCACCGGGCCCAGCCACGGGTCCAGCACGTACACCCGCACGTTCGCCATCGGCCGGCCGATCGGCACCTCGGGGCTCGACGGCGGCAGCTCCCGCCCGCGCCACGCGATGACGACGATGCCCGCCTCAGTCGGCCCGTACTCGTTGTGCACGGTCAGTCCGCCGTTGCGGGCGAGGGCGCGGCGCAGCGACGCCGAGTGGGCCATGGCCTCACCCGCCTGGATGATGTGGGTCAACGGGGCCAGGTCGTCCCCGGTCCCGGGGAGCGCGTCGACCAGCGCCTGGAGCGCGATGTTGGGCAGGTGCAGCTCGGTGACGGACCGACGGGTGACCCAGGCGCCCAGGGCCGCCGGGTCGCGCCGCACGTCGTCCGGACACAGCACCACCGTTCCGCCCGCCACCAGCGTCGTGTAGACCTCCTGGAGGGACACGTCGAAGCTGGCGGCCGCGAACTGGGCAACGCGCCGACCGCGGGGCATCAGGGCGCGGTACTCCTGCACGAGCTTGTGCAGTGCCCGGTGCGGCACCATGACGCCCTTGGGGCGGCCGGTGGAGCCCGAGGTGTAGATGATGTAGACGGTCTGCTCGGGGTGGCACGGCGCCAAGCCCAGGTCCTCGTCGGACTGCCCGGCCAGCGCCGTCAGCGTCTCGCCGTCGTCGAGCGCGATCGTGTCCAGTCCGAGCAGCACGTCGGCGGGCCGCCCGGTGGTCAGGCACAGCCGGGGCCGGGCGTCGTCGATCAGGTACGCCAGTCGGTCGTCCGGGTACGCGGGATCCAGCGGCAGATAGGTGGCGCCGAGCTTCGTCAGCGCCGTCATCGCGACGATCAGGTCCAGGGTCCGGGTCAGGTGGACGGCGACGCGGTCCTCCGGGCGAATCCCGCGATCCCGCATCAGTCGCGCCAACCGGTTCGCCCGGCTGTTGAGTTCACGGTAGGTCAGCACCGTGGACTCGTCCTCCACCGCCGGCGCGTCCGCCATCTCCCGGGCACGCTCCTCGATCATCGAGGCTACGGTGTCCTCCGGGTACACGACCTCCGTGGCGTTGCGCTTGCCGAGTAGCTCGTCCCGCTCGTCCGGCGAGACGATCTCGATCTTCGACAGCGTGGCCCCGGGGTGCTCCAGGACGAAGTCGAGCACGGCCGTCCACCGGGAGGTGATCCGGTCGATGGTCGCCGCGTCGAACAGCTCCGTGCGGTACTGGACCATGACGTCGAGGCCGCCCCGGTCCGGCCGCTCGGAGACGCTGAAGAACAGGTCGAACACCGAGTTCCCGGTGGGAGCCTCCTGCACCTCCAGCTCCATCCCGGGCAGGGTGAACCGCTCGACCGGGCTGTTCTGAAGGAAGAAGGCGACCTGGAACAGCGGGTGCCGCGACGGCGAGCGCTCCGGGTTGAGCCTCTCCACCACCTGGTCGAAGGGCAGGTCCTGGTGCTCGTACGCGGCGATGCTGGTCTCGCGGGCCTGGGCGACCAGGTCGACGAACCGCGGGTCGCCCGCGGTGTCGGTACGCATGACCAGGGTGTTGACGAAGAACCCGACCAGGTCCTCCAGCGCCTCGTCCGTGCGGCCCGCGATGCCGGTGCCGATCGCGATGTCGGTGCCCGCGCCGTACCGGGTGAGCAGTGCCGCCATGGCCGCCTGCAACACCATGAACGTCGTCGCGCCCTGGCTGCGGGCCAGGTCCGCGAGCCCGCGGTGCACCCGTTCGGGCACCTCGATCCATATGGTCTCGCCCAGGTGCGATGTGGCCGCGTGCCGCGGCCGGTCGGTGGGGAAGCTGACCACGTCCGGCAAGTCCGCGAGCTGGGCCGTCCAGTAGCCCAGTTGCCGGGCGAACTCACTGTCCGGATCGCCGGGATCGCCCAGCAGCCGCCGCTGCCACAGCGTGTAGTCGGCGTAGTCGACGGGCATCGCGTCCCACGACGGCGCGCCGTCGGAGCGGCGTGCCGTGTAGGCGGTCACCAGGTCGCGGGCAAGCGGGCCCATCGACCAGCCGTCGGCGGCGATGTGGTGGATGAGGATCAGCAGCACGTGTTCGTCGGGGCCGGTGTGGAACAGCCACGTCCGGATCGGAATCTCGGCGGCCAGGTCGAACTCGTGCCGGGCGGCCGCGGAGAGCCGCGCCGCCAGATCCGGGCCCGCCACCGTGACCTCGGTGAACGGCGCTACGGCGTCGGCGCTGGGGACGACCCGCTGTTCGGGGGTTCCGTCCCACACGGGGAAGGTGGTGCGCAGCGGTTCGTGCCGCGCGACCAGGTCGTCCAGGGCGGCGCGCAGCGCCGGAGTGTCGAGCCCGCCGGTGAGACGGAACGCGAACGGCATGTTGTACGTCGGGGACGGGCCTTCGAGGCTGTTCTCGAACCAGATCCGCTGCTGCGCGTACGACAGCGGAAGGACCTCGGGCCGGTCGGCTCGGACTAGCGTCGGCCTGGCCCCGTCCCCGCCGGTCAGGCGCTGGGCGAGTTCGGCAACGCTCGGCGCCTCGAACAGCGTCCGAACCGGAAGTTCGATGCCCAGGGTGGTGCGGACCCGGCTGACCAGCCGCGTGGCGAGCAGGGAGTGGCCGCCCAGGTCGAAGAAGCTGTCGTCGATGGTGACGCGGTCGACGCCGAGAACCTCGGTGAACAGGTCGCAGAGCATGGCCTCGCGGTCGTCGCGCGGGCTGCGCCCGGAGCCGTCGCCGGTGTAGGCAGGAGCGGGTAGAGCGCGGCGGTCGACCTTGCCGTTGGTGGTCATCGGGATCGTGTCGATCAGCATCAGGGTCGAGGGCACCATGTACTCCGGCAGCCGCTCGGCGAGCCTGGTGCGCAGGACCTTGATGAGCTTGCCCGCCGCCATCGTCCGGGTTGGCGTGTTGACCAGGGCGCCCGGGCGCGGTTCGGCCTGCCAGATCCCGTCGAGCGGCGTGGTCGCCAGGTCTCCCGGCAGGACCACGACGTCGAGCAGGTCGGAGCGGTCCCCGGAGTAGGTGGTGATGACCGTCCGGCCGGTCGCGGTACCCCATTCGTGCAGCGCTTCGGGATCGAGCGCGTGCCGGACGTCGGCCGGGGGAAGGTCCGCGAGCCGGGCTGCGGGCGCCGCGTCCTCCAGTGACCGCAGGGTGTGCCACTCCGCCGCCACCCGGGCGTTGTGAGCGCCGCGGATCCGGACCGTGCCGCCGTGGGCCGCGACGATCGCCTCGACCGTGTCGAGACCACCGCCCGGCCACGACACCTCGGGCAGGTCCGCCACGGGGTGCGACCGGACGGGTGCCTTGTACAACGTCACGTCGTAGCGGTGCAGGGACATCTCGTTGTGGCCTCGGGCCCGCTTCAACCGGACGTCGACACCGCCGAGGTCCGAGCGCCCGGCCAGCGCCGTGAAGAAGCCGGGGTCGACGGTGAGCTCCCGCTCCAGTCCCACGGCCGAGTCGGCCGCCTCCAGCACACGCTTGGCCTCGGCGTCCTGGCCCAGCCGGCCTGCCTGGACCGCGACGTGGAACGCGCGCACCGACATCTGGTTGCGGACGTCCCCGACGAAGATCCGCCCGCCGGGCCGCAGCAGTGCCAGGGCGCCTTCGAGCACCCGGGCGAGGTAATCGCCGGACGGGAAGTACTGGATCACGGAGTTGATCACGACGGTGTCGAAGTGCCCTGCCGGCAAGCCCTCCAAGTCGTCCGCGCCGCGCGCGGACAGGTGGGTGCGGTCGGCCCACTCGGTGTCGCGCAGCTGACGCGTCAGCCGGGCGATCACCGAGGACGAGAGGTCCGTGGCCCAGTAGGACTCCACGTGCGGCAACAGCTCGCTGAGCAGCAGCCCCGTGCCGACGCCGATCTCCAGCACGTTCCCCGGGGGCAGCGCGAGGATGCGGCCGACGGTGGCGGCCTGCCACTCCCGCATCTCGTCGAGCGGGATCGGCCCGCCGGTGTAGGAGCTGTTCCACCCGGAGAAGTCCGCGCCGAACCCGGCGGCGTCCTCGTCCCCGTACAGGTCCTCGTAGGTCGCCTCCCAGTCGGCCACGAAATCGCTCGTGTCAGCGTCCGCTTCCGGCATCGGCACGACGTAGCCGACGAGCCTGCGGTCCCCCGGAACGTCCTCTCGCACCACCACGGTGGCGGACAGGACCGCCGGGTCCTCCCGCAGCACCGACTCGACCTCGCCGAGCTCGATCCGGTGGCCGCGCAGCTTCACCTGGTCGTCGGCCCGGCCAACGAACTCGATCTGCAGCTCGGCGGACCACCGGACCACGTCCCCGGTCCGGTACATCCGCGACCCGGGCGGCCCGAACGGGTCCGCGACGAACCGCTCGGCGGTCAGTCCGGCCCGCCCCAGGTAGCCCCGGGCCAGGCCCGCGCCCCCGACGTAGAGCTCGCCCGCGACGCCGTCGGCCACCGGCTCCAGCGACCCGTCGAGGACGTACACCCTGGTGTTGGCCAGCGGCCGGCCGACCGGGACGCCCGCCGCGAGGTCGAAGTCGGCCCCGATCGGGAAGCGCAGGACGAACGTCGTGGTCTCGGTCGGCCCGTAGCCGTCGACGATCCTGGTCGCCGGCGCCGCCGCGCGGACTAGGGCGACCGCCGAGGCCGGTACGACGTCGCCGCCCGACCAGATCTCGGTGAGGGTGCGCAGGCGCTCCGGGTACTCCGCGGCGACCACGGTGAACAGCGCCGCCGTCATCCACACCGCGGTGACGTCGTTCTCCTCGATGCACCTGGTCAGCACGCCGGGGTCGGAGGCACCCGGCGGAGCGAGCACCACCGTTCCGCCCGTGCAGAGCGGGACCCAGATCTCGTACGTGGAGGCGTCGAACACGTGCGGGGAGTGGGCCAGAACCCGACTGTGCCCGCTGTCCCACACCGGATCCTGCACCAGCTCGGCGATGTTGCGGTGCGTCGTCGCGATGCCCTTGGGCCTGCCGGTGGAACCGGACGTATACATGACATAGGCCAGCTGGCCCGGCCGGACCGGCTGCGCGACCGGCCGGCCGTCGTCGGCGGGGTCGTCGAGGACGGACCGGGCCGAGGCCACGTGTGCCCCGGGTACCAGACCGGCGAACCTGGTGACCGCGTCGGTGGTCGTGATGGTGCACACCGGACACGCATCGGTCATCATGTCGTGGATGCGCCCGTCCGGATAACCGAGGTCGACGGGGAGGTACGCGGCCCCGGCCTTGAGGACGCCGAGCAGGACGGCGAGCAGCTCCGCCGAGCGGGGCAGGGCGACCGCGACCAGATCCTCCGGCCGCGTGCCGCGGGTGAGCAGCCACCTCGCGACCCGCTCGGCCTGCTCGTCCAACTGCCGGTAGGTCCACTCGTCCCGCTCGGCCACCACTGCGACCGCGTCCGGGACCCTGCGGACCTGGGCGGCGAACAGCTCGGGCAGCGCGGCGTCCACGATCGGGTGGGCGGTGTCGTTGCGCTCGACGAGCAGCTCCGCGCGTTCGGCGGCGTCGAGCAGGGGCAGCCCGCTCAGGCGCGTGTCCGGGGCGGCCACGGCCCGGGCGAGCACTCGCCGCCAGCGCTCGAAGAGACGGACGACGGTCGCGGCGTCGTAGAGGTCGGTCGCGTAGTCGATGTTGCAGGTCAGACCGGCCGGCTGACCGCCGTCGTTGAACCGCTCGAACAGGTCGACGTGCAGGTCGAACTGCGTGCGCCCGGTCGGCGGCGCGTCGAAGGCGACGTCCAGGTCCGCCAGGGCGAACTCCGGCTCCTTGTTGTTCTGCACGGCTAGGATGATCTGGAAGAGCGGGTGGTGCGCGGCCGACCGGCGCGGGTTGACCCTCTCCACCAGGTGGTCGAACGGCACGTCCTGGTGCTCGTAGGCCACCAGGCAGGTCTCCCTGACCCTCCGCAGCAGTTCGGCGAAGGTCGGGTCGCCGCTGGTGTCGGTCCTGATGACCAGGGTGTTCACGAAGAACCCGACGAGGTCGTCGAGGCCGTTGTCGAGCCGGCCCGCGATGGGCGCGCCGACGGCGGTGTCGGTGCCCGCGCCCATCCTGGTCAGCAGGGCGGCCATCGCGGCCTGCACCACCATGAACAGGGTGGCACCCGAGCCCTGCGCCAGCGCGACCAGGTCGCGGTGCAGCTCGGCGGGCAGCTCGAAGCACTCCATCGCGCCCTCGTAGGAGGCCAGCGCAGGCCGGGGCCGGTCCGGCGGGTACGTCACGACCTCCGGAAGCCCTGCGAGGTGCTCGGTCCAGTAGTTGACCTGCCGGGACATCACGCTCGTCTGGTCGTCGCCGGCGCCCAGCGTCTCCAACTGCCACAGGGTGTAGTCGGCGTACTGGATCGACAGCGGCGCCCAGTCCGGCTCGGTGTCCGCCCGCCGCGCCGAGTACGCGGCCATCAGGTCCTTGGCGAGCGGGACCAGCGACCAGCCGTCGCCGGCGATGTGGTGAACGATGATCAGCAGCACGTGCCGGTCCTGCGCCACGTCGAACAGCCAGGCGCGCAGCGGCAGGTCCTTGGCCAGGTCGAACGTGTGCTTGGACGCCGCCAGCAGCGCGCCCTCCAGGTCCGCGGCGCTCACATGCCGGCAGTCGAGCTCGACGAGCGCCTCGTCCGCCGGGACGATGAGCTGTTCCGGGGACCCCTCGACGTCGGGGTAGACGGTCCGCAGGGATTCGTGGCGGTGGATGATGTCGCCGAGGGCGCCTTCCAGCGCGGCGGGGTCGAGCTGCCCGTCGAGCCGCAACGCGAGGGGCATGTTGTACGTCGCCGACGGTCCCTGCAACCGGTCCTGGAACCACAGGCGGCGCTGGGCGTACGACAGCGGGATGCGGTCGGGGCGGACCCGCGGTGCCAGCGGCTCGCGGGCCGGTGCGCCGTCCCGCAGCCGGGTCACGAGCTCGGCGACCGTGGGCGCCTCGAACAGCTGACGCACCCGCAGTCCGGCGCCGGTGACTGCGCGGATCCGGCTCACCAGCCGGGTGGCGAGCAGCGAGTGGCCGCCCAGCGCGAAGAAGTTGTCGTCGATCGACACCCGGTCGACGCCGAGGATCTCGCCGAACAACTGGCACAGCAGCGCTTCCTGGCCGTCACGCGGGGCCCGGCCGGCGCCCGCAGGGGCGTGGTCCGGCGCGGCCTCGCTCGTCGGCACCGGCAGCACTGCGGGCTCCTCCGCGCCGAGCGCGGCGAACTCGCCGACCCGGATCGCGGGGTGCTCGGCGGCCTGTTCCAGGACCGCGATCCAGCGGTGGAGCAGGGTGCGGACCGACTCGGCCTCAAACAGGTCCGTGGCGTAGTGGGCCACGAGGCGGACACCGGCCGGCCGGGCGTCGCCGGTCCAGGTCTCGGTGATGTCGAAGTGCACGTCGGTCAGCAGCTTGCCGGTGGGCAGGATCTCCCCGGTGACCTCCGCGCCGGGAATGGCGATCCGGGCATCCGGCGTGTTCTGAAGCGTGAGGCTGACCTGGTACAGCGGGTGGTGCGCGGTCGAGCGCGCCGGGTTGAGCACCTCGACGAGCCGGTCGAAGGGCAGGTCCTGGTGCTCGTCGGCGCCGATGCACGTCTCCCGCACCCGGTCGAGCAGGTCGGCGAACCGCGGGTCGTCCGCGGTGCTGGTGCGGATGACCAGGGTGTTGACGAAGAAGCCGACGAGGTCGTCGACCTCTTCTTCGGTGCGGCCGGCCGCGACGGTGCCCACCGCGATGTCGGTTCCGGCGCCGGAGCGGGTGAGCAGGGCCGCCAGGCTTGCGTGGAGGATCATGAACAGGGTGGTGCCGGTGCGGTGGCCCAGGTCGGTGAGCCGCTGGTGCAGCTCGGCCGGGATGTTCAGCGGCACCGTCGCGCTGTCCTGCGACGCCACGGCCGGGCGCGGGCGGTCGGCGGGGAAGCCGACGCGGTCGGGCAGGCCAGCCAGCCGGTCCTCCCAGTACCGGACCTGGCGGTGTAGAGGAGTGTCGGGGGCGTCCGCCGCGCCGAGGGCCTCGCGCTGCCACAGGGTGTAGTCGGCGTACTGGATCGGCAGCGGCGCCCAGTCGGGCTCCTGGCCCGCGCACCGGGCCGCGTACGCGGTCGTGAGGTCGTCGGCGAGCGGTCGCATCGACCAGCCGTCGCCCGCGATGTGGTGAACGGCGATCAACAGGTGGTGGTGCTCCGGGCCCGACTCGAACAGCCATGCCTGGAAGGGGACCTGCGTGGCGAGGTCGAACTCGTGCCGTGCGGCCGACCGGACGGCCGCGTCCAGCTCTTCGGCGGGCAGGCGCACGTGCCGGACGAGGTCGGCAGCGGCCGGGGTGGCGACGATCCGCTGGGCCGGCACCCCGTCCTCGGCCACGAACACCGTGCGGAGGGACTCGTGACGGTCCACCAGGTCCCGCAGGGCGCCGATTAGCGCCTCGGTGTCGACCGGCCCGGTGATCCGGAAGCTGAACGGGATGTTGTACATCGCCGACGGCCCGTTGAGCTGCTCGACGAACCAGAGCCGTTGCTGTGCCAGGGAGAGCGGCAGCGGGTCCGGGCGCTCGACCGGCGTGAGGGGCGCGCGGCGGCTCCCGGCCCGCTCTCCGACCTTGGCCGCGAGCTCCGCGACGCTGGGCGCGTCGAACAGGGTCCTGATCGACAGCTCCGCGTCGAACCGCGCCCGCAGCCGCCGGACGAGCCGGATTCCGTGCAGCGAGTTCCCGCCGAGGTCGAAGAAGCTGTCGTCGATGCTGACGCGGTCGATGCCGAGCAGCTCGGCGAAGAGCGCGCACAGCTCCTGCTCCGTGGAGTCCCTCGGTTCCCGGCCGCCCGCGACCGTGTACGTGGGCGTCGGCAGCGCCTTCCGGTCGACCTTCCCGTTCGGGCTGATCGGCAGTGCGTCCAGGACCACGATGGCGGACGGCACCATCTGCTCGGGCAGCCAGGTGCGGATCGCACACCGCAGCGCCGCCGGGTCGACCTCGGCGCCGTCCCGCGCCACCACGTAGCCGACCAGGCGGCGGTCACCGGAGGTGTCCTCCCCGGCGACCACCACGGCCCGGGCGACCGCGGGGTCCTCGCGGAGCACGGACTCGACCTCGCCGAGCTCGACGCGGACTCCGCGGATCTTGACCTGGTGGTCGATCCGCCCGATCAGCTCCACCAGGCCGTTGGGGTGGAACCTGGCCAGGTCGCCGGTGCTGTAGAGGCGCTCCGCCTGTACCGGGCCGTGTGACCACTCGAAGAACTTGGCCGCGGTCAGCTCGGGGTTGCCGTAGTACCCCTGTGCAAGGCCGAGGCCCGCCATGTGGATCTGCCCCGTCACACCGACCGGGACCGGCTGGCGTTCCGAGTCCAGCACGTAGAGCCGCTGACCGGCCATCGGCCGCCCGAACGGGATGCTGGCCCAGCCGGGCAGCGGATCCCCTGCCAGGAACCACGTGGAGGAGATGGACACCTCGGCGAATCCGCCGAAGACGAAGACTTTGATGCCGGGGGCAAGCGGCTCGAGGCGCTGGGGGAGGTCCGGCATGCTCCAGTCCCCGCCCAGGATCACGGTCCGGATCCCGGTCTGCTCGCCGAGGGACCGCACGTGTTCGACGTAGAGCTCGAGGAGGGAGGGCGCGGAGTTCCAGACGGTGACGTCGTGCTTCTGGACCAGGTCGTGCCAGTGCGCCGGGTCCTTGGTGCGGCCCGGGTCCGGGAACACCACCGCGCCGCCGGCCACGGCGATCCCCAGGAGCTCGTAGACCGACATGTCGAAGCTCGGTGACGACAGAGCGATCACCCGGTCCTCGGCGCCGACCCCGGCGGTGGCACTGATGTCCAGCAGGTTGTTGACGACGCCCCGGTGCCGGATGGCGATCCCCTTGGGCCGGCCGGTGGAGCCGGAGGTGAAGATGATGTAGCAGAGGTCGTCCGGACCGGCGACCTCCTCGGGGGCGTGGTCGGGCAGTTGATCGAGTTCCGCGGCGTCCCGGTCCATGAGGATCACCGGGACGTCGGACTGAGGCAGTCGCGGCGACAGCGGGGATTCCGTGATGAGGACGTGGGAGTCGGAGGCCTCCATCATGAACGCCAGGCGTTCGACGGGGTAGTCGGCGTCCAAGGGTACGTACGCGGCGCCCGCCTTGAGGATGCCCAGGATCGCGACCATCAGGTTCGGGCCCCGGTCGAGGCACATCGCGACGCGGCCGCCCCGGCCGACACCGAGGGCCCTGAGCCGGTGGGCGAGCCGATTGGCCGCCTTGTCGACCTCGGCGGCGGTCCAGGTCGTCCCGCGGTGGATCAGTGCCACACTGTCGGGATCAGTCTTGAGCCGCTCGGCCACGCATGCGTGCAGGGTGCGGTCGTGGTCGAACTCGGACGCGGTGGCGTTCCACTCCACCAGCATCCGCTGCTGTTCCGCCGCCGTGAGCAACGGAGCCTCGGTCCTCGGGCGGATGCCGGGATCGGCGACGCAGGCGGTCAGCAGGGTGGCGAAGTGCCCGAGCAGGCGCTCGACCGTCCCGTGGTCGAACGCCCCGGCGTCGAAGGACACGTCGAGGTGGACCACCTCGGACGGCTGCCGGACCTCAACGACCAGCTGGTGCTCCGACGGGTCCGCGATTCCGTCCGCCTGTCGGAACACCGCGTCGGCGGCCCGGTACCGGTCGTCGTCGACCTCCTGGCGGCCGGTCAGCTGGACGGTCCGGACGAGGTCGGCGAACGTGTCGTCGCGGCCGGGCGTGACGGCCAGCAGCTCACCGGGCGCACCACCGAGCTCGATTTGCTCGGCCTCGCCGTACCTGGCCAGCACCGCCACGAAAGCGGCCGACAGCACGGAGAACAGCTCCGCGCCGTGTTCCGCCGCCACCGACCGGGCCGCGTCGACCAGGTCCGGAGACAGAGTGCGGGTCGCGCTTCCCGGTCCGGACAGCCGATTTGCGTCCGCTCCGATGGTCCCCCTCACGGTGCGCTGTGCTTGTGGCAGCCTCGGCAACCTGGCCATCGCCTTCACGTCCTTCCCCCGAAGTAACGGCACGCCGACTTCAGGCACGCCGAATCGGTCTCAACGATGCGTGCGGTCGACGGCTGACATTTCGCCAGAAGTGGCTGTTCAGGCCCCAGGTGCCTATGGCGCGCCATAGGCAGGTTTCCGGATGCCATGACCTCTGACTGTGGACTCAACGTAAGGACTCGAATCGGTAACGTCAAGATCAATAAGAGGGTTGCCGGATGAAGTTGGTTGCGCCTAGTGTGAGTTGCGAAAGCGACGTGCCTCAACGGGGGAAGCTAAGTTGACGAATCCTTTCGACAGTGCGGATGGCCAATTCCTGGTGCTGGTCAACGCCGAGGGGCAGCATTCGCTGTGGCCCCTGTTCGTTGATGTTCCGGCTGGTTGGAGCGTGGTCCACGGACCTGACGCGCGGGACACCTGCCTCGGCTACATCGATCGGAATTGGACAGACCTGCGGCCGAAATCGCTCCTCCACGCTATGCGTGACGGCGACCGGGAAATTGGTCGGGCGATTTGAGGGCAGCCGCACCTTCGGCGCATTCCGACGATTTCACGCCACGGCCTATTTCAGGCCATGGCCATGCGAGTTTCACCACTCCGGAAGGGTTCGGCGTCAGATGAAGAATACTCCCGATCAATGGGGCGCAAAGCAGCTCGACCGCAAGCTGGACATCCAACTCGAGGCCGGGGCGCCGCCCATGGGCGTCGCCCCTGAGCTGTCCACGCTCGCCGACGCGCTGGACTGGCTGCGCTCGGTCGACGACGAACTCCGTGCCGCGATGCGGTCGCATGGGGTGCTGTACCTGCGCGGCCTGCCGGTGCGCGACGTGCAGGACTTCGGCGCCGTCCGCGACCAGCTCATCCCGCAGCGCACCCCGTACCGGGAGAAAGCCACGCCGAGGCACAGCTACGGCGATGACGTGTTCTCCTCGACCGACCTGCCGCCGGCGCAGCCCATCCGGATGCACAACGAGAACAGCTACACCCTCGACTTCCCGGGAACGCTGGTGTTCTGTTGCCTCACCGCACCGGCGGAGGGCGGCGCGACCCCGGTCGCGGACTGCCGGGCGGTGTTGCGCGACATGCCGGAACACCTGGTACGGCGCATGCGCTCCTCGGGCTGGGCCCTGCGCCGCAACTACTCCGACCTGGTGTCCCTGGATTGGCGCACCGCCTTCGCCGCCGACCGGAGCGCACAGGTGGAGGCGTACTGCGCCGAGAACCTGATCGCCGCGCGCTGGTCAGGCGACGACCTGAGCACCAGTCAGATCCGTGCGGGGGTGATCACCCACCCGCACACTGGCGACGAAGTCTGGTTCAACCACATGGCGTTCTGGAACTCGTGGTCGCTGGACGAGGAGATCCGCGAGTCCCTCGTGGACGAGTTCGGCGCGGACGGACTCCCGTTCGACACGTCCTTCGGCGACGGCGAACCGGTCACCAAGGAGGACCTCGCGGCCATCGACGCCGCGTACGCGGGCGCGACCATGCGGCGGTCCTGGCAGCCGGGTGACGTGATGGTGGTCGACAACATCCTTGCCGCACACGGCAGGGAGCCGTTCCGGGGCGACCGGCGCATCGTCGTCGCCATGGGCGATCCGGTGTCCGTGCGGGACTGCCTGCCGACCGTTCCGGCCGAGGCGAGGTTCGTCTGAGATGACCACGAACCTCATCGCACAGGATGACGACCCGCTGGCCCGGTTCCTGCAGTCCGTCGAGGCGGCACCGGACCGTGCCGCCGTCCAGTCCGCGGACGCGTCCGTCACGTTCGCCGACCTCGCCGCATGGGTCGCGGACCTCGCCGGCGCCTTGCGGGACCGCGGTGTGCGCCGTGGCGACCACGTCGGCGTGTGCCTGGAGCGGGGCGTGGGCCTCGTCGCCGCACTGCTCGCCGTGTGGAGCGCGGGTGCGGCGTACGTCCCGCTTGACCCGCGGTACCCCGACGAGCGGATCGCCTTCATGATCCAGGACTCCGGCCTACGGCTGGTGGTCGCGGCGGACGACCGGCCGACCCGGCTCGCGGATGTCGAGGTGATCACGCCGGTCGCTTCGGGAAGCACTGGCGAGCCCGTGTCCGTGACACCTGCCGACGCCGCCTACGTCATCTACACCTCGGGCTCGACCGGCGTGCCCAAGGGCGTGATCGCGACCAGAGGCGGGGTGGCGTCTCTGCTGCACCGGCTCGAGGCGGTCGGCGCCTACCCGGACGGCCACCGCGTGGTCGGCTGGAACGCGAGCGCGTCGTTCGACGCCTCGGTCCAGCAGTGGGCCAGGGTCTGCCGCGGCGACACGGTCGTCGTCCTCGACGAGGAGCAGCGGCGCGATCCCGCCCGGTTCGGCGCCGCACTTGCCGAGCACGGGATCACCGACATCGACGCCACCCCGTCGCACTGGGAGGCCGTGGAGCAGGGGGTTACGGCCCCGGCGCTGCGCCTGTTCCTGGGTGGCGAGCCCGTGTCCACCGCGCTGTGGCGGCGACTCGACGCGGCCAAGGAGGCGGGGCGCGTGGAAGCGTTCAACCTCTACGGACCGACCGAGTGCACCGTGGACTCCACGGCCGGGCCGATCGAGGGCACCGAGCCGCACATCGGGCCGCCGCTGCCCGGTGTCGAGGTCCACGTGCTGGACGACCGCCTGGCGGAGATGCCGGTGGGCGTGACGGGCGAGCTTTACATCTCGGGTCCCGCGGTCGCGCGGGGGTACGTGAACCGCCCCGGCCTGACCGCGGAACGGTTCGTCGCCGACCCGTTCGCCGGTGCCGGGCGGCGGATGTACCGCACGGGTGACGAGGTCAGGTGGCGGGCGGACGGCACGCTGGAGTTCGTCGGGCGGGCCGATCGCCAGGTCAAGGTGCGCGGTTTCCGGATCGAGCCCGGCGAAGTCGAGGCGGCCATCGCCGGATACCGCGACGGGTGTGCCGCAGTCGTGGTCGCGCGGGCGGACGACCTGGTGGCGTACTGCGTGGGCGACCCGGACCTCGACGAGCTGCGCGACCACGTGGCCGCGCTCCTGCCGGCCCACGCGGTCCCGGCGCGGTTCGTTCGGATCGTCGCGTTCCCGTTGACCGTCAACGGGAAGATCGACTTCTCCCTCCTCCCCGAACCCGACGCCGGTGCCACGCGAGCGGACGGGCGGCGCCCGGAGGGCGAGTACGAGGAGCTCGTCGCCGGGGTGTGGGCGGAGGTCCTCGGCCAGGATCGGGTGTTCGCCGACGACGACTTCTTCGCGCTGGGCGCCCACTCGTTGATGGCCATCCGGGTCGTGGCCCGGGTCAAGAAGGAGCTGGGCGTCGCACTGTCCATCCGGGACGTGTACCGGCGGCCGATGCTGCGGGACTTCGCGGAGTTCGTCCAGTCGGCGCACGCCGACGTGACCTCGGCAGCCGGCCGATAGAGGAGACAGCACGTGTCGAACCAACTGGGACCAGCACGGCAGAACACCGCCGTGATCCGCCCGAAGCAGCTTGACGGCGCGACCACCACGTTGGTGTGCCTGGGTTTCTGCGGCGGTGGGACCGGGCCGTACCACCCGTGGGCCGAGGTCGTGGCACCGGACGTTGACGTCGCACTGATCTGCTACCCGGGCCGCGACGGCCGCTTCCTGGAGGACTTCGCCACGACCTGGGACGAGCTGGCGGAGGACGCTACCCGCACGGTCGTCTCGGCGGTCGGCGACCGGCCGTACGTCCTGTTCGGACACAGCATGGGCGGCTGGATGGCCTTCGACGTGGCGAGCCGGCTGGAGGCGCGGGGCACGTCCGTCCCGGACGCCCTGGTCGTGTCCTCGTGCAACGCTCCGGCGCGTGGCCTCACGCCGCGGGACATGTTCCCGGCTCGCCAGGACACCGACGAGGAGCTGCTCACCTGGATGCGCACGCATGGACTGATCGCCGAGCACGTGCTGGGCGATCCGGACCTGCTGGAGATGGCGGTGGAGATCATGCGCGCGGACATCGCCGTGCGGGACACGTTCCGCTACAACGGCGCCGCGGGGGTGACCATGCCGCTGCAGGTCCTCGCCGGTGCCGACGACAAGGTGATCGAATCGGACGCCCCCGCCCAGTGGCGGGAGCTGGCGTTGGGGCCGTACCGGCACGATTCCCTGCCCGGTGGCCACTTCTACACACCCGAGGTGTGGCGGGCCCTGCCGACCCACATCACCGCAATCAACCGGTAGACGCGGTTCGGCCCAGGAAAGTTTCGGGAGCATCCTGCTCATGATCGATCAGTTCGCGACGAAGGCCACCTACGGCCAGGTCTTCGCGGTCGCCCAGTTCCGTGCCGTATTCGCAGGTCGGCTGCTCGGCGTCATGTCCGACACGCTGCGGTCCGTCGCGCTGGCGGTGCTGGTGTTCGACCAGACCGGCTCTCCGCTGTTGACGGCGATGACGATGACGATCGGCTTCCTGCCCCAAGCCGCAGGCGGCCTTTTCCTTGCCGCGATGGCGGACCGGTTCTCGCCGCGGACCCTCATTACCACTGGCTACGCACTCCAGTGCGCCGTCGGGCTGCTGCTCGCGTTCGGGCACCTCCCGGTCGCGCCCAGCCTGCTCCTGGTCGCAGCCGTGGCCTGCCTGACACCGGTCACCACCGGGGCCACGGCCCGAGTCCTGGCGGAGGTCCTCACCGGCGACACCTACGTGCTCGGGCGTTCGCTGTCCTACATCGTCGCGGTTTCGGCGCAGATGGTGGGCATGGCCGCCGGTGGGACGCTGGTCGTGTGGCTGGGCGTGGAGCGGACGATGCTGGTCACCGCAGGCGCGCACCTGCTCGCGTCGGTGATCAGTCGCCTGTTCCTGTCGCACACCGAGGTGGTCCGCGCGGGCGGGTCGGCCGGGGCGGGCGGGTCGATCGTGCGCAAGACCCTGCAAGGCAACGCAGCGCTCGTCGCCGCCCCCGGGGTCTTCAAGCTGATCATGGTCCAGTGCCTGCCCGCCGCGTACTTGGCCGCAGCGGGAAGCCTGCTCATCCCGTACTCCGCGCAGCGTGGGTTCAGCCCGACGGAGACCGGCACCCTGTTGGCAGCCACGTCGGTCGGAATGCTCATCGGCGACGTCGTCATCGGGCGGGCGTTCACCCCCGCCACCCGGGAACGGCTCGTCCTGCCACTGCTGCTGGTGATGGGCACGCCCTCGATCACGCTCGTCCTGGACCTGCCGTATCCGGCGGTCACCGCAGCGTACGTGGTCACCGGCATGGGATCCGCCTACTTGCTCGGCCTGCAGCGACGCTTCCTGGAGGCGGTCCCGTCCGACCTCCAGGGACAGGGTTTCGCACTGCTGAACACCACCACCATGAGCATCCAGGGGGTCGGACCCCTGGTCTTCGGCGTGTTCGCGGAATTCGTCCCGGTCGGCCTCGCGATCGCCCTGACCGGGGTGAGCAGCGTGACCACCACGCTCCTGCTGCGCGACGCGGCCCGCCCACGCACGTCCGGCTGAGGCGTCCCAAAGCCTGAGTACCGTGGCCAGCCCTGGCGAAATCACGACCTATCACAGAGCAATGCGAGGTGAACCCATCGGGGCTTCGATGGAAACGGACACGTTGGGGGCCGGTCGCATCGGATTCCATTTCGCACTGGTAGCATCCACCGGCTTTCATGGGCGCCATATTGATCTCCGCGATGAGATAGCACTCGCCAGTGCCCCATGGCCCTTCAAAGCGGAGTCGACATATTTCTTTCGTGAGTGGACTTGACTATGGAGGCTTGGTCGAACATTCCGCGCCGATATCTAAATGTTCTCGTAGATCTATCTGCCATTGAACATAACACGCGCGTGGTTCGACAAGTCGTTGGCCGGCCGGCTGCCGCTGTTATGGCCGTCGTAAAGGCCGATGCATATGGACATGGCGCGATTGATGTCGCGCGTGCAGCGCTCAGAGGAGGGGCGACGTGGCTTGGCGTCTGCACAACGCCAGAAGCACTGGAGCTTCGCCGGGCCGGCCTCGATGCGCCAATCCTCGCGTGGTTGCACAATTCGGCGGAGAGCATGCGATTGGCCACGGCGGCTGGCGTGGACGTGTCAGTCCAGTCAGCTCGCACGCTGGCGTTCGCAGTGGATGCGGGTCGAGCTGTCGGCCGCCCGGCGAGAGTCCACCTTGAGGTTGATACCGGATTGGGTCGCGGCGGAGCGGCGTTCGATCATTTGGCATCAATTTTGAATGCCGCGAAGTCCGCGCAATCACAAGGCCTGATCAATGTTGTATCTGTGTGGTCACACCTGTCGCACGGTGAAGTCAGGGGTCATAACACGCTGGACGAGCAGGCGGAATTCCTCGCCAGAGCCTGGCGTCAGGCAAAAAAATCTGGCCTCAACGTTCGACGACATCTGGCCGGATCATTATCAGCGCTCACAAGACCTGATCTTCATTTCGATATGGTTCGGACAGGATCGGCAATCTATGGATTGCTGCCATATTCGGAGCGTCATAGCTTTGATCTTCGACCGGCCATGCGGGTCACAAGTCACGTTGCGCTTACGAAGAGGGTTGAAGCTGGGCAGGGTGTTTCCTATGAGCACGATTGGATTGCACCGAAAGCGCTTAATTTGGCTCTAGTCCCCGCTGGCTACGCCGATGGGGTACCACGGTCATTGAGTGGACAGATGGCCGTTTCGATTCGAGGTCGACGTTACCCCGTAGTGGGACGCATCTGCATGGATCAGATGATCGTTAACTGTGGCGATGAGGAAGTAGAGGAAGGAGAGGAAGTAGTTCTTATTGGGGGCGAACCAGACGGTGATCCTACTATTCACGAATGGGCATTGGCTGTGAACACCACACCCTGTGAGATTGCGACAAATTTTTCTCGCTCGCACGTCAACCGGCAGGTCATGTCGGCAACCTCCGGCCTTCGCGATCGTGATGATTCTCATGACCTTTAATAGGTGAAAAGTGCTCCTGGCGCGGGACGATTGGGCTTGTCGAGAGTCCCCCGGGTTTGCGTCCGCAGGCGCTGGAACCACAACTCGCCGAAGGACTGAGCCTTTTCCAACCTCAGGTTGAGGCGCGGTGAGGACGAGGACGGTCTTCACGAAGTCGGTGATCCGGTTGTTGCTGCAGCGGAACTGTCGCAGCAGGCGTCCGCTTCTGAAGGTGGCCATGGACTGCTCGCCGATGCATCGGATCTTGGCGTGGCTTCGGCGGAGGCGTACTGGTCGGCGGCCGCCCCCGTGCGGAGACGACGGGCCGTTCCCGGTGACAAGCACCGGGGACAGGCCCCTCGTCCGTTCGTTCAGGAAGTCCGGATCGCTCGGTCGATCTCCGCGCCAGTACGCGCCACGACGACGGGCCACTCGTCCCTGAGGGAGGCGGGCAGAAGCTCGCGGTCCTCGTTCCGTTGGATCATGGTTGGCCCGCCTGGGATGACGAGCACGGCATCCCACCGTCGGAGCAGGACGGCCAGGAGGTCCATGATCCCGTCCCCTCCGAAGCGGTTGAATGTGATGTTGGTCGGGCTGCTGAAGTACCGCGGAGGCCCCTTCGATCTCCACCAGGCACCCGCTCGGGCCGCCGACCAGGCCAGCGAGGACAGCGGCAGCTGAGGGCCGAGTGCTGCCGATGAAGGCTGCTCCGGTGCTGCCGTTTCCAATGGAAACGGCAGCGGGGCCTGCCTTTAGCCTCGCCGCTTGGGTTGAGTGAGTCCGGCCGGGTCGATCTCGAAGGGGAACGGCGCCTCAACACGGGTTGTGGCGCCAGGGAGTGCGATCGTCTTCTCGACGTACCGACCGGAGGCGAGCTCGCTGACGATCAGGCGCGGGGCCGGGTCGAACTCGAGTCGCCAGTAGTGCTCGATGCCCGCCTCGGCGTAGAGCATGGGCTTGAACTTGCGGTCCATGGTCTTGTTGCCGGGCGAGAGCAGCTCGACGATCAGCTGTACTGCTTCGGCGTCGATGCTGACGCCGTCCTCGGCGGTCGCGCCGGCGTCAGCGACGACGATGTCCGGCACGACCAGCCCGGACGGCAGGATCACGTTGATCGCCTCCAGCACCTCCACCGCGGCGCCGGCGGCCTGGGCCGCCGCGTCGAGCGCGACGTGGAGACGGTAGCTGGCCCGCTGGTGACGCAGGCCAGGAGCGGGAGACATCACGAGCGACTCACCAACAAGTTCGTAGCGGTGCGAACGGTCCTCGGCCAGAGCCAGGACCGCGTCGACGGTCCAGGGCCCGTGGTGCTGGGCAAGGCTGGCAATGCTCATGTCCCCTTCACCTCCTCATCGCCTACCCCCAGTGTGGACCAGGGGAAGGGCTCTCGTCCTCGTGATGCCAGGCGTTCGTAGGCCGGATGGGCTGGGCTGATCGCCTTCGCCGGCTTCACCACGGTGTTCAGGCGATGCGGTCGGAGCTCGGAGTATCTGACGTGGCCCCGGCAACGTCGCGTCCTACGGATGCCCTCGATCGGGGCCGGGGCGCCGAACGTGGGTCCGGTTGACGCGGTCAGCGGCTGCGATGGCGTCGGTAATCCAGGCGCGGGCCCTCAGGGTGCTGCCGAGATGGGTGGCGAGGGCCGCGGTGATGTCCTTAAGTCGGGTATCGCGGTTGAAGACCTCGAGGACGAACTCGGCGAGCGGTTCGAAGTCGCCGTCTTGCGCCTCCTGGATGACGGAGGACATCGTCGAGCGTATGCGGTAGATACCCGCTGCTTCTTTGAGTCCCCGCCAGAACCGGGCGTCGTCGTGGCCGGGAAGGTCGTTGTGGAGGGCGGCGAGCTGCTGCTCGTCATCAGTCACGGTCGTCTCCTTCACATCGGGATCCGCCAGTCGAAGCTAAAAATCGCACGGCGTAGCGTCTGCAAAGTGCTGGGCTCGTCGCAGGCCGGACGCAGCTACTTCGGTGTGCCGCGATGCCGGTGGCGGGCGAGCGCCGGCCCCTAGCAGGGCTGGCCCAGCCCGCTCATCCGTCGCGCGACGCCTCGCGTTCGGCCCGGGTCAGGGTGAAGGGAGGACGACAGTCCTTCCAGCCTTCCTCGGTGGCGTGGTTCAGTCACGTGGGCAGCTCAGTTCGTGGTCTTGCGCGGGCCGGAGCAGTCCGTCCGCTCCGCTGTTACTCGTCGAGGTATTCGGAGCTGTCCGGGCCGGCGAAGATGAGCTGGGTCAGGGTGTGGCTGTGGTCGGATCGGACTGTGACGCGGTACAGGCCCGTGTCGGGGACGGTGAGGGTGGCGCGGAGGCGGTCGCCGCCGTCGACCTGGACCCGGGTGGACTTGGTGTAGTCGCTGTCGACGGCCGAGACAGTGCATTCGATTCCGGCCGGTTCGTTGGTGCCGGTGATGGCGAGATCCCACTTGGTATGGGGGTGGACGTAGTCGGGCACGTTCAGGCCCAGCCCGTCGTCGGCCTGGTCGGGGCCGAGGTGGTCGTCTTCGAGGAGGAAGTCGGCGACCGTGCGACGTGCCTGCTTGCCGCTGGCGAGCGCACCGTGCTGGGCGTGGACGGGCATCGCGCGCCGCACGGGTGAGGCGGAGACACGGTGGACGGTGCCGTCCCCCTTGACCGGGTATCGCAGAGGTCGTCCGTGCTTGTCGCGCTTGAGTTCGCCGTTGTTGTCTTCGCGGAAGCAGTACTCGGAGGCGTGTACGACGCCGGCGTGGAGCTGCAGGGACTGGACGGTGTCCTGTCCGATGCCGGCGATGGGCCGGTGGTGGGGCAACGGCTGGCGGTAGAGGTCGCGGAAGAAGTCCTGGGACGCTGCGAAGAGTTCTTTGTCGCCGCCGAGGTTGGAGACGTCGGTGGGGGTGAGGGTGCGGACGGTGGAGCCGTCCTCCAGGCAGAGGAAGCGGGGCAGGAGGTCGTGAACGCCGGGCATGGTGACGGCTGCCGCAGCGAGGCGGTTGTGCGGCAGGGGCAGGGGCGCGCCCTGGAGGGTGTTGAGGATGTTGGCGGCGACGACGGAGCCTTGGAAAGGGGTGCCCAGGGTCATGACACCACGAGTGTCGTCGGCGAGGTCGTGGTCGCCGCCGAGGGTGAGCGCGGCGTAGGTGACCAGGCCGCCCATGGAGTGGGCGACGAAGACGAGGCGTGCTTCGCGGTCGTCGACGGCGTGTGCGCGGGCGGCGATCTGAGCGGGGTGGCTGCGCCAGCGGGTGAGGTGGTCTCGGGCGGCGGCGGCCAGGGTACGGGCGTGGGCGGAGACCGGCAGGCGCCAGTCGTAGGGGAAGGGCAGGATGGCGCTGGGGTGGGCAATGGTGTTCTCGATGGTGCTTAGGAGCTTGTGGTAGGGCTCGATACCCTTGAAGAAGGGACTCCAGGCGGGGGTCTCGAGCAGTCGGCGAGCCCTGACGCGGCTGTGTTCACCGGCGAGTTCGTCGGGCGTGAGCCGGAGCGAGTCGAGCCCGGAGCGGGTGAGCCAGGCCCGGGTGAGCCAGCTGCTGTTGGCTAATCCCCAGATGACCTCGTTGCGGCTGGTGTCGTACAGCTCGCTGCCCATGATGCCGGGCACGACCACAACGGCGTCGTGGGTGATGGCAGGGACGAGCGGCGGTTCGAGTCCGAAAGAAGGATTGGGGCTGTACCCCTGCGCCTGGTCAGTCATGCCTGCAACACTAGTGAAATGCAACGCATGGGGGGCGAGGTTCAGAGGAGACCTCCGTTAGCCGCGGTGGACGGGGACGACCTGGCCGGGCAGCGGACGCTGCTGACTGTCGCGGTCCGCAACTACGAGGACGTCGACGAGGACGAGGCGGACGAGTTCGCCGCCGGGATCGACGAGCAGCTCGAGGTCGTGGCCCAGTGGTGGGGCCCGAACGGGCCACTGCCGGGATTCCATCAGCTGCCGACGCCTGACTTGACGTGCCGTGAGGACGTGGAGGACCTGCTCCGCAGGGAAGACGTGCGGGAGATGCAGGGCCACGCGCTGGTTGTGTTCATCACCGGGCATGGCATCCCCGGCACCTCCGGCACCCACTTCCTCAAGCTCCCCGACACCGTGCGACGACGGAACCTGGCCACTGCCGTACGGACCAGCGACATCGTCATGGCCGCACTGGACTCCCACGTCGAGAACGTACTGGTAATCGTCAACGCCTGCTACGCAGGCAAGCTGGACACCGAACTCCCGGCCCTCTTCAAGGAGGTCGGCCAGGACCGCAAGGACCAGTGCCAGCTGGACGTGCTGGTCACGTGCGACCACAACCAGACTGTTGAGGTGCGCCGCTTCCCCACAACTCTTCGCAAAGTGTTCGAACGGCTGCGGACCCCCAAGGCCGGCATCACCACGGAGTACCTGAGCGTGGATGAGTTCCGGGCGGAGTACTCCAGAGCGTTACCCACCGACGCTGACCGCAAGCGCTACCGGCTCCGCCACCTGATCGAGGGCAGCGGCCACGACGACCCCAGCCCGTGTCTGCCCAACCCCAGGTACGCGTACTTACGCGACGGCTACTGGCTGGACCGGGCCACCGGCCGTACCCAGGAAAGCGACGCGGGCTGGTACTTCCGCGGCCGGGACACCCTCAATCGCAAAGTGGCCTCTTTCCTGGGACCGCAGCGCCCTCGGGGCGTGATGCTGGTCACTGGCAGCACCGGCAGCGGCAAGTCGGCTGTGGTCGCCCGGGCAGTGGTGCTCAGCGACCCGGGATTCCGCAGCGATCCGCTGTACAAGGCGGCTGCCGACCTCACGGACGCCGACACCATTCCGCCCGAGGGAGCCGTGACGGCGGCGGTGCTCGCACACCGCCGCAACGCCGCGACAGTGGCCTCCGACATCCTGCGGGAACTGGGTGTCACTCCGCTTCTGCTGGGCCCGGCAGACGACCCTGTTCTGTGCTGGACGCGGCAGCTGCAGGAGTTCGTGAGGGGCGCCGACCACCCGGTCACCCTTGTCATCGACGGGCTGGACGAGGCTCTGGAACGTCACCGCATCGTCCACGACGTGCTGGCCCCGCTGGGCGAATTCTGCCGGACCTCCGTACCCATCCCCGGCCCGCGCCGTGAAGACGACCCGCCGGCCGTAGGACCCGCTGTACGGCTGCTGATCGGAATCCGCTCGACCCGCCCTCCGACCGGAAACGGTGCGCAGGACGTAGGCGATGAGCACGGGCTGCTGCAGGTGCTGAGGCAGGTGTTCCCGCTCGCGGAAGTGGAACGCACCGACGGTGAGGACGCCCGGCAGGACATGGAGGAGTACCTGTACGCGCTGATCAGCGCCGACGGGCATCAGGACACGGCGCGCGAGGCAGCCCGGCTGGTGGCACCGGTGCTCTCTCCGTGGTTCATCCACGCCCGCCTGGCGGGTGAACAACTGCGCCAAGCTCCCGACGCCGCCAAGCTGGCCGCCCAGAAGACGTGGCAGGCAACGCTGCTGCAGGGCATCCGCGGGCTGCTCGTACGGGATCTGGAACTCGTCGAAGACGACGAGCACGGCCTGCCCCGCGATATCGCCCTTGCACTGCTGCGGGCTTCTGCATTCGCCCAGGGGGCAGGCGTCCCGTGGTCCGACATCTGGCCCCAGATGGCCGGTGTCTTCCTGCAACGACGACTGCCCGCCGAGGAATGGGACGCGACGATCGCCAAGCTCCTGGCCGGCAGACTGAGCGGCTACCTCGCCCACGACCACGAGGACAACCGCCTGGTGTACCGGCCTGCCGATGAGGCTCTCGCCGATGTGCTCGTGAACACCGACGACGATCTGCTGGACTTCGGGAGCATGGGGTGAGTGACCTTCTTGAGCCTGGCCGCCATACCGAGATCCACCGTCGGATCGCCGCCGCTCTCGCCGAGCTTGTTCCCGACGACCCCAGCCTTCCGCCCCACCCGTATCTGCGTCGGCACCTGGCCGAGCACGCCGCCCGGGGCCAGGTCCTCGACGACGCCCACGTACCTCCGGCCCTGTTGCCGTGGGAGTCGAGCCTGGAAGTGCGCCGGCTGCTGGCTGCAGGCGATGCAGGTTCGGCAGGCAGCCCGTGGCTGCGTGCGTGGGCCCGGCTGGAGCCGTTTTCGCGCAACGTCGACCCGCTCTCCCGCGCGACCAGCCTGGGCCTGGCCCATCACGCCGCCGGGGCCCAGGCCGGCGGCACCCAGCCGCCAGCGCCCGAAGCATTTGCCCAGGCACCCGTGACCCCGGTGTGGAGCGAGGGCTGCAGCCCGGACAGTGTGTGGCTGGTGACCCAGTCCCGCGCCACCGCGCTCACCACGGTGGAGGGCACCGGAGCGCGGTACGGCCCACTGGTGGTGGCGGGCGACGGCCAGGGGCAACTGCACACCCTGCGCCGCGACGGGAGTACCGCCCGCGCGCCGCTGCATGTCCACCGCGGAGCGGTCACCCATCTGCTGGCTCTGCCAGGCAGCGGTCTCGTGGCGACCGGCAGCACGGACGGGTCCGTGGCCGTTGTCGACGTGCTGCAGGGCAGGCTGGCCTTCGAAGCCGTGCCTCGACGCCCCCGTACCTGGGTCAGTTCCCTGGCCCTGTACAGACCGGCAGGCCACACACCGGTTCTGCTGGCCGCGTTCAGCGACGGCCACCTGGCCGCTCTGCACCCCGCGGTGTTTCATCCCGCCGACGTCGCCCTGCCCCTGTTGTCGGGCGACTCCCCGCTGCTGTGCGCTGTTGCCTCGCCCGGCGGAGAGCAGCTGCTGTTGTTCACCCGGAACGACGAGGTTCACGGATTCGACGGGCACACGACTCAGCTGCTCTCACGGCACGGAGCGCGGGTGCGCACCCTGGTCGCCCTGCCTGCCCCCGGGCAGTATGCCGTGGCTGACGAGCAGGGCCAGGTGTCCGTGCACCGCGCAGACCGCCCCACCGAACCGGGCCCCTCCGTGCAGCACGGCCAAAGGACATCCGTCACCTCCCTGATGGTCACGGAGGTGGACGGGCACCCCGGTCTCCTCTCGGCGGGCGGAGACGGCACCGTGTGTCTGTGGAGGCTGCCCGACCTGGCATCCGCGGGCAGACAGCTGACCGCCCACACCGAGTCGGTGACGGCGTTGAGCCAGGTGGGCTTGACCCGGCCCCGGCTGGTCACCGCTGGGGCCGACTGCACGGTGCGCAGCTGGCCGCTGACCACACGTACCTTCCGCAATGCTCCCCGGGCGTGGGACCGCATCACTGCCAGCGCCCTGTGCCCTTCGGCGCCGTACGTCCTGGCCACCGCACGCGTCCGCCGGATCAACGTGCGGAACATCCGCACCACCGACGAGCCGAGAACCGTCCTCACAGGCCACACCGCAACGGCCCTGGCCTGGACCCGCGTGAACGGGAAACTCCATCTGGCGGCAGCGCTCGAGGACAACCGCATCATCCTGATCGACCCCCGGCGCCCCCCGGGCGACAACCCGGCCTTCCGACCCGCGTACGAACTGGCCGGTCACTTCCAGCCCGCGCTGGCGTTGGTGCCGCTGCCTGGCGCGGACACCGACCTCCTGGCCAGCGCGAGTACCGACGGGCGGGTGTGCGTGTGGGACCTGCGTACAGAAGAACTCCTGGCCGGGTTCCCTGACCACCGGTTCAGTGTCCGCTGCCTGGCCACCCACCGCGGCAGGGAGGGGGTCCTCCTGGCTTCCGGTGGCAGTGACGGCAACGTGCGGCTGTGGGACGTACGGCGCCTCACGCAGCACGGCCCCACCATCAAGTGCGGCCAGCACTTCGTGAATGGCCTGGCCATCGGGCAAGCCGGCGACCAGGAGCTGCTGGTGGCCAGCGCCGGTCAGGACGCCACACTCAAAGTGTGGAACGCCGGCAGCGGCGAACAGACGGGGCAGTTCAGCCCCGGGGACGGCGAACTGAGCGCGGTGGCCGCGCTGGCCCTTCCCACCGGCCACAGCCTGTTCGCGGCAGCCGGCAAGACCAGCATCCACGTGTGGGATCCGTCGGCCAACAGGCGGCTCCTGCAAATCGTCACTGGCGAGTCCATCACGCGGTTGGAGACCGTCCCCGACCGTGAGAGCAATGGCGGATCCCTGCTGCTGGCCACCGGCGAGACGTGCACGATGCTGTTCCGGCTGCACCATGACCGCATCTGAGCGGCCTGTGCGCCGGGGCGTGCGCCCGCGCTCCGTGGATGCGCCCTCAGCAGTCACTCCAACCCCCCGGTAGATCCGCCCGGGCCAGGGAACAATGATCCGCCTGACGCCCAGGCCACGCCATCGCGTCGACCCCACAGCACAAACCTGCAAGCGAGGAGCCATGACCGCTGCCTTACCCCCCGCCAGCCACCCTGCTGGTATGTCCCCCGCGACGACCGGGCGCGTGCCCCGGCCGCCCCACGGCGCGGCGGGCCCGGAAGGAGGGCTTCAGTGACGACAGTTCCTCCCGTCACCCTGATTCCCGCACCTGACAACGGCGTCTGGCGCCTGGGCTGGGTCTACGACCCCCTTCGGTACAACCGGGTCGAACCTGAAACCTTCAGTGGTTCCGCGGCAGGCCGCTTCAGTCTCTTCTCCTACGGCATGCTCTACTGCGCCAGCGACCCCACCGGATGCCTCGCCGAAACCCTCGCCGGCTTCAGGATCCACCCGGAGGTCCGCGCACTCATGAGCGATGCCGAGGCCAGTTCAGATCTCATGGGAATCGGGCAGCTTCCCTCCAGCTGGCGCGAAGAGCGCATCCTGGTCCGGCTCGAACCCGCGCCCGACGCCCGCTTCCTCGATGTCGACTCGGAGTCGACCAGGAAGGTACTCGCCGATGCACTGCACAGTGAGTTCAGCAAGTGGAACGTGACGGGTGCGCTGACCGACGATCACATCCATGGCAAGGACCGCCGCATCGCCCGGCAGATCGCAGCCTGGGCCGTCGCCCAGCGCAATGAGGCAGGCCACCAGCTGGTTCAGGGAATCGCCTACCGCTCCGGGTACGGAGGTCGCCAATGCTGGGCGATCTTGCACGACACAGAACTGCAGGAAGTGGAGCGCCGCGCCATCCAGGTGGAAGACCCGGAACTGCACGAAGTGGCACGCGAGTACGGATTGACCGTCCGGTGAGGTGCGTGCGTCTGGCCCTACTCACCATCCCTCGATCCGGTCACCTGGTGCACCATCCCTGACCCCGCATCACACGCCAAAGACGCAGGTCAAGGAGGTACACGCGCTACTCAGCGGGGATTTAGGGGTGTTTTCACCCGGGGAAACCATGGAATAAGCATGTGGTAAACGGGTACCATTCTCTCAACACCTAGGAGGGGGAACCATGTTGACTAGATTCATAGGCTGCTTACCCGGGCAGAGCCTCACGCACGAGCAAGTCGCAACGAGCACGTCCTCTCACTTCTGCGCCTCCTCAAGGCCAAGATGGTGTGCTGCCCATCACAGCGACCCGGACGCACGCACGCGCGGCATTTCCTGCCATCGCTGAGCAGCCCGCGGTCAGACACCACCACACCAGCCTTCACGCCCAAAGCGGCGCACATCCCCCGCTCACCAAGCACTCACCTGCGGTGAGCGGCGAGGGAAACGAGGAAACCATGCAGACCCCACGAGAAGCCACTGCCACTGCCGAGGCCGCAGACCGCGCATACCGCGACACGGCCGAACTGAAGATCCAGGAAATCGCGAGCTTCCTGCAGGGCCAGTTCAGCCAGCGCGTCGTTGCGCGCCTCGCCGGCATCGAAGACCCCAAGCAAGTCGGCCGCTGGTCCCGGGGCCAGAACGAACCGCGCTTCGAATCCGAGTTCCGGCTGCGCACCGCCTTCCAGGTCTTCCGATACATCGAAGAGTGCGCGAACCGGCACGTGGCCCGTGCCTGGATGATGGGCATGAACCCCCAGCTCGAGGACGAATCTCCGCTGCTAGTCATCGCCGATGACCGGTTCAAGGAAGTCATGGCCGCAGCCCGCTCCTACCGGCAGGGTGACCTCTGACCCGTGGACCCGGGGACCAGCCATGCCCATTCCTTCAGCTGATCTCCTGCGGCAGCAGGGCCTGGCGAAGGCCCCGAGTGGCCGGTCGGCACACCACTGCGCGAGTTCCGCAGTGGTGTGCCGCCGACGCCCCCATGCGCGATACCGGGCGACCTGCCGGTGGACGCCAACGGTCCGCTCACGGGGCTTCGCCTGGGCGGCGCAGGTCGGCGTACAGCCGCGCGGTCACTCCGGGCTCAGCCGGCACGCGGCGGATGCGCGGCGTCACCGACATGGCCCACCACCGCCCGAGCTCGGCTGCGGCCGCCTACACGGTGGCCTCGCCGGTGATGTCCAGGACGAGCAGGCCGGACTCGCTGACGTGATTGGCAGGGTTCCGTCTATGAATGATCATCTGATGGATTCAGCTCCCTGTGCAGGTGTGCCGAGACGGCGGACGCCTCCACGTCCCGTCGACGTAGTGAGGTGCCCTTGAGCTTCTCCTTCAGGTCTGCGATCGCGGTCTCGGTCTTGAGGTCGGCCGGGATCTTGGACTCGTTGTCACGCAGCAGCCTCTCGGTCCGGTAGACGAGCTGCTCGGCGCGCAGAACCACGGGGCGCGGGCGAGGGTGAGCTCTAGCCAGCGGCGTATGACCAGGAGCTGGTCCGCCAGCGGCAAAGACAGAAGAGGTTCCCGCATGGGGGCTACGCCGCGGGTGGACCAAGATCCGCCGCCGGGACACCACGGGCGCGGTCATCGGCGCGTCACGGCGCACTCGCCCGCCCCCAGCTCCTCGTCCTCGGGCGCCACGACGCGGCCGGCTGGCTTCGGACGATCGGCTGCGCCGTCGCCCTGCGACGCAAGCATGTTCGTGAATGCAGTCCGTTCCGTAGGCTCGTCCACATTCTCCAAGCGCCAGCTTCCTGCGCTCGAAGTGGGAAAGGAATTCGCCCCACTCTTCGGGAGCGACTGCCCGGTATTCTTCCGAAGGCCTGGTTTGGCGTCGTCGACTGCCTCTCCGTCGCGGCCCAACCGCCTGGCGGGCGAACCGCCGGCCGACGGGCACGAGATGCGCCTGGAGCTGCTCGGCCTCGGCTTCCGTCTCAACGCTCACCCGCACTGGGCGACCACCGACGCCGGCTGGAGCTGGGCCGAGCGGCAGCCGATGCATCGTTCGCTCGACGGCGTCGGTAGTACGCGACGGTGAGAATCGCCAGGAGCGGGCCCCAGGCGAGGAGCGGGGCGTACGTCGTCCACAGCGCCCAGGCCGCCGGACCGCTGGTGGGGGAACCGTTGCCGTTCTCGTTCATCGGCTCCACGAAACCGAAGATCTCGTTCAGCACGCCATACGCGCAGAACATCATGATCAGCGCTGCACCGAGTACGGCCGGAATGACCGCCGCCAAAATCGGGATCCGTCTACCGCGCAGCCCCGGCACCCAACGCGGGACGACTTCGCCCCACGGCCGCACCAGCCCGAGGGCGAGCAGCGCGAGTCCTTCGGAGACCACGGACAGCCCGATCACGTACGGACGTTCCCAAGCCGCCCATTGGTAGTCCGCGTCGTAGCCGGCCAGGCCCAGCACCAGCGCGACACGCCATAACCCAGACGGCAGGACACACAGCGGGATGGCATGAGCCATCCTGACCGCCCAGCGGGGAACGGGCTCGACGGGCTTGCGGCCGACCGGCGCGCCGACTGACATCTCGGCGGCTGTTGCTGCTGCTGTGTCCCTGGCATGCGTGGTCATATGTGGGCCCCCCGGCGAGATCCGACGTTGTCGATCTTCGCGTGCGGGGTGGGTGCTCAGCGTCCGCCGCAAGGTTGACCCGGCAGGCGACTACAGGATGACCCCGCCGGCGCCAGCGCGAGCGGGTTTCCTCCAGTAACTTGCACCATGGTGCCGGCAAACGTGCGCGGCGGCACCCAGTCCACCCTCGGCCTCACGTGATGAACCCGGACAGAACCCGATCATGCAATGCCCCCTGACCCACACCCATCCCAAGTCACCCACGGATGCCACTGGCGACGAGGCGGGGGATGATCAGATTGTGGAAGGGCTGGATCGCCTTGAAGTACAGGCGACCAGCCAGGTTGTGGAACCGGATGACCGTGGTGAACACGCCTTCCAGCCCGCCTGAGGCAGACGGGCGCACTGCGAAAGAGGCACGGAAGTCCAGGTGCTTGTCGTCCTCTCCGCCCAGAACCTCGTCCTCGCTCACCGACCGCACCAGGATGGGCCCCAGCTTCCGTCCGGGCTCGATCCGGATGTCCGGCACGGCGACGCGCTCCTGGGAGTGGAGTCCGAAGGGCGCCGTGATCTTGTCGCGCAGGTCCAGGAGCCGGTGTACCCACTCCGGTGTTGCGGCGAGGACTCTGTGGGCGAACTCGGCGGCGCTGGTGCCCGCGGGGATGTCCACGGCCACGGCGTCCACGTGGTCGTAGCCGCCGAGACTCGCCACAGCCCTCTCCATGACGGGCCTCGCGTTCCTGCGGACTCGCGTATCAGCCACGGCTCTTCAGCCCTTCGGTGAACGCACGCGCTGACGTACACATGATCAAAGACGTCACAACGAACTCCCCCTCATGATCCGTACCACGCCGGTCATAACCCTAGCCACCCGACGGGGATGCCTTCGCGCGGGCAAGCTCGCGATCCTGGGCGCACGTCCCGCATGCCGCGTGCCCAATATCCCCGCCGCCTGCCGCCACACCGCCCCCGGGATCAGTTACCCGGTAGCGGGCCCATACCTTGGGAGCCTGTCCCTTCTCGTTCCAGTGCACCTCGTAGAGCCCGGGCTGCGCGGCGCACCGGATCCGGACCGTGGCGCTCACCAGCTTGTCTCCGTGCATCACCACCGGCTCCGTGAACCCCGGGGACGACAGCGTGACCATACCGTCGCTCCCCATCTCCAGCCCGTCCTTGGCCTCCAGTCGCCCCCCGGCCTGCACGGTGCGTACGTCCCAGGCAGACGCCGGCCAGTCCCAGCCCTCGGGAAACCGCTCTTCCTGGGACTGCGGCTGCCGTCCGGCCACCTCCCGTCCGCATGCAACCCGCTCCGCCGCATCGACCGGAGCCACCCGGACACTGCCCCACCACCGCCTGATCTGCGAGGTGCTCTCATCACCGAGCGGCGAGGCAAACCGCACCTCGTAAGAACCCGGTTTGGCAGTGCAGGAGACCGTCGCCACCGCATTGAGGAGGCGGTCTTCCCTTCGCAGAGTGCCGTCGGCAGCAAAGGCTGGGGAGGTCACCCGGACGCCGCTGACCGCGTCTCCCGAGACCATGGCTTCGGTCGTCACTGAAATCCGCTCGCCGGGCCGGACGGGCAACTCCGTGCTGTTGGGCAACGGCCGAGGCGGCGCTTCGGCGGGAGCCGCTGACGCGCCACCCGCTCCTCTCACAGCAGCATCAGCGCCACAGCAAAACCTATGGCCACACATTTTGCAGTCATTTAAGCCTATTTTCTTTCCGTTGGCGATCAGGGGAGTGCCGGTCCCCACCCCGCCGCGCCCGGGCCGGAGGGAGCCGCCTTCAGTCGCCCACTGCGTGGACGCGCAGATGGATGGGGCCGTCCTCGCCCGTGCTGGGGGTGGACTGTTTGGCCCGCTTCTCCAGTAGCCGGGCGCGTTGAGACTCGAGGATAGTGGGCTGGTTGAAGGTGTCGCTGAAGGCGGCCAGAGCTTCGACAGCAGACGGCTGTTTCGTTTTGGCCGGTGGCGGTATTGAAGCCAGGCGGCCTTCTGCGTGTTCTTCCTCGGCTTCATCGAGGAGGCGGTGGAAGTGGCTGGCGTCACCGCCCAGCAGGTCGACGAAGAGCTTCAGGGCACGCCAAGTGGGCAGTTGGGTTCCCTCGATGAGGTTGGCGACGTCGTCCGTGGTGAGGGTCCAGCGGCTGGCGACCGCGATGTCCTGGGCTGCTGGCAGGCCGGCACGGGCGTGAAGGGTATGGACCGCTTGGCGGAGGGCATCGACGGCAGGGACGGGCGAGTCGCTACTGCCTGGGGGCCCGCTGTCTCGGGTGCGGTCGCTGCAGCGTTCGGTCACCCAGACGGCGCGTAGGACGGCCGGGTCCGCTCCGCAGGCACGCGCGAATTTCTCGGTGAGGGACCAGGTGGGGAGCCGTTCACCGGAGAGGATCCGAGAGAGGTAGGAGGGAGAGCAGCCGATCTTCGCACTGATGTCCTTGTTGGCTTGCTTGGACGTGCGGACCAGCATGGACAGGACAGGTGCGAGCCGGTTGTAGGCGGCGCCGTTGGATGTGGGCGGGCCTGTTTGGGCGTCAGCGGGCTTTGTGGGCGTGGCGTGTTGCGGGGGCTGGCTTTGCGGTCCGGCCTGCGGAACGGGTTGCCGTGGTGGGTTGTGGGCAGTGGTGCGCTGGCTGGTCAGGCGGGCGATCCGGCGCTGGATGAACTCGTCGGTGTAGCGATGGCGGGCCGTGTCCTGGCTGATGCCGAGGATGCCGCTGATACGGCCCCAGGTGACGCGGTGCTTGCGGGCGCGACCTACGAGGCCTGCAGTAAGACCTTCGAGCTGCTGCTGTATCTGGGCGACGCGGGTCAGGGGATCTTCCCCGCCGGTATCGGCTTCGGTGAGAAGCCTGAGCAGTTCCCGTGTGCTCTCCTGCAGATCCTTGGTGATCTCTGTGAGATCGTCCGCACCTGCGGCTGAGGCGTGGGAGGGCTGAGGAGCTGGGGAAACGTATTGAGAGGTCTGGGGCTTGGGGCGGCCCGAGTGGGGTGTGGCGGTTCGGCGTTGGCGGTGGGCTGCCTGGCGGCATGCGGATCCGCAGTACTTCTGGGGGCGTCCGGTCCTGCCTTGGGAGGCTGCGAGCTCGATACCGCAGTGGTCGCATCCGTAGTTCACGGGGTCCGTCCATGTCACGAAAGGGGTTCAAGTCGGGGGTGTGCAGGCGCGGGAACCAGAAGATCCACCGGGTTTCGTAACACCTTGCGGTGCCGACGGTGGGGACTCGGCTTTGCGCCTGCTGTTGCGCGCCGGGGTGGGGCGGGGGCGTGGCCTGGTGCCACGCCCCCGCCTGGGAGGGCGTTACCGGCGCTGCTGGCGGGACCTCTGTGTGCCCAGAACGACGCTGGTGAGGCCGGCGAGGGCGGCATAGAGGGCGCTGGCGGGCAGCGTGACTTGGACGGTGCTGTGGTTGATCAGGATCAGTCCCAGGACGGGCATGGCAAGGAATGCGGCAGTCGCGCTCTTGCCAATCCAGTTCATGGAACGAAATGTTTCGTTACGGCCGATACGCTGGCTGCGAGCCGGGCGGCCGGTAGATGGGTTCGTCCGGTGGCGCCGACGGGATCGTGTCATCTTGCACTCCTTCGGTGTTGCGTTGAAGGCGTGCGGGGCTTCCCACAGAGGTTTCCAGGCCAGGTTGTGGAGCCCCGCACGCGCCTGCGAGTGACCGTACCGACACCATGTGCTAGCCGAGAAATCTACTCATATGACTCAGGGGCACCCATTTTTCGGGTTCCTGCAGGAAGATCTGATGTTCCGTCACACGCGGGCGCAGAATCTTTCCGGATATCGGTCAAATGCGCTCCGCGCGCACCCGCGCGCTGGTAGGGAGTCGGCCCTACGGTGCGCGCCCCGGCGCAGACGTCCTTCCGCAGCAGTATCTGCGCCCGTCCCGCCGAAGCAACCTCTGGCCTGGACCTGCCCCGAGGCCGACGGGCCGACGTCGCTGCTTCCAGATCGGATCCGGTCGCAGGCCGGCTGCACGCCCGGACCGCGGATCCCTAGTCGCAGCGAGTGCGCCAACCGGCCGTTGAGTTGCTGCAGGACCGCCAGCTCGAGCATGGCCGCCTGCAGCAATCCCCTGCGCCGGCCTGCAGCCACGACGGCGACCCGCGCGCCCGAGACGCATGCACGGCGATGTAGGCGAGACCGCGTTGCTGGAGAGGGGGGAACGAACCAGAGCGGGCGGTCGAGGTTTTCGACCGCCGTCCGACCAGGGAGCGTCCGCCAGCCGTGAAGCGGAACGATCAATCTCATTCAATCCTCGGACAAGAACGGACGGAGACCGGCTCTTGCGGTCTTCTGTCGTACGCCAGCACGCCGCGCTTGAAGGATGGACCTGGCCTTCACCGTCCGGGGAATGCCGGATCAGTGGATGAGGGAGACCCATGCAGGGGAGCGCCGCAGGAAGGCCAGCCAGCCTTCGGCGCCTCAAAGGAGACACGGCCCCGCCCCGCGCCGGAGATCCGGCCGGGCGCCGGCCAGATGCAGGGCCCAGGCTCCCTCATGAGCGACGTCACTGACGCGGCGGGCGGCGCCGTCGGGCTGCCCGCCGAACAGCCCGTCACCCACCGCTGGGAGCCGGAGGACTGGGGACGCTTCCTCGTCTTCGACCAGGAGTGCCGGGAGCTGTTCTCCACCTTCGCCTGTCTCACGCTGCGCTCGCAGGTGGACGCCGAAGAAGCAGTCGACCGTACCTTCGACGAACTCATGGACAGCTGGTCGAGCCTCGCAGCCACGCGTCCGAACCTCATTCATCACGCCTGGGGCGTGCTGAAGCGGCACATCGCCATTCAGGCCCGCCAGCGTCACACCCCGCGGCCCGTCAACCCCCGATTTCTTGACAGTACTTCGGGCGTGTCCCTGTCCGCAGCGGGATCCTATGACCCTGACCTCATCGACAAGGTCCATGCCCTCGTGGGGTGCCTGCCGGAGCGGCAGCGAGATGCGATCCGCCTGCGGTACGGACTGAACTACAGCACCCGGGAAGTCGCCGAGCTGATGGACATCAGCACCGACACGGTTCGTTCCCACCTCAGCCAGGCCAGGACCCGGCTGGCCCGACTCCTTGAGCCAGCCGACGGAGAACGCAGCAACGGGAAGGCCGGCTCATGAGCGAGATCCAAGGCGGTATCGGATCCGTGGAGGGCCTCCTAGCCGCCGCCATGTCCTCTCTGCTGCATGGGCACGACATGAGACTCCCTGAGCCCGCCCCAGAACTGCCCCGCCCACTGCCCAGCAGCCCGGCCCGCCCACACCTGCGCCGGTCCCATCACAGTCACGGCTTCGCCGGCGAGGCCTGGCAGCAGCTCGTGGCAACCGAGGAAGCGGACCAGGAACTGGACGCCCTGTGCGCCGCAACCGTCTGCCACCCCACTACGGGGCCGCACCTGGCCCTGTTCATCTACACACACCTCACCGACGAGGCCGGAGCTCAGGTCTTCGCCTGCCTGCTGTATGCCGCCGGCGACCGGGAAGGAGCGCGCTTCTGGTGGCAGTACGCAGCTGGAGCCGGGGTCGACAAGGCCGCCTACTGCCTCGTCCTTGACCACTCACGGCGCGGCGAACACGAGGACGCACAAGTCTGGGCGGATCTACTCGCCCACTCCGACTTCGTACCCGACTCCGGCTGGCGCGACCGGCCGCCACTACCGCCGCGGACCCGGCGTGCCCTCGCAGCGGCGCTCGCCTTCGTCCGCCAGGAGCCACACGAAGACCTCGGCCTGATCCCCCTCCCGGCCATCCGCGTAGCCAAGGCCGCTTTCTCCCTCGCCCAGCATCCCCGCTCACGCCAGCCAGGGGACTGGATGCTCCAACCACCGACCACCCCAGCCGGGGCTCCCTTGCCCTCACCGCCCATGCCCAGTCCACACCACACAGCTCCGGCCCCGGTGCCGACACCGGACATCAAGGAGCAGCCGCCCAGACACCACACCGCGCGCGGCCCGAACCTGCTGTTCGGACGAGATACCCAGGTCACCCCAGCAGACAGCACCTCGGTCCGCCAAGCACAGCGCGCCCTCGAAGTCGTACGCATCCTGGAGAAACACCGCTTGGGCACCGGCATGCGTCAGCTCTCGGCCAAGACCGGCATCGGGGAAGCCGAACTCGGCCCCCTGCTGGACATGCTCTGCGAGGAAGACTTCGCCGAGCGCCTGCCAGGCACGACCGACGTCTACGCACCCGGCCTGGCGCTGGACCGACTGGCCCTGCCCGGCGGCGCCGGCATCGGCGCCCAGCTCCAGCGCACCCTGGCCATCGCCCGCGAACACATCGGAGCCGCCGTCTACCTCAGCCGGTACAGCGACGGCGACATCCTCATCACTCAGGCCTCCACCAGCACCGGCGCTCCACCTGTCCTCGAGCACACACCCTTCCACCTCGCTGCCCATGCCAGCGCCCTCGGGAAATGCCTCCTCGGTCAGCTCGGACACGATCAACAGGTTGAACACATCACGCGCTACGAAATGGAGCGCTTCACCGCGCGTACCTGCAAAGATCCCAGCGTCTTCCTCCGGCACCTCGACCGCACCCGCCCTGGCGATCCCGTGTACGACATCCGCGAGTACGACGAACTCGTGGTCTGCTCCGCCGTGGCCGCCAGCATCTCTGGCCAGGTCGGCGGCCTTGCTCTGTCCATGCCCTCCCACAGCTCCCACCGCTTGAAGGAAGCCACCAAAACTCTTCAGCGCAAAGCCGTCCCGATCCTCCTCGTGCTCCTGCTCACCGGCGCCTTCCCCAGCAGCGACACCCCCACCGACGACATTCAGATTCCCGATGTCCTGCCCACCGCCCCGGACCAGGCACTCAGCGAACGCGCCCTGAACCACCTCAGCCGAATGTTCACCACCCCCCTCACCAGCTCCACAGCCGCAACGACCCAACCCGCCCCCCATCTCGTCACCGACCCCGAGTCCCACACCCTCTACCTCTTCGAAGCCACACCTGCCCACACCCCGCCCGCCCTCGCGCTCCCCCACCCCCTTACAGCCCACAGCCCCTTCGCCCACACTCTTCCCAGCTCACTCAGGACACCAGGAGACCTACTCGTTTACACGTCATGAACCCGCGCCGTAGCAGGAGCACCCGGCCCTGCCCTTGCTTTAGCCCTCAGCCAGGAACGAACTGCCTCTGGCCGCCAAGGCACATGCCAGGACACTGGCCTACCGGTATTGGCCCGAGCCCGAGGACAATGCATTGAGGGCACGGACAGCGATTGGGGAGAACATGGTGCGCCCAGATATGAGCCCAGAAACCCGGGAGAAGCAGGCCCGTGATCTGGAACGGCTGAGGGAGCTACGCGCGATTGCCGAGCAGGCCCGACTGACGGCGGATCAGGCTGAGGCCGCGCTCCTAGACGCTGCTGTCGATCTCATGTTGGACAGGGTGCTGGACCCCTTGGGAGCCTTGGAGACCTCGGAGATCGCGAACGTGTCTGGCATTCGTTCCCGGATCCTGAGCAATGCCGCAGGCTCTTCCCCTCGGTACTCCGAACTGCTGGAGGCGGCGGGAGAACTGGAAGAAGGGTGAGGCCGCCAGCACGGTGACCGGCCTCAGCATCACCCGTCCCCTGGCGGGCTACGCGGAGTCGATCCGTAGCCGCACCCGACCAGACCACCGTGAGAAGTTGTTGTCTTTCCGGACTTGAGGGCGGCGTTTTCGCTGGTCAGGAGTAGGCGCGGTGATTCGGTGGGAGTCGTGGCCTGTCATGTCGTCGCTCCCCGGGAGGTTGCGGATGCCGTCGGTTGTCGGACTGCTGGAACAGCACGAGATCGCTCCTCGCTGTCGGGTCGACGGGCTGCGTGAGGAGGCTGAGTATCCAGGCCGAACTGGCTGCGGCCGAGCTGGAATGGCAGGAGCGGGTGATCGCCCGCAGGCGGGTCGATGCGGTGCTGGCTACGGACTGCGGCAGCCCCGCCGGCACGGAGGACGTCCCGGATCCGCGGGCTGCGGGCGGGTCGTCGGCGCCCCGGGCCTTGGCGAAGCCGAAGTCGCAGGTGCCGGTGTGGCGTGAGGGGCTGGCCTGGTCGGTGCTGTCGGTGCACTACCAGCAAATTCTGCAGGCTCTCTCGGTACCGGGACCGGCTCTATCAAGGGCCGCTGACCTGCCATGAGATGGCCGTGATGTTCGGTCTGGACGCGGTGCCGGCCAAGGTGGAGGCACTGCGGTCGAAAGCGAAACGCCTGGTCGCGCGCGGCTGGCTGGCCGAACCCGCGCCGGGCCGGTTCATGCTCGCGAAGGCCGCGGCCGCGGGAGGCGGCGGGTCATGAGCAGGGTCATCGACCAGTAGATCATCGCCTCGGCGCTGGTGGTGCGGCGTTCGTAGTCGCGTGCCAGGGGGTGTTCACGAGTACCGCTGACCTGGCACTCCAGAGGCACATGGAGATCGCTTCCCGAATCGGCGGAGATCGTTTCCCACCCTGCCGGCGGCCGGGTCCGCCGCTGTCAGAAGCACGGGCAAGGATGGCGGCATGACGAAGACCGGAGCGGACTACGCGTGGTTCGAGAACGACTTCCCAGACATCGCCGAGGCATACTGCTTCACCCTGGTACGAGGTCTGTCGCCTGCTGAGCTGATGGCCCGGCTCGAAGGACGATCGGAGGCTCCCCTGCAGGGCATAGCCGCGGTCGTCGACGCTGCTTTTGCCCAGTACGACCTGGAGCAGGGCGACCGTCAGCTGGTCGCCCTGACGACCGTGGGTGCCTCGCGCGACCGCCCTCTGCAGGCCTGTCCTGTGAATGCGGTGTGGATGATGGCGCGGTGACGAACATCAGTGACGCCTGTCGGCGTACGCGTGAAAGTGAAAGTGCACCGCCAGGTACGCCGCTACGTGCACAGCTGCTGCCTGCTCATGACGGAGCCTGCCCTTCCTCGCCGGCTGCCACCAGGCCGCCACGCTTGATCGTTTCTGCGGTGAACTTGCCCACCCACTCGGGTGAGCGGCCCGGCCGTCGTACGGGACAGGCAATCGCGGACCACTACAACTCACGTCGTGATCAAGACGACTCTTCTGCGCGCGGCGGCAGCCGCCGCGCTCACTGTCCTGCCCCTGACGATGACCGCACCGGCCCACGCTGCCGAAACGGTGTCCCTCTCCGAGGCGGTGGCCAGCCTGCCCCTGGCCGCTGAGAGCCGCGACGGCTACCAGCGCACCAGCTTCAAGCACTGGAACGCCGGGCAGAACCCGACCGACGGCTGCAACACGAGGATGGAGGTACTCCTCGCGGAGGCCGTCACCGCACCAGAGGTCCTCCCCGGCTGCAAGCTGTCCGGAGGCCGCTGGTGGTCGTACTACGACGCGAAGTGGGTCACTTCCGCCGGCGCCCTCGATGTCGACCACATGGTATCTGTACCTGCGACAGCTTGACCCGTTATCTTCGCTGGTCACATCGAGAGCGGTATGCCGCTGACGGATAGCGGGGAGTGT
>NZ_JBEZMA010000049.1:0-55523 GCF_040652415.1 Streptomyces sp. NPDC048255
GTTCTTCGTTTCCGACTCTATCAGACTCTTTCGTGTCCGATTCCCGGTCGAAGCGGGTTTCGCTTTCCAGGTTTCCGCTTTCGCGTTTCCCTTTCGGCGTGCCACCACATTAGCGCTTTTCCCTTGCGGCTCATAATCGAGCCGCCGGCCGGGAATTCGGGCATGCCGAATAGGACCCCGCCAGGGGTAAGTCGTAGGTAGTGGGTTGGCCGCTCCGGAGGTCTGCTGACAGCAGTGCCCCGTTCAAGCGGCTCGGGCTACGTTAGGCGTCCGCCAGGGCCGAGTCAAGTTGAGCGGCGGCGCGGCGCGTGGGCGCGGTACGGGCTCACCGTCGGGTCGTGCGTGATCCAGAAGCGGTAGGGGTGGGCCGCGCCGGCGCCGCCCACTCCGGTGCGCGGGCCGCTGCTCACCAGGTCGGGTGAGGTGGACGTGCCCGCGAGGAGGGACAGGGGGGAATCGGGGCCCCCGCAGAGGTCGGTGCCGTCTAGGGAGCGGTCCACGTCCAGGGCGGTGGCCAGGCGGGCCGGGCCTTTGGCCAGTTCGCTCCGGTTTCTGGCTGACAGTCGCCGTTTGGCGGCCAGGTCGGCGCCCACGGTGATCTCGCCCGCGCGCAGCAGGACCCCGCTCGCGTGGTCCGCCGGGCCGCACACCAGGTTGAGGCTGAACCACATGCCGTAGGTAACTCACTAGGCATGTACGTCGTTAGTCCGGCAGCATCGGCGAAGCGACGACAAGCAGGAGACAGGCAGTGCGAGCGATCATCTACGCCAGGCTCAGCCCCACCCCGAGGGGCGAAGAATCCAAGGGCGGGAACCTGACACAACAGGTCGAGCTGAGTCAGGCGCTGTGCGACCGGAAGGGCTGGTCAGTCGTAGCCACGATCGTTGAGAAGGACACGTCGGCTTCGACGAAGCGGGGAACCAAGCGGAGCGCCGAGTGGGAGCGCGTCAAGGCTCTGGTGGAGGACGGCAAGGCAGACGCCATCGTGTCCCGCCACTACGACCGTATGTACCGCACCCCCTGGGATCTTGAAGACCTGGTGGACCTGGCGGAGGCGACCGGCGTCACGCTGGCCGCCGCGCAAGCTCAGGGAGTGCTCGACCTGTCCACTCCATCCGGCCGCCTCGCTGCTCGCATCGGTGCTGTGGTGGCTCGCAACGAGACCGAGATGCGAGTAGAACGCCAGGTACTCGGACACCAGCGGCGCAGGGAGTCGGGGAGGCCCTTCTGGAGTACTCGCCCGTTCGGCTTCGAGCGGGACGGCAGGCACCGAGAAGCAGAGGCGGAAGCCCTGCGGCAGGCGTACCGGGATGTCCTGGCCGGCGTCACCCTCTGGTCCATCGCGAAGGACTGGAACACACGTGGACTGCTCTCGCCACACGGCAAGGAGTGGCGCAGCTCGAACCTTCGGGTCGTCCTCTTGAAGCCGAGGAACGCGGGAATCCAGACGTACTCGCAGTGGGTCGAGAAGCCGGACGGGATGCGCGTGCGGCGGACCGAGGAGACCGGGGCGGGCAACTGGGAGGCGATCGTCTCCGAGGGCATATTCCGTGCCCTGGTCCGCCACCTTAGCGACCCCGAGCGCAACACTGGCGGCGGCGGCAAGCGCAAGGCCCTGTTGTCCGGCGTGGTCCGCTGCTCTAAGTGTCAGGCCGTCGTCACTCAAGGGTGGAGCAAGAAGAACGCGGCAGGAGAGCGGTACCGCATCTACACCTGTTCGGGTAGCCGGTGCATCACCTGCCCGGCGGACCCGCTGGACTCCTTCGTGGTCAGGAAGGTCATCGACAGGGCCGAGGAGTGGAACGCGGCACCGGCCACTGATGCCGCAGACGAGGAGCGAGAGGCCGAACTGTTGGCCGAGGAGACGGCCGCATCCGAGAGGCGCACCGCCCTGGCGGAGATGTTCGCCGTAGGGGACATCGACGCGTCGACCCTGCGGGCGGGCATCGGCAGGTGCGACGCGGAGCTGACCAAGATCCGGGCCGAGCTGGCAGACCTGGCATCGCAGCGGGTGCGCGTCGACCTGGGCGACATCGAGTACCTGTGGGAGGAGCTGGACTACGAGGACCCCGACCGCATCGACTACGTGCGGACCGTCGTCATGCAGGTCTGCGAGCGAGTCGAGCTGATGCCGCGCGGTCGAGGGGTCCGGTCCTTCAAGGGCGAGCACTGCCGGATCACGTTCCGGAACCCCTGAGATCCGCTGCCGGAGAGCTGAGCCGGCGGTCGCGCTCAACGAGTACGGGCCCTGTCTGACGCGAGTCGGGCAGGGCCCTTCGTCATGCCCGGCGAGGGAGGGGCCGGACATCCCTCAGAGCATCTGTGCGCCCCTCTCTCCTCAGTTCATGCAACAACGTGCATGAGTCACGTCCGTGCATGGACGGCTATGAGTGGCCCCCGTACGGTCGTCTCAGGCGGCCCAACCGGGCTGGCAGGTCAAGGGGGTTCCGCATGGCACGCGAAGAACTGACTCGGCTCACTGGCAACGGCAACGGCACGTGTGGAGAGGATGACTGCCCGAACGTCTACCGCACCACGTCTGGCTCCATCGTGGTTCAGGGCGACGTGTCCGATGCCTTCACTCCCCCGCAGGGGGAAGGGCTCGTGGAGATCCCCGAGAGTGTTCTTCGGGAGGCTGTTCGTGCTCTTGGATGGTGAGGAGTGGCGGGCGATGCTCCGCGGCTTCCAGTCGGAAGCGTGGCGGCTGGAGGCCCTGCCCCAGTACCTCGTACCGCAGGAGTCGGACGAACTCGCAGCCTTCAGGGCAGGCAGGCGCGTCGACCCGGACACGTACTCGTCGGCTTACACGGAGGACCTGAAGCGTCTGCGCGGCGAGGGCAAGAGCAAGGGACGCGTGCACGTCCTGACTCGACCGCTCTCCGAGTACCTGCGCTTCGAGTTCTCCCGGTACTACGCCCCGCACGTGCTCGCCGGGGAGGACATCCGCATCCTTGACGTGACCGAGCGAGGGAACCCGTTGCCGGATGTCGAGGACTTCTGGATGTTCGACCGCTCGACGGTCGTTCTCATGAAGTACGAGGACGACGGAACGCAGATCGGCCGGGAGCTGTACGAGGGTGACCCTGCTCCGTTCGTCGAGTGGCAGCGCATCGCCGTTGCCGAGTCGGTTCCCTTCCTGGAGTACGCGGAGCGCGTGACGGAGTGACGTTCGAAGCTGAGCAGCTCGGCGAGTCTGGTACCGAACTCGCCTCTCTGCTCCGGGACCTGCGCAAGCGAGCCGGCCTCTCAGGGGACCGGCTCGCAGCGCGCTGCAACATGTCCCAGTCGAAGGTGTCCCGCATCGAGAACGGCCGCACACGGCCGTCCCTGGTCGACGTCGAGCAGATCTTGCGAGCACTGGAAGCTCCGCCGGAGCTGATCGCCAAGGTCTCCGCCCTTGCCAGGATGGCGAACACCGAGTGGCGGAACCTCCGGGAACTCCGGCGCAAGGGGCTCGGTACGAGACAGGCCGAGCTGAAGTCGCTCGAAGCGTCCTCTACGCACATGCGCTACTTCCTGCTCTCGATGGTCACCGGGCTGCTCGCGACACCGGAGTACGTACGGGCGAGCCTTGCCCACTCGCCGGCCGATACGAGCAAGGCCGTAGCGGGGAAGCTCGGACGGCAAGCCGTCCTCTACGACGCCTCGAAGCGGTTCACGTTCCTTCTGACCGAGCAGGCGGTTCGCTGGCCGGTCGTTTCCCCGCTGGCACTGGCCGAGCAGATGGACCGGCTGGCGTCCCTGTCCTACCTCCCGAACGTTGAGATCGGGGTGATCCCCGTAGGGGCAGCGACGCCCCGAACCCCTCTGAGTACGTTCACCATCTACGACGCCGCGTTGGTCACCATCGAGACGACGGCGGGAAGTCTCGTACTCCGCGACGGCCGGGATATCCAGGCGTACCTGAAGGAGTTCGCCGGGTACGAGGAACACGCCCTCTTCGACGAAGACCTCCGGGCACGGCTCGCCGAGTGGTCCGCCGCTTGCCGCGCATGACTTCAGTCGACTACGCGACTGAAGCGCCATCCCGTACGCACCCCGGGGGATCATCCTTCGGCAAGCGAACAGTCGGGAGGTCGCACGGATGAGCACACCCAAAACGACGATGGACGGGCCGGTACACCTGACCCTTCCCTCTGCACCGCCCGACCCTGTGTCGGGTTGTCGTGAGTGCCTTCGGTACGCGGTGGCTCGCGCGAACGCCACGTCGGTCGGGGATCAGTCACAGGTGTCGGACGTAAACGTGGGCCTGCGGGCTCACCTCCGGAACGAACACCAGGGGCGCTGATGGCGCGCACGATCCTGCGGTTCGTGACGCACCGGATCACGCAGCATCCGGACACGGACGTGACCTTCGAGGCGGAGTGCCTGCACTGCAAGTGGAAGGCGGAGCCCTCGACGGACAGTGCGACGGTCGACGTCGAGTGCATGAGTCACACCGGCCTGAGCAACCATCGCGGGTTCCGGCGGATCTGTACGGCGTTCGCCATGGTGGTGCGCACCGAGCCGGACAGACGACAAGGGCCCCCGGCGTAGAGCCGAGGGCCTGTCTGCACCGCTGCGCTCCTGTCTCAGGTGTGCTCTCCCAGGTGCCGGTACAGCGTGGCGCGGGAGACGCCGAGGGCCTTGGCGATGGCACTGACGCTCTCTCCCCTGGCCTGCCTGGCACGAGCCACGGTGAGTACGTCCTCGTCCACCACGGACGGACGGCCGCCGGTACGGCCCTGGGCCTTGGCTGCGTCGAGTCCGGCGCGGGTGCGCTCCTTGATGAGGCTGCGCTCGAACTCGGCCATGGCTCCGACCACCTGAAGCATGAGACGGCCGTCCGCCGTACCGGAGTCGATGTTGGCCAGTGCACCCGTGAGCACCTTGAACCCGATACCGCGCTCTCGAAGGGTGTCGACCATGGTCACAAGGTCGATCAGCGACCGAGCGAATCGGTCGAGCTTCCACACGCACAGGGTGTCGCCAGGTCTGGCGTAGTCCAGTGCGGCCGTGAGCTCTGGTCGGTTGGTGTTCTTGCCGGACGCCTTGTCCTCGAAGATCCGGGCGCACCCTGCGGCCGTCAGTGCGTCCCGCTGCAACTGCGCTTCCTGGTCATCGGTCGAGACGCGGGCGTATCCGATGAGCTGCCCCGGGGACGTGGTGATCTCTGCCATGGCGAGACTGTCTCAGAACTCATCTCAAAAGATCAAGCCCGAGATGGAAGTTTCGAGACGGGTTTTGAACAGGGTTGCGCCCCCGCAGGGGGGCTCCCAGCCTCTCGTCTCACAAACCTTGGTTTTCGAGACGGCCCTACCTGGTCACGCTGCGCCATGCTCGACGGCCAGCAGCGCCGGAGTGAGGCGACGGCAAGGGGGGGTGGGGTATGACCCCCTGGCGGGTCCTTGCTCGACCGCCATGTCTTGGCAGCCAAGATTCCGCCACGGTTTCAGGGTCGGTCCGCCTGCACGCACACCGCCACTGCGGGAGCGTACGACCTGGTCGCAGCCTTGCCCTGCCCTTGCTGGCGGCGGCGGAAGGCTGCAAGGAACAGGGCCTTACGGCTGTGGCTGTGGGGCGCGGCAGCGCCCCCTGGTCTCGCTGGCTTGCTCCTGGCGGCCCCTTCCGGGGCCGCACTGCCGTAGACCACGTGCGACTGTGGCGGCCGGAAGGCCGCCCCCTGCCGCTTCTCTCTTCGCCGGTGAGGCTTGGCGCTTCGGCCCCAAGGGGCCGCCCTACTGCTGACCACTTCCGCCTGTGCCGGCCTACCGGCCGCCCCTCCGCTACTCCTTGCGAGTGTTGCCGATGGCTTACCAAGAAGATTAAGAAGGGCAGCACATCACCGCAGGTCACAACCCTGCCCTTACACGTGTCGCATGTCGTTGGCTGCCCGATCGGCACGCCTCACGTGTCGCGGGCATGCCTGATCGACACGTCCCGCCTGTGAGCTACGGCCGGAACCTCTTGGCCTTGCGTATGCCGTGCTCATCGCAGGTTGTGTCCCCGATGCCCTTCTGGAAGTGGAACACCGGGAGTATGAGGCACCGGCGGTTGGACTCCGTCTCGATGAAGCCCCACCCCTTCGCCTTGCGCACATGGTTGTTCAAAGCGTTGTTGCTGGGCACCTTGCCGTCCCTGTCGGCAAGGATCTTGTTCAGCTCATCCGGCGGGAACTCCGCGTGCCCGATCTGGTTGGCCCATCCCATGGCCGCGTACTCGACGCGGTGGGCGTAGTCGAAGCGTGGATCGCGTGCCCGCCGCTTGTACTGCTCTTGAGACACAGCGGCGAAGTCGCCTTCGAACTGAAACGGGAGACGTCCCACTGGGCAGTCCCTTCCTGTGAGGCGCACACGGGTGCGCCAGTGACCCCCGCCGGATGGCGGGACATGTGCCTCCCTTTCGTTGCGGGGGTGGACCGGGCACTGATGGCGCGGTCTCTCTTCACAGGTAGACGCCCAAGCCTTCGGGCCTGGACTCGGTCTCGTGCGGTCGGGAGCGACTACGGCGACTTGGCCGATGGACCTTACACGAAGCAGGGAGGACCCCGTTCAGGGGGCCCTCCTGTGTGGTGCTGCTACTTGGCCTGCCTGGCCAAGTGGCGCGCACATCCTTACTTCAGTGGAACCAGACGACGAGACGTACGTTCTCCGCGCCGTGGACTTCACTGAGTATGCGCATGACGCGCCAGACCCGGCCCCAGTCGGTGTCGATCCCTGCGGCTGAGGCGCGGGTTCGTGTGCCTGAGGCGTTGGTTTCCTGCCAGTCCGTGGTGTCAAGCTCGGCCCAGGTCAGCCAGGTGGTGCCGTGCACATCGTGGGGGCCGCCGTAGCCGGCGAACTCATCTCGCAGCCCATCCGAGGCGTCGTCCGGGAAGCCACGATCTTCCGCCAGGGGACGGAAGCCGTAAGAGTTCCGGATTCCGAAGAGGCAGGCCAGGCCGTCGTAGGCGTTGCCCCTGTTGAGGAGGAAGAGATCGATGCCGACGTCCCATACGGAGTCCTCATCGTCGGGTCCCCATAGGCGGGCCCCTGGCCGGCATTCGATCATTCCGCTGACGTCGGTAGACATGGAGAGATCCTGCCTGCGCAGGCCAGGGGCCAGCACTTCCTTTTCCCGCGCGTGCGTACGCAGCCCGGTCGTCCAGTTGTGACTTGGCGCCGCAGCTGGCCCATCCTGACAGCTGCAACGCAAGTTCCAAGAGATCGCTGACCTGCCGAGATCCCTTAAGAGACGATGGCTGGAGCAGTCGGCCGGGGCGGGGCACGGTGTGGCGTCAGGTGGTCCCAGGTTCCTGCTGTGCAGTGAGCTCGGCCGCTTCGAGCCAGGCGGTGTACCAGCGGGCGAAAGTGACCGGCCTCCCGCCGTCATCGAGCAGCGGGACGAGGTCGGCATGGTCTGCGCGGCAGTCGGACCAGATGGTTCCGCGGTGCGTGCCACTGATGATCAGCCACTCCCTCTGGGCGCAGCCGAGGTGCGAGATCACGATCGCCCCGGCGGTGCGCTCCGGGGCGAACATCACGGCATCCCAGCGTTCGTCCCATGCCTCGATGGCGTCGTCGAAGTCCTCGATCTCCTCGAAGTCCTCTTCCTCGGGACGTTCGGCAAGGAGTGCGTCGAGGAGCTCAGGGTCGGGGCCGTGGTCAGGAAAAGGCTGGGCGAGCGTGGCCAGGTCAGCCAGATCGGCGCCGTCCCCTTCCCAACGCCAGCGGCCTTGCACGCGACGCACGGGGAAGAGCCCGTAAGCGGGACCTGCGCCGCCGGCGCCTACGCAGGTGAGGAAGTCCCGGTAGTCCTCCGGCAACCGCACACCCACCTGCGCTTCGAGCTCGGCAAGCGCGTCATCCGCCAGCGGATCTTCCAAGACCCACCGGTGCCCGAGCGAACCGAACACCTGGCCGCTCGCCGACTGGGCACCCAACGCGGCGACACGCTGGCGCACACCGTTCCACAGTTGATCAACCATGCGCTGACCGTAGGCGGAGCCAGTGACAACCACCCGGCCGGGCCATTGCAGGCCGCTAGGCCAACTACGACGCTCAGCAGGCCAAGTAGGTGCGAAAAGGGGCCAGGTAGACCGCTAAGTCTCACCCACCCTTCCGGCCCAAGTCGGCGCACGTCGGCAGCCGCGCAACCGGCAGGAACGCGCCACGCGCCACGCTCGCGGGCGATCACCCGCCTTCCGGCCAACTTCCATGCTGACCCGCTGGCGAGCCGCGAGAAAGGCGCACAGCGGCTCAGACTCCGGTGGGCGGCTTGGCTCGCGGGCTCAGTCGGTACGCCGAGACCGTCGGATCGTCGGCGATGTAGAAGCGATGCTGCCAGTCGTGGGCTTTGCTCACCCCCACCCGTGGGCCGACCCGGATGAGCTCAGCGGGGATCGGCTCGCCCTCGGAGAGAACGACCGAGGTGCCCGTCAGCAGGTCTGCGCCGTTGTGCTCTGCCGTGATGCCGAGCGCCTGGCCGAGGTTTCCCGGACCTCGGGCGAGACGTGGGCTCTCGACCCTTTCCCCGCGTCGCTTGCGTGCCAGGTATTCCCCCTCGATGACCCTGCCCGCCCGGATGAGCACACCCGAGGCGATGCCGTCCGTCCCGGTGACGACGTTGGCGCACCAGTGGAGTCCGTGGGACCGGTAGACGTACAGGTGCCCTGCTGGTCCGAACATGACGGCGTTACGGGGTGTCTGGCCTCGGTAGGCATGGGAAGCCGGGTCGGCCTCACCGGAGTACGCCTCGGTCTCCGTGATGGCGATGCTCACGGTACCTTCGGGGGTCTTGCAGGTGAGGACGCTCCCGAGCAGCTTGGGGGCGACCTCTGCGGCTGGGTGGGCAAGGAAGTCGATGTTCATGCTGACCGCCTTGACATGCCGTAGATGAAGTAGACGTACGCGTGTCCGGGCGGACCGAACATCGATGCGTTGCGGTTGGTGCGGCCCCGGTAGGCGTGGGAGCCCGGATCGGCCTCCCCCTCGTACGCCTCGACCTCCGTGATGCGCAGTTCGATAGGGCCTTCCGGGGTGCGGCGGACCAGGGTGCGGCCGAGGATGTCCGGGGCCACGGTGAGGACCGGGCGGTCGAAGAAGGACCGGGGCAGGGGCGTACGGTCAGGTCGCGCGCTCATCCGGTCGAGCGTAGTGGAACGCCTACACCTGCAACCGGGGCCTAAGGTTCCGCGTTGGTAAGGGGTAGTCGCGACGTAGTCGCCAGATCCTTAGATCCGTAGCAGGGGAGTTTGAGCATGGGGTTCAGGAAGCTGTTCGCGAGCCTGGGTGCCGGTGGTGCCTCGGTGGACACGGTCATCACCGAGCCGAACGTCGTCCCGGGCGGCATCGTCCAGGGCGAGGTCCGGATCCAGGGCGGGTCCGTGGAGCAGCAGATCGAGGGGCTGTCCGTCGGGCTGCAGGCGCGGGTCGAGGTCGAGGGCGGTGACCAGGAGTACAAGCAGGACATCGTCTTCAGCAAGCAGCGCCTCGGCGGTGCCTTCCAGGTGCAGGCGGGCGCGCTGCACGTGGTGCCCTTCGGGCTGGAGATCCCGGCGGAGACGCCGATCACCCACTTCGGGGGTCAGCACCTGCACGGGATGAACATCGGGGTCAGCACCGAGCTGGAGATCGCGCGCGCGGTGGACGCCGGCGACCTGGACTCGATCCACGTGCACCCGGTGCCGGCGCAGCAGGCGATCCTGGATGCCTTCCGCCAGCTGGGCTTCACCTTCCGCAGTGCGGACATGGAGCGCGGTCACATCCGCGGTACGCGCCAGACGCTTCCCTTCTTCCAGGAGATCGAGTTCCTGCCGCCGTCGCAGTACCGGGGGCTGAACCAGGTCGAGCTGACCTTCGTCTCGGACGGCCGGGAGATGGACGTGGTCCTGGAGATGGACAAGAAGCCGGGGCTGTTCAGCGAGGGCAGTGACACCTACCGCTGCTTCCAGGTGGGCCTGCAGTCGTACCAGGAGACCGACTGGGCGGCGTACCTGAACCAGTGGATCGCGTCCGTGGGGTCGCAGCGGAACTGGTTCTGACCGGTTCCGTGCGTTGGGCTCCGTCGTTGCCTCGTTCCGTCGTTGCCTAATGCCGTGGGATCACGGCGGCAGCCCCTAAGCTCCGGGGCGGACCCTTTTCGATCACCCAGGAGGTTTCCGTCGTGTCCGAGCTGAAAAGGCCGCCGCTCCCGCATGATTTCCACCCCGAGGTGCACGCCTTCACCGTGACGAGCGCCGATCTGGCTCCGGGTGCGGAACTGGACGACGCTCAGGTCAAGTCGGGTGGCGACCTCTCGCCCCAGTTGCGGTGGGAGGGGTTCCCGGAGGGGACGAAGAGCTTCGCCGTGACGTGCTTCGACCCGGACGCGCCGACGGGCAGCGGGTTCTGGCACTGGGTGCTCTTCGATCTGCCGGTCTCGGTCACCGAGCTGCCGGCCGGGGCAGGCAGCGGCGCGTTCGAGGGGCTGCCCGCGGGCGCCGTGCAGGTGCGCAACGACTACGGGACGAAGGGCTTCGGCGGGGCGGCGCCACCGGCCGGGGAGCGGCACCGGTACGTGTTCACCGTGTACGCCGTGGACAAGGAGAAGCTGGGCCCCGATGACGGGGCGTCTCCCGCCGTCGTCGGGTTCAATCTGCGGTTCCACACGCTCGGGCGGGCCCAACTCATCGGTGAGTACGAGGGTCCTGTCGGCTGATTCTTCGCACAGCGTTTGCCCGGTCCTGGTCTAAAGACGGCCAGGACCGGGCATTTTTATTGCGTTGTCCCGCGTGGCGCGCGCGACCAGAGTGGTTGCGGGCCCCGCCGCCACAGTGGTCGCGGGCCTGCACACGGGAGGTGGGCGAGATGCGGGACACGCTGGTGCTGAATGCGAGCTTCGAGCCGCTGTCGACGGTGACCCTGAACCGGGCGGTGGTCCTGGTCCTTCAGGACAAGGCCGTCGTCGAGCAGTCCCATCCCGAGCTGCGTGTGCGCGCCGCCACCATGGAGCTTCCGATGCCCCGGGTGATCAGGCTCTGCAGGTACGTCCGGGTGCCCTTCCGAAGACATGCTCCCTGGTCGCGGAGGGGGGTGCTGGTCCGGGACCAGCACCGGTGCGCGTACTGCGGGAAACGCGCGACGACCGTGGACCACGTACTTCCGCGGGCCCAGGGGGGCGGGGACACCTGGCTGAACACGGTGGCCTCCTGTGCCGAGGACAACCACCGCAAGGCGGCCAGGACTCCGGAGGAGGCGGGGATGCCTCTGCTCCGGAAGCCCTTCGTGCCGTCTCCGGCCGATGCCATGCTGCTCGCCCTGGGAGTGGCGGGGCGGGACGCGCTGCCGGACTGGCTGGAGCGCTCGGCCTAGCCCGGACGCGCTCCCGCCGCGTTCCCGACGGCTCGTGTGCCCCGTCCGGGGCCTTGTCCGGCCCCGCTGGGCGACGTATCTCTGCTACGTCGCTCAGCGGACGAGCAGCTGGACGATCGCGAGGATTCCGACCGTCACGATGACCGCGCGCAGGACGTTCGGCGGGAGGCGGCGGCCGACCTTGGCGCCGATCTGGCCGCCGATGGTGGAGCCGACGGCGATGAGCAGGACGGCCGTCCAGTCGAACTCGGCGACGAAGAGGAAGAGGACGGCCGCGATGCCGTTCACCATCGCGGCGAGGACGTTCTTCACCGCGTTGACGCGTTGCAGGTCCTCGCGGAGCAGCAGGCCCATCAGGCCTATGTAGAGGACGCCCTGGGCGGCGCCGAAGTAGCCGCCGTAGGCACTGGCGAACAGCATGCCGCCCATCAGCGCGGGTCCGCCGTCGGGGTGGCCGGTGTCTCCGCCCGCGGCGTCCTGCCGGCGGCGCAGGGCCTTGGCGAGGCGGGGCTGGACGATGACGAGCACGAGGGCGAGCCCGATGAGGACGGGCACGATCGTGTCGAAGGAGTCGGACGGCAGGGTGAGGAGCAGGACGGCGCCCGCGAGTCCGCCGACGAGTGAGACGGCGCCGAGGCGCAGGATGCGCGAGCGCTGGCCCTGGAGCTCCTTGCGGTAGCCGATGGCCCCGCTGATCGCGCCGGGCACCAGGCCGAGGGTGTTGGACACGTTGGCGGTGACCGGCGGCAGGCCGGTGGCCAGCAGCACCGGGAAGGTGATGAGCGTGCCGGAGCCGACGATGGTGTTGATGGTGCCCGCGCCGATGCCGGCGGCGAAGACCGCGAGTGATTCCCAGATGGACATGGGCTGGGTCGTCCCCTTTGCATGAGTGAGTCGCCTCCCCGCCATGAAGGTCGAGGGGCCTCACTGATCATGCAGGAGGGGACGGTCCGTCCGTGGCCCGGGGTCAGTCGATGGGGGGCTGTTCGCGGCGGTCCGCGGCGTCCTTGTCCCGTGCGGCGGGGATGCCGCCGCCGTCCTTGCCGGAGTTCTGCGGGTTGAAGCCCGAACCCCCGCCCATGGGGCCGAAGTTGCCCATGGCACCGGAGAGGCCCTTGAGGGCGTCGCCGATCTCGCTCGGCACGATCCAGAGCTTGTTGGCGTCGCCTTCGGCGATCTTCGGGAGCATCTGGAGGTACTGGTAGGCGAGGAGCTTCTGGTCGGCGTCGCCGGCGTGGATGGACTCGAAGACCGTACGGATGGCCTGCGCCTCGCCCTCGGCGCGCAGGGCGGCGGCCTTGGCATCACCCTCGGCGCGCAGGATGGAGGACTGCTTCTCACCCTCGGCGCGCAGGATCTCGGACTGCCGGACACCTTCGGCCTGGAGGATCGCGGCGCGCTTGTCGCGGTCGGCGCGCATCTGCTTCTCCATCGAGTCCTGGATGGAGGTCGGCGGCTCGATGGCCTTGAGCTCGACTCGGTTGACGCGGATGCCCCACTTGCCGGTGGCCTCGTCGAGGACGCCGCGCAGGGCCGCGTTGATCTCCTCGCGGGAGGTCAGGGTCCGCTCCAGGTCCATGCCGCCGATGATGTTGCGGAGGGTGGTGACGGTGAGCTGCTCGATGGCCTGGATGTAGCTGGCCACTTCGTACGTCGCCGCGCGTGCGTCGGTCACCTGGTAGTAGATGACCGTGTCGATGTTGACGACGAGGTTGTCCTGGGTGATGACGGGCTGCGGCGGGAAGGGGACGACCTGTTCGCGGAGGTCGATCCGGTTGCGGATCGAGTCGATGAACGGGACGACGATGTTGAGGCCCGCGTTGAGGGTGCGGGTGTAGCGGCCGAACCGCTCGACGATGGCGGCGCTGGCCTGCGGGATCACCTGGATCGTCTTGACCAGTGCGATGAAGACCAGAACCACCAGAATGATCAGGACGATGATGATCGGTTGCATGCGGTTCCCCGTGCCCTTCCGGCTGTCTGTGCTGCCCCGTTGAGCGGAGTCTCGCAGACCCGGGGGCTGCGAGCAGGCTGCTTGTCACATCACGACGGCGGTGGCCCCGTCGATCTCCACGACGTCCACGGACTGGCCCGGTTCGAAACTGCTGTCCGCGTCGAGGGTGCGCGCCGACCAGATCTCGCCGGCGAGCTTGATGCGGCCGCCGCTGCCGTCGACGCGTTCGAGGACGACGGCGCTCCTGCCCTTCAACGCGTCGATCCCGCTGCGGTGTTGGGGCCGCTGGTCGCGGTGGCGGTTGGCGATGGGCCGTACGACGGCGATGAGGGCGACCGAGACGATCACGAAGACGAGGACCTGCGCCACCACTCCCCCGCCGAGGGCCGCCGTGACGGCGGCCGCCACCGCGCCGACGGCGAACATGCCGAACTCCGGCATCGCGGTGAGGACGAGGGGAATGCCCAGTCCGACCGCGCCGATCAGCCACCACACCCATGCGTCGATGTCGTCCACATGGTCATGGTAGGTCGGTGGGGCGCGGTCCGGACAGGGTGCGGGGGCCGGGTACTACCTCAGGGGGAGGCCCTGGGCGGTCCAGCGGTCGTTGCCGTTGCGCTCGACGATCAGCGGGAGACCGAAGCACAGCGAGAGGTTGCGCGAGGTCAGTTCGAGGTCGATCGGTCCGGCGGTGACGACCTTGCCCTGACGGATCATCAGGACGTGGGTGAAGCCGGGGGCGATCTCCTCGACGTGGTGAGTGACCATGACCATGGAGGGCGCGAGCGGGTCGCTGGCGAGGCGGCCGAGGCGGCGTACGAGGTCCTCGCGGCCGCCGAGGTCCAGGCCGGCGGCGGGCTCGTCGAGGAGCAGCAGCTCGGGGTCGGTCATCAGGGCGCGGGCGATCAGCGTGCGCTTGCGCTCGCCCTCGGAGAGGGTGCCGAACTTCCGGTCGAGGTATTCCGTCATGCCGAGGCGGTCGAGGAAGGCGCGGGCGCGCTGCTCGTCGATGTCCTCGTACTCCTCCTGCCAGGTCGCCGTCATGCCGTAGGCGGCGGTCAGGACGGTCTGCAGGACGGTCTGCCTCTTCGGGAGCTTGTCGGCCATCGCGATGCCGGCCATGCCGATGCGGGGGCGCAGCTCGAAGACGTCCACCCGGCCGAGGGTGCTGCCGAGGACGGTGGCGCTGCCCTTGGTGGGGAACAGGTAGCTGGAGGCGAGGTTCAGCAGGGTGGTCTTGCCGGCGCCGTTGGGGCCGAGGATCACCCAGCGCTCGCCCTCCTTGACCGACCAGGAGACCTGATCCACCAGAGCCCGGCCCTCGCGGACCACGGATACGTCCACCAGTTCCAGAACATCGCTCATGAGCGTGTTGTCACCCCTTGCAGTCACGGTTCTCTGTGCGCCGGTAGACGCAGCCCCAGGGGAAAACCTACGCCACTGCGGGAGGGGTCCGGGGCCGGGGCCCGGTGCCGGAACCGATCCGTAAAGTAGGGGGATGCTTTTCGAACCACGTTCAGGGCGGCTGGCCGCCTGGGGGAACGCGCTGCTGGCCGGTCTGGTCTCGCCCGACGAGGCCGGTTCGTCGATCGTGGGCGAGGACGCCGTGCACCGGGTGGTGGGGCTGCCGGGGGAATCGGGACCTGTGGGGCTCACGCTGGCTCTGGGGCGGATGCGGGCGCTGGGGGTCACCGGCCTGCGGGTGGCCCTGCCTGCGCCGGGGCATCCGCTGGGGCTGAGCGGGCCGCCGGAGTTCAACGCGCGGGCGCTGGAGGCCGAGGAGGCCGTCGTCGCGGTGGGGGCGGCGCTGGGGCTGGTGCCGGAGGTGGCGGAGGCCGGGCCCGCGGGTGACCTGCACGTGTCGGTGACCTGGCACTGCCTGCCGGTACGGGAGGCACCCCCGGCGGACGTGCCGTCGCTGAGCGAGGCGGAACGGGAACTGGCGGAGGCGCTGCGCGAGGCGACCGAGGTGCTGACCCGGCTGGACGTGGCGGGCTCCGGCCCGGTGGCGGAGGCCGCGCTGTCGGCGTACCGGGCCCGGGCGGAGGCGGGCGGCGAGGTACTGGCGCCGGGGTATCCGCCGCGGGCGGTACGGGTGCTGGCGCTGGCGCAGCGGGTGGACCTGCTGGTGTCGCTGGCGTACGAGAACGGGCACGGGGGCGCGGTGGCCGCGTCGGAGATGGCGGCGCGGGCGGAGGCCTTGCGTCCGGTGGAGCGGGTGGCTCGGCGGGCGCTCGTCGCGGCGTACAACTCGGCCGTTGAGGAGCGTGGGCGGTAGGGCTTGGCCGGCGGGTCCGGCCGTGCCTTTGGCTGGGGTGGGGTGGGGGCTGGGCTGCGCCGGATGGGCCGGGCTGCGCCGGGGCTCCTGGGGCTCCGCCCCAGACCCCGCGCCGCAAACGCCGGCGGGGCTTGATATGTCCCGGCCTGATGTGCCGGGCCCCGGCTTGAGGTGTGAGGCCCGGGCTTGATGTGCCGGGCCCGGAATGCCGCGGCCCCGCTTCCCGGGGAGAGGGGGGAAGCGGGGCCGGAGCAGTGCGCCTGCCCCGTGGGTCCTCGCCGCCCGCCGGACGGAGTCCGGCGCAGCGGTGCGAAGCCTGCGGAGCAGTGCGAGCAGCGCAATCAGGCGTTGACGCCCGTGTTGCCGAAGGCACCGTTCAGCAGGCCGATCACGGTGACCGTGTTGCCGACCACGTTCACCGGGACGTGCACGGGGACCTGGAGCAGGTTCCCGGAGGCCACGCCGGGCGAGTTCAGGGCCTCGCCCTCCGCCGACGCACCGCCGTGCGCCGAGGAGACACCGGCGCCGGCGGCGAGGAGGCCACCCGCGATCATGGTGACGGTGGCGGCCTTCTTGAAGTTCTTCACGTTCTCGTCCTCCAGTACGTCTGCCGCGACCAGCCGTCGCGGCACGCCATGGAGAACGGCCGCCCCGCCCCCGGGATACGCCATGTGGGCGACATACACCCGACCGTATGAATCTCAGACCGGTCGGTTCACTCGGCGATTCCGTGCCTGACCGCCCACAACGCCGCCTGGGTGCGGTCCGCGAGGTCGAGCTTCATCAGGATGTTCGACACGTGCGTCTTGACCGTCTTCTCGGACAGGACCAGCGCCCGGGCGATCTCGCGGTTCGAGCGGCCGTCCGCGATGAGGGAGAGCACCTCCCGTTCCCGGTCGGTCAGGGAGCCGCTGCGGCCGGGCGAGGGGCTCCGGTCCTCCTGGGAGAGGAGTGCCACGGCCACCTCCGGCTGGAGGAGTACGTGGCCGGCGTGGACGGAGCGGATGGCCCGGGCCAGGGCCTCGGGGTCGATGTCCTTGTAGACGTATCCGGCGGCGCCCGCCCGCAGGGCCGGGACCACGGTCCGCTGCTCCGTGAAGCTGGTGACGATCAGCACCCGCGCCGGGTTCGCCAGCTCGCGCAGCCTGCGCAGTGCCTCGATGCCGTCGGTGCCCGGCATCTTGATGTCCATCAGGATCACGTCGGGCCGCAGCTCCTCGGCGCGGGCGATGCCCTCCTCGCCGTCGGCGGCCTCGCCGACCACCTCGATGTCGTCCTGGACCTCCAGGAAGGTGCGCAGGCCGCGCCGGACCACCTGGTGGTCGTCGACCAGCAGGACGCGGACGGGGGGTGTGTCAGCCACCCGGGACCTCCATCTCGATCGTGGTGCCCCTGCCGGGCTCCGAGTGCACCTCGAGCCGCCCGCCGACGCCGCCCGCGCGGTCCCGCATGGAGACCAGGCCCAGGTGGCGGCCCGCCCTGCGGACCGTACGGGGGTCGAAGCCCCGGCCCGGGTCGATGACCTTCAGTACGGCTCCGCCGGCGCGCGTCCGGGCCAGCGTGACCTCGACGCGGTCCGCGCCCGAGTGGCGCAGGGCGTTGTGGAGGGCCTCCTGGGCGACGCGCAGCAGCGCTTCCTCCTGGGCCGCGGGGAGGGCCCGTACGCCTTCGCAGGTGAAGGTGACGTGCGCGGTGTGGGCGCGGTCGAGCACCTGGACGTGGGTGCGGAGGGTGGCCACGAGACCGTCCTCGTCGAGCGCGGCCGGGCGCAGCTCGGTCACGGCGGCCCGCAGTTCGTCGGCGGCCTCCGCCGCGAGGGCGGCGACCTGCTGGAGTTCGTCCTTGGCGCGGGCCGGGTCGCGGTCCACCAGGGCGGCGGCGGCCTGGGCGGTGAGGCGGAGCGAGAAGAGCTTCTGGCTGACGGCGTCGTGCAGCTCGTGGGCGAGGCGGGAGCGTTCCTCGGTGATGGTGAGCTCGCGGCTGCGCTCGTAGAGCCGGGCGTTGGTGAGGGCGATCGCGGCGTGCTGGGCGAGGAGGGCCAGGAGTTCCTCGTCCTCCTCGGTGAACCCGCAGCCGGCTCCGGGGCGCGGGCAGCGCTTGTTGGCGAGGAAGAGGGCGCCGAGGGTCTCCTCGCCGTCCCGGACCGGCAGGCCGAGGAAGTCGGACATCTCCGGGTGGGCGGCGGGCCAGCCCTCGAAGCGCGGGTCCTTGCGCACGTCGGCCAGGCGCTCGGCGCCGTCCTGGTGGAGCATCGCGGCGAGGATGCCGTGCTGGCGGGGCAGCGGGCCGATGCGGCGCCACTGCTCCTCGGTGATGCCGTCCACGACGAACTGGGCGAAGCCCCCGTGGTCGTCGGGCACGCCCAGGGCCGCGTACTCGGCGTCCAGCAGCTCGCGGGCCGAGACCACGATCGTGCGCAGGACGTCGCGCACCTCCAGCGTGCGGCTCATGGCGAGCAGCGCGGTGCTGACGGCGGCCAGGCCGCTGCGGGGTCGGTGCATGGGCTCACCGTACCCGCGGGGGTCGGCCGCGGGATCGGGCCCGGGACGTAGGGCTGGGCGTAGGGCCAAGGGACCGCCCGGGGTGGGTCCTGCGGCCGAGGCGGCGGCGGGTGCCGGGTTCCTAGGTTGGGGGCATCTGCTGGGCGGGACGGAAGGCAAGGTGCGGTCATGGCGGTGGCGATGGTGACGGGGGCCTCGCGGGGGCTGGGCCGGGCGCTGGCCGGGGAGCTGGCGGCGCGCGGCTGGGACCTCGTACTGAGTGCGCGGGGTGAGCGGGCCCTGGAGGAGACGGCCCGGTCGGCGCGGGCGGCGGGGGTCAGGGTGAGCTCGCTGGCCGGGGACGTGTCCTCGCCGGAGCACCGGGCGGCCCTGGTGGGGGCGGCCGGGGAGCTGGGCGGGCTGGACCTGCTGGTGAACAACGCGGGAGTGCTGGGGGCGGAGCCGCTGGTGCCGCTGGCGGTGCACTCGCTGGACGGGCTGCGCGAGGCCTTCGAGGTCAACGTGGTGGGGCCGCTCGGGCTGATCCAGGAGGGGTTGCCGCTGCTGCGGGCCGCGGAGGCGGGGGCGGTGCTGAACATCAGCTCGGACGCGGCGGTCGTGGCGTACGAGACGTGGGGGGCGTACGGGGCGACGAAGGCGGCCGGGGATCTGATGTCGGGCGTGCTGGCGGTGGAGGAGCCGGGGCTGCGGGTGTGGTGGGCGGATCCGGGTTCGATGCGGACGCGGATGATGGCGGCGGCCGAGCCGGAGGAGGACCTGACGGGGATGCCGACGCCGGAGGAGGTGGCTCCGCTGCTGCTGCGGCTGGTGGCGGAGCGGCTGCCGAGCGGGCGGTACACGGCCGATCGCCTGGCGGCGGGCCGGGCGGACGAGGAGCGGGGCGGGGCCGGGGGCGGGGCCGGGGCCGGCGGCGATGGCGGCAGGCCGGACGCGGAACCCGGTGGGCCGGTCCCCGGGGTCGTCGGAACCGCCGGGGCCGAACCCGGCGGCACGGCGGGGGCCGAACCTCACGGCACGGCGGGGGGTGTGCGGTGAGGAGGCGGGCCGGGGGTGGCGGGGGTTCGGCTCTACCGGAGAAGGGACTGTATATAACGGACATTCCGCCAGGCCTTTCGGCCCGGGTGCCCGCCGAGCAGCGCGGGCCGGGACTGGGGCGGGACGCGGTGCGGCTGCTGGTCTCCCGGGGCAGTGAGCGGGTGTCGCTGCACGCCTTCCGCGAGCTGCCGCGGCTGCTGCGGGCCGGGGACGTCCTGGTGGTGAACACCTCGGCCACGCTGGCGGCCGCCGTGGACGGGCGGCTGGGCGGCGAGGACGTGGTGGTGCACTTCTCGACGCGGGGTGACGGGGAGTACCCGGGGGCGGAGTCCGGGGAGGGTCGCTGGGCGGTGGAACTGCGGGACCCGGTCGGGCGGGGGACGACCGGGCCGCGCGCCAACGGGCCCGCCGGGGCGGTGGTGGAGCTGCCCGGCGGGCACCGGCTCCTGCTGGAGGAGCCCCTGGCGGCCGGGGCGGACCGGCTGTGGTGGGCGCGGCCCCTCGGACCCGCGGGGCCCGGCGGCGCGGCGCGGGCGGACGTACCGGGGCTCCTGCAGGCGTACGGGCGGCCGATCCGGTACGCGTACACGGAGCGGGACCAGCCGCTGTCGGCGTACCGGACGGTGTTCGCGGTGCCGGGCGCCGACGGGGCGGGGTCCGCGGAGATGCCGAGCGCGGCGCGGCCCTTCACCGCGGAGCTGGTGGCGCGGCTGGTGAGCGGCGGGGTGCAGTTCGCGCCGCTGACCCTGCACACGGGGGTGGCCTCGCAGGAGGCGCACGAGCCGCCGTACCCGGAGCGGTACGAGGTGCCCGCGACGACGGCGTGGCTGGTGAACGCCGCCAGGGCCGCGGGCGGGAGGGTGATCGCGGTGGGGACCACGGCGGTACGGGCGCTGGAGTCGGCCGCGGACGGGGCCGGGGTGGTGCGGGCGGCCGGGGGCTGGACGGATCTGGTGGTGACGCCGGAGCGCGGGGTGCGGGTGGTGGACGGGCTGCTGACCGGGCTGCACGAGCCCGGGGCGTCCCATCTGCTGATGCTGGAGGCGGTCGCCGGGCGTGCCGCGGTACGCCGTGGGTATGCGGAGGCGGTGGCCCGGCTCTGCCTCTGGCACGAGTTCGGGGACGTCCATCTGCTACTCAAGGATGAGACCGGTGACTGATTGAATTGCTGTAGCAACTCATGGTGAGACTGTTACGTGCCCGATGTGAGCCCGCGCATAGGACGCACGTCACTTACGAAGACGCCTAGTGGACAGGTAAAGGTCCCGTCAGCACGGGCGGGCGTAGCGCCGAGGCCGGAATTCCGGCCTCGGCGCCGGTGCGTGATCCACTAAGCGGGATCGTAGGTCACACCTTTGCCAGGCGATTTTGCCGCCGCTAAGAATTGCTCCCGTCGCACAGCGCCGCGGATCCCCGGATCCTCGCGGCGCCTTCCTGCGGCCCCCGCTATTCGAAGAGGTTGCCCCGCCATGTCTGCTTCCAGCACTCCCGGTCACAGTCGTCTGACGAAGGCACACAAGCTGTCCCTTGCCGGTGTCGCCACGCTCAGTGCCGCCGCCGTCGCCTTCTCCCTGGTCCCGTCCGGCGCCGCAGAGGCCCAGACGGTCGCCATCGCCCCCGTCGCCTGGACCCAGGCCATCGAGGGCGCGCAGACGAAGGCCGTACAGCAGCACCTCTCCGTGCAGCAGGTCGTCGCCGCCAAGAAGGCGACGGACGCCGAGAAGGCCAAGGCCGAGACCGCGGCGAAGAAGGCCCGCGAGCAGAAGGCTGCCGCGAGCCGTTCCGCCGCCCGCACCCCCGTCTTCGCGAACAACCTGGACGGCTGGATCAAGGAAGCCCTCTTCATCATGAAGAAGGAGGGCATTCCGGGCACCTACGCCGGTATCCACAAGAACATCATGCGTGAGTCCAGCGGTAACCCGATGGCGATCAACAACTGGGACATCAACGCCCAGAACGGCATCCCCAGCAAGGGTCTGCTCCAGGTCATCCTCCCGACCTTCAAGGCGTACCACGTCAAGGGCACCAAGTTCGACCAGTACGACCCGGTCGCCAACATCGTCGCCGCCTGCAACTACGCGGCCGACCGCTACGGCTCGATGGACAACGTCAACAGCGCGTACTGAGCCTGTGGCGATCTGACCCCCCACGCGCCTCAGGGCGGCCCCCGGACTTCCGGTGGCCGCCCTGAGGCGTTCCTGCGTGGTGCGCGGCGCGGTGTCGCACGCCGTGCGCGGTTCTACTTGCGCATGACCTCGGGCTCGTGGCGGCGCAGCAGGCGCGCCACCAGGAAGCCGCAGGCGATGCCCATGACGAGCAGGACGGTGATGTCCAGGCTCCACTGGCCGACCGTGGCGTCCCAGAGCGGGTCGGTGTTGGTCGGGTTCTCGCGGTCCCACGGCGGCATGAGCACGCCGAGGTTCAGCGTGGTGCCCGCGGCGGCGACGGCCCAGCGGGACGGCATCAGCCAGGCGAACTGCTCCAGGCCCGGGGAGTCGTACACCTGGAACAGGATGCCGGTGAAGACGACCTGGACGATCGCGAACATGACCAGCAGCGGCATGGTCTTCTCGGAGGTCTTCACCAGCGAGGAGATCACGAGGCCGAACATCATCGAGGTGAAGCCGAGCGCCGTGACCGACAGGCAGAGCTCGACGGCCGGCGGCATGAGCAGGCCCTCGGCGGGCAGGTCGCGCGGGAAGAAGCCGATCCCGCAGATGATCACGGCCTGGACGGCGGTGATCAGGCCGAGGACGATCACCTTCGACATGAGGTACGCCGACCGGGACAGGCCGGTCGCGCGCTCACGTTCGTAGATCACCCGTTCCTTGATCAGTTCGCGGACCGAGTTCGCGGCGCCCGAGAAGCACATGCCGACGCAGATGATCAGCATGATCGTGCCGGCGTCGCCGTTGAAGTTGGACGGCGGCTTCGGGGGCGCGAGGCCGAACGTCGCCGGGATGACCGTGGAGACCACCCCCAGGACGGCCGGGAGGATCAGCATCAGGGCCATGAAGCCCTTGTCGGACGCGATCACCGACAGGTAGCGGAACATCAGCGTGAACAGCTGGGAGCCCCAGGCCTGCGGCTTCGGCGGGTTCATCTGCTGCGGGGTCGGCATCGCGACGGACTGCGGGGCGACGGCGTCGATGTCGGCGGCGTACAGCTGGTAGTGCTGGGAGCCCTTCCAGCGGCCGGCCCAGTCGTAGTCGCGGTAGTTCTCGAAGGCCGAGAAGACGTCCGCCCACGTGGTGTAGCCGAAGAAGTTCAGCGCCTCGTCCGGCGGGCCGAAGTAGGCGACGGAACCGCCCGGGGCCATGACCAGCAGCTTGTCGCAGATGGCCAGCTCGGCGACCGAGTGCGTGACGACGAGGACCGTGCGGCCGTCGTCGGCGAGGCCGCGCAGCAGCTGCATGACGTCGCGGTCCATGCCCGGGTCGAGGCCGGAGGTGGGCTCGTCCAGGAAGATCAGCGACGGCTTGGTGAGCAGCTCCAGCGCCACGGACACGCGCTTGCGCTGACCGCCCGAGAGCGCGGTGATCTTCTTGTCCTTGTGGATGTCGAGCTTGAGCTCGCGCAGCACCTCGTCGATACGGGCGGCCCGCTCGGACTCGGCGGTGTCGCCGGGGAAGCGGAGCTTGGCCGCGTACTTGAGGGCCGTGCGGACCCGCAGCTCCTTGTGCAGGATGTCGTCCTGCGGGACCAGGCCGATGCGCTGGCGGAGCTCCGCGAACTGCTTGTACAGGTTGCGGTTGTCGTACAGGACGTCGCCCTGGTTGGCGGGCCGGTAGCCGGTCAGCGCCTTGAGCAGGGTCGACTTGCCGGAACCGGAGGGTCCGATGACGCCGATGAGCGACTTCTCCGGGACGCCGAAGGTGACGTCCTTGAGGATCTGCTTGCCGCCGTCGACCGTGACCGTGAGGTGGCGGGCCGAGAAGGAGACCTCGCCGGTGTCGACGAACTCCTCGAGGCGGTCGCCGACGATCCGGAACGTCGAGTGGCCGACGCCGACGATGTCGTTCGGGCCGAGCAGGACGGTGCCGGACTTGGGCAGCGGCTGGCCGTTGACGTACGTGCCGTTGTGGCTGCCGAGGTCGTGGATCTCGAAGCGGCCGCCGGGCATCGAGCGGAACTCGGCGTGGTGGCGGGAGACCTGGAGGTCGGAGACGACCAGCTCGTTCTCCAGCGCACGGCCGATGCGCATGACGTGGCCCAGCGACAGCTGGTGGAACGTGGTCGGGCTGCGGTCGTTGTAGCCGGGTGCCGCGCCCTGCGCCGGGTGGGAGGCGGCGGGGCCGCCGCCCTGCTGGTGCGGGACGTGCGCCTGCGGCTGCTGCTGCTGCTGCGGAGCCTGCTGCTGCCAGGCCTGCTGGGGCTGCTGTTGCTGCGCCTGCTGCTGCGGGGCCTGGTAGGCCGGGGCCTGAGGCTGTGCGTACGCCTGCGCGTGCTGGGGCTGCTGGGCCGCCGCCTGCGCGGGCGCCGCCGCCCCGACGGGATTCAGCCGCGGGCCGTCGGTCGCGTTGCCCAGGAAGACCGGCGTGCCGGGCACGAGTTCGGCCTGCTGGACCCGAGCCCCGTGCAGGTACGTGCCGTTGGTGCTGCCGTGGTCCTCAATGCCCCAACCACGGCCGTTCCAGCTGATGGTGGCGTGTCGCCACGACACCCGTGCGTCATCGATCACCACATCGCCCTGGGGGTCTCGCCCCAGGGAGTACGACCTGGACGGATCAAGCGTCCAGGTCCGTCCGTTCAATTCCAGTACGAGTTCCGGCACTCCAGCCCCACTTAAGTCCCCCGAGAATCCCCCTGCGTCAGGGAGTCTAGGGATGGCGAACATCGGGGGGAACTATTTCAGGCCCGCGGCCACAAGTGGAATCCGGGCCTGTCCGGCTGTCCGTGGCGGCGTGTCGGCGGGGGCCGAAAGCCGCCCGGAGAGTGTGATAAAGGGACGTCTCGCCCGCACGCCGTGACGGCCGGGGCCGGCACGATCGGAGCCGCGAGCGGGCCGGCGTCCTACAGGATTTCCCTCACAGTGGGGCGTCCCGGGTCCGCACCCGCACCCCGGCCCCGGCAGAATGGCTGTCCGACACCTCCGCTTCCGCCGCGCCGCCCGGCACCACCTCCAGGACTGCAATGACGCGTACAGATCACGCCGCGACGGCCGAGACCGAGCGACCGGCCCAGCCGCTCGGCCCTCGCAGCGCCGCCCGCAGAGCGCGGCGGGCCATCCGGCGCCGGCCGATATCCGGGCTGGTCTGGCTGCTGCCCGTACTGGCGACCCTGGCCACCGGGCTGTTCCGGATCAGCACCCCTGTGCTCTGGCACGACGAGCTGGCCACCCTCACGGTGGTCCGGCGGCCCACCGGCGCGCTGCTGGACATGCTCCACAGCGTGGACGCCGTACACGGCGCCTACTACCTGCTGCTGCACTACTGGATCGGTTTCTTCGGCGAATCCCCGGCGACGCTCCGACTGCCCACCGTGCTGGCCATGGCCGCGGCGGCGGGCTGTGTGGCCCTGGCGGGCAGGCGGATGTTCGGCGCGCGGGCCGGGATCACCGCCGGCCTGGTGTTCGCGCTGATCCCGGCCGTCACCCGATACGGGCAGGAGGCCCGGTCCTACGCCCTCGTGGTGCTGGTCGCCGCGGCGGCGCTGCTTCTGCTGCTGCGGGCGCTGGAGCGGCCGGGGCCGGTGCGCTGGTCCTTCTACGCGGTGTCGGTGGCGGCCGCCGGCTACCTCCACCTCGTGTCCCTGGTCTTCCTCGGCGCGCACGCCTTCGGAGTGGCGCTGTACTGGTGGAAGGACCGCGGCAACCGGCGGATCCCGATCGGCTTCGCCGTGGCGGCCGCCCTCGGCGTGGCCTCGACGTACCCGCTGATCAGGCTCGGCGGCGGGCAGGCCGGGCGCCAGATCAGCTGGATCCCCCGGCCGCGGCTGAGCGACCTGGCCGGCATCTGGCCGCAGGTCTTCTCCAGCACCGCGCTGGCCGCCGCGCTGTTCCTGGCCGCGGCCCTGGCCTGGGGCGGCGACCGCAAGCGGTCGGCCCTCTTCGGCACCGTCTCGGCCGTGCTCCCCGTGGTCGCGATCTGGGTGATCTCTCAGCGGGGCGACGTCTCCTACTTCATGCCGAAGTACCTGTTCTTCGTGCTGCCCGCCTGGGCCGTGATGGCCGGGGCCGGGATCGCCCTGGTGCGCGTACGCGGCGTGGTGGCGGCGCTGCTGGTGCTGGCGGTGATGGTCCTCCCGGACCACGTCACGATGCACCGCCCGCTCTCGCACGCCGCGTACACCTACCCCGAGCCGGCCCCCTTCGCACCGCTGGACTACCGGGCGGCGGCCGGGGTCGTCGCCGCCGGCTACCGGCCGGGCGACGCGGTGGCGTACGGGCAGCAGGGGGACCAGGTGTGGTGGGGCGTGGACACCGGCGTCCAGTACTACCTGCCCCCGCACATCAAGCCGCGCGACGTCCTGCTCGACAAGACCGGCGAGCAGCGCGACGACCTGTGGCCCTCGCTGGTCGGCGACCCGTCCGCCGCGCTGGACGCCACCCGGCCGCCGCGGATCTGGCTGGTCTCCAAGGACGACGGCGGCGACCCCTTCAGCACCGTCCTGCCCCAGCACGCCAAGGCCCTTCAGGACCGCTACACCCAGACCAGCTTCCAGCAGGTCTCGGGCCTCTCGGTCGCCCTGCTCGTACGCCGCTGAGGCCGGCCGCGGGCGCGGACCGCGCCCGCGGCCGTACGCCCCCGGGCGACGCCGGTCCCGGAGGGTGGGACGGGGGTCCTGGCCCGCGGGCGGGGAAGATACGGTGAGAGCACCATGAGCGCTTCGCAGACCTCCGACGCCCCCACTCTCCTCGTCAAGATCTTCGGCAAGGACCGTCCCGGGATCACCGCCGGGCTGTTCGACACCCTCGCCGCCTACTCCGTCGACGTCGTCGACATCGAACAGGTCGTGACCCGGGGCCGCATAGTGCTGTGCGCCCTGGTCACCCAGCCCGCCCCCGGTACCGAGGGCTCGCTGCGGGCCACCGTCCACAGCTGGGCCGAGTCACTCAAGATGCAGGCCGAGATCCTCTCCGGTACGGGTGACAACCGCCCGCGCGGCAGCGGCCGCTCGCACGTCACCGTGCTCGGGCACCCGCTCACCGCCGAGTCCACGGCGGCCATCGCCGCCCGGATCACCTCGGCCGGCGGCAACATCGACCGCATCTTCCGGCTCGCGAAGTACCCGGTGACGGCCGTGGAGTTCGCCGTCTCCGGCGTCGAGACGGAACCGCTGCGCACCGCGCTGGCCACCGAGGCCGCGCACATCGGCGTGGACGTGGCCGTGGTCTCGGCCGGGCTGCACCGCAGGGCCCAGCGGCTGGTCGTCATGGACGTGGACTCGACGCTGATCCAGGACGAGGTCATCGAGCTGTTCGCCGCCCACGCGGGCTGCGAGGCCGAGGTCGCGGAGGTCACCGGGCGGGCCATGCGCGGCGAGCTGGACTTCGAGCAGTCGCTGCACGCCCGTGTGGCGCTGCTGGCGGGGCTGGACGCCTCGGTGGTGGACAAGGTCCGCTCCGAGGTGCAGCTGACCCCCGGTGCCCGGACCCTGATCCGCACGCTGAAGCGGCTGGGCTACCAGGTCGGTGTGGTCTCCGGCGGGTTCACGCAGGTCACGGACGATCTGCGGGAGCGGCTGGGGCTGGACTTCGCCTCCGCCAACACCTTGGAGATCGTCGACGGGAAGCTGACCGGCCGGGTCACCGGCGAGATCGTGGACCGGGCGGGCAAGGCCCGGCTGCTGCGGCGCTTCGCCGCGGAGGCCGGGGTACCGCTGGCCCAGACGGTGGCGATCGGCGACGGGGCCAACGACCTGGACATGCTGAACGCGGCCGGGCTGGGCGTGGCCTTCAATGCGAAGCCGGTGGTCCGCGAGGCCGCGCACACCGCGGTGAACGTGCCGTTCCTGGACGCGGTGCTGTACCTGCTCGGCATCACCCGTGAAGAGGTCGAGGCCGCCGACCTGGCGTGAGCGCGGGCGAAGACACGTACGGGCCCCGGCGGGCAGGACTGCTGCCGGGGCCCGTACGCGTGTCAGCGGCCGGCGCTGGGGGGTCAGCGCCGGGTGGATCAGCGCTGGGGGTCAGTGGTCCTTGGGGGTCCAGAAGTCCAGCAGCGTGCCGACCCCGTGTTCCAGGGACTTCCACGAGCCGGTGAAGGAGACGACGGCGAGGGCCGCGGTCGGGAATCCCGTGCGGCTCATCCGCGCCAGGGTGTCGCCTTCGGCGCGCCCGGAGAGGGCGTCGGCGAGGGCGTGCATGCCCGGGTTGTGGCCGATGACGAGGAGGTCCGCGACGTCTTCGGAGGTCTCGTTCAGCAGGGCGATGAGCTCGCCCAGCGAGGCGTCGTACAGCCGCTCCTCGTACGAGGTCTTCGGCCGGTGCGGCATCTCCTGGACGGCGAGCTTCCAGGTCTCGCGGGTGCGGGCGGCGGTGGAGCAGAGGGCCAGGTCGAAGGCGATGCCGGTCTCGGCGAGCTTCAGACCGACGGCCGGGGCGTCCTTGCGGCCTCGCTCGGCCAGCGGGCGGTCGTGATCGGCCACCTGCGGCCAGTCGGCCTTGGCGTGCCGGAGGAGGGCGATCCTGCGGGGTGTGTCGGCGCTCATGGCTCCCAGCTTCGCATGAAACGGGCCATGGGGCGCAGGGCGTTGGAGGGCCGCCGCCCGGTGCTGGGGCGCACCCCGGCGCACGCGGGATCAGCCGACGGCGCGCAGCAGCTGCTGGGTGACGTGGATCAGACCGGTGGCCTCCCCGGCAGCCGCGTGGGCCTCGGCGGACCCGGCGAGGAGGAGCAGGAGGAGGCCGAATCCGAGGGCGGGCAGGGCCAGCGCCCACCAGTGCAGACGGGCGTCGGCGCCGGTGCCCGCGCGGGGGCCGGCGGGGAGGGACCGGGAGTGCGTGGGGGCCGACATGGCCGCCTCCGTGGGTGTGCGGGCCGGAGCGGGATCGTTCTCTTCGAATCTATGGATCCGAAGGAGCGGTTCCCATCCGGGGCGCACCCCACTTCACCCTGAGCCTGGCCCCCTAGGGGGTGGTGGGGCTAGCCCTACCGGCGGCGGGTGTGTCAGGGGGAGGCGATCGTCGCGATGACGGCGATGATCACGGTCACGGCGAGCATCGCGCCGAGGACGAGGCCGAACTTCTTGCGGCCGTCCTGGGGGTTCGGTTCGAGTACGGGCGACATGTCCCTCAGTCTCGCATGCCGCATTCATCCTCGATGGTGCGGTCCCGGCCCGCCAGGATGCCCAGCGCGATCTGCGGGACCAGGAGTCCGGCCATCAGGGCGAGCGGCAGGTCCCAGCCGCCGCTGTGCTGGTAGAGGGTGCCGATGAGCAGCGGCCCGGGGATGGAGATGAGGTAGCCGGTGCACTGGGCGAAGGCGGAGAGCTTGACGACTCCGGCCGGGGACTTGGCGCGCAGTCCGATCAGGGTGATGACGAGCGGGAAGGCGCAGTTGGAGACGCCGAGCAGGAGGGCCCAGGCCCAGGCGCCGGCGGCCGGGGCGAGGTAGAGGCCGAGGTAGCCGACGAGTCCGAAGAGGCCGAGGGCGGCGGCGATGGCGCCCTGGTTCTTCATCCGGCCGGCCAGGCCCGGGATGACGAAGGCGAGCGGGACGCCCATGACCATGGTGACGGCGAGCAGCACGCCGGAGGTGGAGGCGGAGACCCCGGCGTCGCGGAAGATCTGCGGGAGCCATCCCATGGTGATGTAGGCGCCGGTGGCCTGGAGGCCGAAGTAGCAGGCCAGGGCCCAGGCGGTGCGGCTGCGGACGATCTTCGGGCCCGCGTCGGCGCGTACGGAGCCCGGTACGGCGCCGCGTGCCGCCGCCTCCTGTGCGGCGGCGGCCCGCTCGGCGCGGCGGGAGGCGCGGGCGATGGGCAGCCAGGGCAGTACGGCGGCCAGGGCGAGCACGGCCCAGACGAGCAGGCCGGTACGCCAGCTGCCGCCCAGGGCGGCGGTCATCGGGACGGTCGCGGCGGCGGCGAGCGAGGTGCCGGCGGCCAGGGCCATGGAGTACAGGCCGGTCATCGTGCCCACGCGGTCCGGGAAGTAGCGCTTGACGATGACCGGGAGGAGGACGTTGGTGACGGCTATGCCGGCCAGGGAGAGGGCGCTGGCGGCGAGGAAGGCCGGGGCGCTGTCGGCGAAGGGCCGGATCAGCAGGCCGGTGGCGACGGCGGCCATGCCGGCGCAGACGACGGCGGCGGGGCCGAAGCGGCGCGAGAGCCGGGGCGCGGTGACGCCGAAGACGGCGAAGCAGAGGGCGGGGACGGAGGTGATGAGTCCGGCGACGGTGCCGCTCATGCCGAGGCCCGTGCGGGTCTCCTCGAAGAGGGCGCCGAGGCTGGTGATGGCGGGCCGCAGGTTGAGGGCGGCCAGCACGATTCCGACGATGAGCACCGGGCCGAGCCACGTGGGGGTGACGTGGGCGGAGGAGGAAAAGCGCTGGTCGGCGCGGGTGCGGGCGACCGGCGGGCGGCTCATGGTCTGGATTTCTTCGTCGGACATTCAACCATCATAGAATCATGGGATGATTGGTTGTCCAATTGCTCTTGAGAGGAACCCATGCCGCTGACCTCGCCACGGCGCTCCGCCCTCGTCGACCAGGTGATCGCCCAGCTGCGGAACCAGATCACCTCCGGCGAGTGGCCGGTCGGTTCCCGCATCCCCACCGAGCCGGAGCTGGTGGAGCTGCTGGGCGTCGCCCGCAACACGGTGCGCGAGGCCGTCCGGGCCCTCGCGCACAACGGGCTCCTCGACATCCGGCAGGGTTCGGGCACCTACGTACTGGCCACCAGCGAGCTGGCCGGGGTGATGCACCGCCGCTTCGCCGGAGCCGAGCCGCGGCACATCGCGGAGCTGCGCTCGACGCTGGAGTCCTCGGCGGCCCGGCTGGCGGCGGAGCGGCGGACCGCGCGGGACCTCGTACAGCTGGACGCGCTGCTGGCGCGGCGCGAGGAGGCCTGGGCGAGCGGGGACGCGGAACTGTTCGTGGCGGCGGACGTGAGCCTGCACATGGCCGTGGTGACGGCCTCGCACAACGACGTGCTGATCGAGCTGTACGCGGACCTCGGGGACCTGGTGGCCGACTGGCTGCGGGCGGACGTCGGGGCGGAACTGGACCCCGCCGCCCATCTGGACCACTCCCGGCTGATCGAGGCGATCCGGCGGGGGGACGGGGACGCGGCGGCCTCGGAGGCGGCGGGCTACCCGTTCGCCTGCCTCGGCAAGTGAGCGGCCGCGGAGACGGGCACGGGGGCGGACGCGGAAACGGGCACGGCCGTGGACATGGACGCGGACGCGGACGCGGTCAGGACCGCCGGTGGCTGACCCAGGCGGAGCGGACTTCCTTCCAGCAGCGGCCGGCGAGGGCCACCCGCCCGGCCGGGCCTACGGCCACGGGAGCGGCGTCCCCGTCCACGTCCCACCAGCGGTCGCACTCCACGTGCAGGGTCACCAGGTCGGTCTCGGGATAGCTGTTGTGGCAGTACGCCGTCACCTGTGACCCGTTGATCTCGGTGTCGCAGTCCGCACCGAAGAGTTCCCGCTCGGTGCCGGGCGGGGGCCGTACGGGTGGTTCGGCGGGGATCTCCGCGAGGTCGACCACCGCCGGGGCGGCCTCCGGGCCGTGTGCGGTCTCGTCCCCCACGGGCTGCGCGGCTGCCCCGGGGACCAGGAGCCCGGTCAGGATCACCGAGGTGACCAGCAGCGATACCGCTCGGCTCGGTCTCGCGCGCACTCCTACCTCCTCCCCGCAGGAGCCGGGAAGATCCCGACTTGGACAGTTTGCAGGCATCTGTCCCGGTTTTCGACTCGGGAAGATCCGGTCAGACGCCGCACATCTGAACGAGTGCGCGGGCCCGGCCCGCGAAGGGCCCGCCCCGCGGAAACGGCGACGGCCGCGCCTCCCGGAAGGGGAAGCGCGGCCGTCGCCGTACGGATGCGGGAGCCGTCAGGCACCCATCGCGTGCAGACCGCCGTCCACGTGGACGATCTCGCCGGTGGTCTTCGGGAACCAGTCCGAGAGCAGCGCGACGACGCCGCGGCCGGCCGGCTCCGGGTCGCTCATGTCCCACTCCAGCATCGAGCGGGAGTTCCAGACCTCCGCCAGCTCGCCGAAGCCCGGGATGGACTTGGCGGCCATGGAGCCGATCGGACCGGCCGAGACCAGGTTGCAGCGGATGTTCTCCTTGCCCAGGTCGCGGGCGAGGTAGCGGCTGGTGGCCTCCAGCGCGGCCTTGGCCGGGCCCATCCAGTCGTACTGCGGCCAGGCGAACTGCGCGTCGAAGGTGAGGCCGACGACGGCCGCGCCCTCGTGCGGGAACAGCGGCTTGCACGCCATGGTCAGCGACTTCAGCGAGAACGCCGAGACGTGCATGGCCGTGGCCACCGACTCGAACGGCGTGTTCAGGAAGTTGCCGCCGAGGGCGTCCTGCGGGGCGAAGCCGATGGAGTGGACGACCCCGTCGAGGCCGCCGAGCTCGTCGCGGACGAGCTGCTCCAGGCGGGCCAGGTGCTCGTCGTTGGTGACGTCGAGCTCGATCACCTTCGCCGGCTTGGGCAGCTTGCGCGCGATGCGCTCGGTCAGCGTCGGCCGCGGGAACGCTGTGAGGATGACCTCGGCGCCCTGCTCCTGGGCCAGCTTGGCCGTGTGGAACGCGATGGACGACTCCATCAGCACACCCGTGATGAGGACGCGCTTGCCCTCGAGAATTCCGCTCATGGTGATCAGTGACCCATGCCCAATCCGCCGTCAACGGGAATGACGGCTCCGGTGATGTACGCGGCGTCGTCGGACGCCAGGAAGCTGACGGCTGCCGCGATCTCCTCGGGCTGCGCGTAGCGCGCGAGCGGCACCTGGGCCACGATGCCCGCGCGCTGCTCGTCGGTGAGCCCCTTCGTCATGTCGGTGTCCACGAAGCCGGGGGCGACGACGTTGAAGGTGATGTTGCGGGAGCCCAGCTCCCGGGCGAGCGACCGGGCGAAGCCGACCAGTGCCGCCTTGGAGGCGGCGTAGTTGGCCTGCCCCGCCGAACCGAGCAGCCCGACGACCGAGGAGATCAGGACGACGCGGCCCTTCTTGGCACGGAGCATGCCACGGTTCGCGCGCTTGACCACCCGGAAGGTGCCGGTGAGGTTGGTGTCGACGACCGAGGCGAAGTCCTCCTCGGACATCCGCATCAGCAGCGTGTCCTTGGTGATGCCGGCGTTGGCCACCAGCACCTCGACCGCGCCGTGCTTGTCCTCGATCTCCTTGTAGGCCTGCTCCACCTGCTCGGAGTCGGTGATGTCGCAGCGGACCGCCAGGACGCCCAGGGAGGTCAGCGCCTCCGGCGGCTCGCCCGACCGGTACGTGATGGCGACCTTGTCTCCGGCCTCCGCGAAGGCACGGGCGATGGCGAGGCCGATGCCCCGGTTTCCTCCGGTGACGAGAACCGAGCGGCTCAACGGATCACCCTTTCGCTCAGCGGTGTGAATACCAAAAACCTATAGGTCGCACCGCCCGTACGGAGAATCGGGCTCCGACAGGGCCTTGCGACGGGCTCTGTCGAGTCCCTACAGAAAGAGGTAGGCACAAGAGCCCCGAGCGCGACATGATCGAGGCGACCGGCCCCGACCCCGGGAGGACTTCCGTGGCCCATTCCATCGACGCGGCATTCACCGCGCTGCCCCTGCGGGCGCTCGCCGACGCGGCGCTCGCCCGGGCGCGCGCGCTGGGCGCCGATCATGCCGACTTCCGGCTGGAGCGCATTCGCAACGCCTCCTGGCGGCTCCGTGACGCCAAGCCCTCCGGCGGCTCCGACACCACCGACCTCGGGTACGCGGTCCGCGTGGTGCACGGAGGCAGTTGGGGCTTCGCCTCCGGAGTGGACCTGACCATGGACGCTGCCGCCAAGGTCGCCTCGCAGGCCGTGGCCATGGCGAAGCTGTCCGCCCAGGTGATCAAGGCGGCCGGCTCCGACGAGCGGGTCGAGCTCGCCGAGGAGCCGGTGCACTCCGACCGGACCTGGATCTCCGCCTACGAGGTGAACCCCTTCGAGGTCCCGGACGCGGAGAAGGCCGCGCTGCTCGCCGACTGGAGCGCCCGGCTGCTGGCGGCCGACGGGGTCGCGCACGTGGACGCCTCGCTGCTCGCCGTGCACGAGAACAAGTTCTACGCCGACAGCTCGGGCACCTCGACCACGCAGCAGCGCGTCCGCATCCACCCGCAGCTCACCGCGGTCGCCGTGAACGGCACGACCGGCGAGTTCGACTCGATGCGCACCATCGCCCCGCCCGCCGGCCGCGGCTGGGAGTACCTGACCGGCACCGGCTGGGACTGGGACGCCGAGCTGGAGCAGATCCCGGGCCTGCTCGCCGAGAAGATGCGGGCGCCGAGCGTGCAGGCCGGGCGCTACGACCTGGTCGTGGACCCCTCGAACCTGTGGCTCACCATCCACGAGTCCATCGGCCACGCCACCGAGCTCGACCGGGCGCTGGGCTACGAGGCGGCGTACGCGGGAACCTCCTTCGCCACCTTCGACCAGCTGGGCACGCTCAAGTACGGCTCCCCGATCATGAACGTGACGGGTGACCGCACCGCCGAGCACGGCCTGGCCACCGTCGGTTTCGACGACGAGGGCGTCGAGGCGCAGAGCTGGGACCTGGTCAAGGACGGCACCCTGGTCGGCTACCAGCTCGACCGGCGGATCGCGAAGCTGACCGGACTCGGCCGCTCCAACGGCTGTGCCTACGCCGACTCCCCCGGGCACGTCCCGGTGCAGCGGATGGCGAACGTCTCGCTCCAGCCGGATCCGGGCGGCCTCTCGACGGAGGACCTGATCGGCGGGGTGGAGCGCGGGATCTACGTGGTCGGCGACCGCTCCTGGTCGATCGACATGCAGCGCTACAACTTCCAGTTCACCGGGCAGCGGTTCTTCCGCATCGAGAACGGCAAGCTGGCCGGTCAGCTGCGCGACGTCGCCTACCAGGCCACGACCACCGAGTTCTGGGGCTCGATGGAGAAGCTCGGCGGCCCGCAGACCTACGTCCTGGGCGGCGCCTTCAACTGCGGGAAGGCCCAGCCGGGCCAGGTGGCGTCGGTCTCGCACGGCTGCCCGTCCGCGCTGTTCCGCGACGTGAACATCTTGAACACCACGCAGGAGGCCGGCCGATGAGCACGCTTTCGAACGGACGCACCAAGCCCCACGAGATCGTCGAGCGGGCGCTGGAACTGTCCACCGCCGACGGCTGCGTCGTCATCGCCGACGAGGAGTCCACCGCCAACCTGCGCTGGGCGGGCAACGCGCTCACCACGAACGGCGTCACCCGCGGCCGGACCCTGACGGTCATCGCCACGGTCGACGGCAAGGAGGGCACGGCCTCGGGGGTCGTCTCGCGCTCCGCCGTCACCGCGGCGGACCTGGAGCCGCTGGTACGGGCCGCCGAGGCGGCCGCGCGCGGGGCCGGTCCGGCGGAGGACGCCCAGCCGCTGGTGACCGGCACCCCGGACTCCCCGGACTTCACCGACGCCCCCGCCGAGACCACCTCGGCGGTGTTCGCGGACTTCGCCCCGGCCCTCGGCGAGGCCTTCGCCCGGGCCCGCGCGGGCGGCCGGGAGCTGTACGGCTTCGCCAACCACGAGCTGGTCTCCACGTACGTCGGCACCTCCACGGGCCTGCGGCTGCGCCACGACCAGCCGAACGGCACCCTGGAGCTCAACGCCAAGTCCCCGGACCGGCAGCGCTCGGCCTGGGCGGGCCGCTCGACCCGGGACTTCAAGGACGTGGACCCGACGGTCCTGGACGCGGAGCTCGCCGTACGCCTGGGCTGGGCGGAGCGGAAGATCGAGCTGCCCGCCGGGCGGTACGAGACCCTGCTGCCGCCGACCGCCGTGGCCGACCTGCTCATCTACCAGATGTGGTCGGCGGCGGCCCGGGACGCGGTGGAGGGCCGGACGGTCTTCTCCAAGCCCGGCGGCGGCACCCGGCTCGGCGAGAAGCTCTCCGAGCTCCCGCTGACCCTGCGCAGCGACCCGAACGCGCCCGGGCTGGAGACGGCGCCGTTCGTGATCGCCCACAGCTCCGGCGACGACGCGTCCGTCTTCGACAACGGCCTGCCGGTCCCGGCGACCGAGTGGATCCGCGACGGCGAGCTGGCCCGGCTGACCACGACCCGGCACACGGCGGGCCTGACCGGCATGCAGCTGTCCCCCGGCTTCGGGAACCTGATCCTCGACGCGGGCGGCGAGAAGTCCCTGGAGGAGATGGTCGCCGGTACGGAGCGGGGTCTGCTGCTGACCTGCCTCTGGTACATCCGCGAGGTCGATCCGGCCACCCTGCTGCTGACGGGGCTGACCCGGGACGGCGTCTACCTGGTGGAGAACGGGCAGGTCGTGGGCGAGGTGAACAACTTCCGGTTCAACGAGTCCCCGGTGGACCTGCTGTCGCGGGCCTCGGAGGCCGGGCGGACCGAGAAGACCCTGCCGCGCGAGTGGAGCGACTGGTTCACCAGGGCCGCGATGCCCGCGCTGCGCATCCCGGACTTCAACATGAGCTCGGTCAGCAAGGGTGTCTGACCCACCTAGACTGAGTCACCGGAGTGTCGCAATTCCCTCATCCGAAGGAGTCAGGAAACCGTGACGGACATCGTCGACGAACTGAAGTGGCGCGGGCTGTTCGCCCAGTCCACCGACGAAGAAGCGCTGCGCAAGGCGTTCGCGGACGGTCCTGTCACGTTCTATTGCGGCTATGACCCGACCGCGGCCTCGCTGCACGTGGGGCACCTGGTGCAGGTCCTCACCATGCGCCGGCTCCAGCTGGCCGGGAACCGGCCGCTGGCGCTGGTCGGCGGGGCCACCGGCCAGATCGGTGACCCGCGCCCGACCGCCGAGCGCACCCTGAACGACCCGGCGGTCATCGCGGAGTGGGTGGACCGGCTGCGTTCGCAGATCGAGCCGTTCCTGTCCTTCGAGGGCGAGAACGCCGCGGTCCTGGTGAACAACCTGGACTGGACGGCGGGCATGTCCGCCATCGAGTTCCTGCGGGACATCGGCAAGCACTTCCGCGTCAACAAGATGCTGACGAAGGACTCCGTCGCCAAGCGGCTGGAGTCCGACCAGGGCATCAGCTACACCGAGTTCAGCTACCAGCTGCTCCAGGGCATGGACTTCCTGGAGCTGTACCGGCGCCACGGCTGCGTGCTCCAGCAGGGCGGGTCCGACCAGTGGGGCAACCTGACGGCCGGTCTCGACCTGATCCACCGGGTGGAGCCGGGCGCGGTCGTGCACGCGATGGCGACCCCGCTGATGGTCAAGGCGGACGGCACCAAGTTCGGCAAGACCGAGGGCGGGGCCGTCTGGCTCGACCCGGAGATGACCACCCCGTACGCGTTCTACCAGTTCTGGCTGAACGTGGACGACCGGGACATCTCCACCTACATGCGGATCCTGTCCTTCCAGAGCCGTGAGGAGCTGGAGGCGCTGGAGGCGCAGACCGCCGAGCGGCCGCAGGCGCGCGCCGCCCAGCGGGCGCTGGCGGAGGAGCTGACGACCCTGGTGCACGGCGCCGACCAGTGCGCCGCCGTGATCGCCGCGTCGAAGGCGCTGTTCGGTCAGGGCGAGCTGGCGGACCTGGACGAGGCCACGCTGGCCGCGGCCCTGTCCGAGCTGCCGCACGCCAAGGTCGCGGAACCCGGCCTGGTCGTGGACCTGCTGGCGGAGACCGGCCTGGTCGCGAGCAAGTCGGCCGGGCGCCGGACCGTGAAGGAGGGCGGGGCCTACGTGAACAACGTGAAGGTCACCGCCGAGGACGCGGTCCCCGCCGTCGAGGACCTGCTGCACGGCCGCTGGCTGGTGCTGCGCCGGGGCAAGAAGAACCTGGCCGCTGTCGAGGTCACGGGCTGACCCTCCGGGGTCCGCGCTGGTACGCGTACGAAGCGGGCGCGGGGGCCGGTACGGACACACTGTCCGTACCGGCCCCCGCGTCGCCGTGTCAGGCCGTGCGCTTGTTCCCTCTCAGCGCCATGTAGGCCATGTCGCCGAGGCCGACGAGCAGGACGGCTCCGGCCACTTGCAGCAGGTGCCGGATCCAGTCGATGCCCCTGGTCTCATTGACGCCGATCCACGTGGCGACGGCGTTGCCCAGGACGCCGCCGAGGATGCCGAAGATCGCGGTCAGCCAGAGGGGCTGGTGCTGCTTGCCCGGCAGGATCAAGCGGGCGATGAGCCCCAGCACCAAACCGACGATGATCGCCCACAACCAATGCATGTCGCCTCCTCCGGCGCGATGTGCGCATGTGCGGCCAGTCTCAACCCGTACAGCGGATGGCGCATTTCGGGCAGGACCATCCGGGGGCACCCGCTCTCCTCGCCGCCCGGCGGGCGGCGTACCGTGGAGGGGGTCCGGGCCGGGGAGCGCCCGGCGGGCGATCGGGTGGTGGAGCGTGCAGCGGACGAAGCGGCAGAAGCAGGCCGGGGCCGAGGTCTTCCGGATCACCGGGGCGCGGATGGGACTCGCCGAGGACGTGCGGGGCCGTCAGCGGCGGTACGTGATCTCGATGGTCATCAGGACCCTGTCGGTCATCGCGACCGTGGTCCTGTGGAACGTGGAACGCCACGTGGCGATCGTGACGCTCGTCGCGGGTGCGCTGCTGCCCTACGTCGCCGTGGTCATCGCCAACGCGGGCCGCGAGTCGACGCCCACCCTGCCCTCCCACTTCGTCCCGGCACCGGTCCGTCCGGCCCTGGGAGCGGGAAACCTCAAGAAAAGCTCAGATCAATCATGAAGTTCCGGTGCACTGCACCGGGTCCTGCGTGACATACTGCCTACGCGCTCCGCATCCCCCGTCGGAGCGACGGACCGACGCCGGGCAGCTCCCCCCGTGGCTGCTCGGCGTCGCCCTTCCGGTTCAGGGCTTTGTAGGGTTGAGACGTGATTTCCCCTGAATCCCCCGGTACCGACGATCCCACCTGCTCCGCCAAGGGCTGCCGTGACACGGCCGTCTGGGTCCTGGCGTGGAACAACCCGAAGCTGCACACGCCGGAGCGGCGCAAGACCTGGCTGGCGTGCGAGGAGCACCGCGAGCACCTCTCCCAGTTCCTCGGCGTCCGCGGCTTCCTCAAGGACGTGGTGAAGCTCGACGAGTGGGTCCAGCCGGAGGGCTCCGAACGCACCTGAGCCCCGGCCGGGGCCGGGGCTCAGGATCGTACGGGTCCGGGAGCGGCTCTCAGCCGTCTCAGCCGCCGATCGCCGACATCGGGCGGTCGGGCTGGAGGAAGGACGGGTCGTCGAGGCCGGACCCGGCCTTCTTGCCCCACATCGCCAGCTTCCACAGCCGGGCGATCTCCTCGTCCGCGGCGCCGGAGCGCAGGGCGGCGCGCAGGTCCGACTCCTCGGTGGCGAACAGGCAGGTGCGGACCTGGCCGTCGGCGGTGAGCCGCGTACGGTCGCAGGCGCCGCAGAAGGGGCGGGTGACCGAGGCGATGACGCCGACGGTGGCCGGACCGCCGTCGACCACCCAGCGCTCGGCGGGGGCGGAGCCGCGCTCGTCGGCCCCTTCCTCGGTGAGCGTGAAGCGGGTGCGCAGCGACTGGAGGATGTCGCCGGCCGTGATCATGCCCTCGCGCTTCCAGCCGTGCTGGGCGTCGAGCGGCATCTGCTCGATGAAGCGGAGCTCGTACTCGTTCTCCACGGCCCAGGCCAGCAGGTCGGGAGCCTCGTCGTCGTTCAGTCCGGGCATCAGGACCGCGTTGACCTTGACGGGGGTGAGGCCGGCCTCGCGGGCCGCGGCCATGCCGTCGATGACGTCGTGGTGGCGGTCGCGGCGGGTGAGGGTCTTGAAGACCTCGGGCCGCAGGGTGTCCAGGGAGACGTTCACCCGGTCCAGGCCGGCGGCCTTCAGGGCCTGTGCGGTGCGCTTGAGGCCGATGCCGTTGGTGGTCAGCGACATCTGGGGGCGGGGCTCCAGGGCCGCGCACTGCTCGACGATCCCGACCAGGCCGGGCCGCAGCAGCGGCTCGCCGCCGGTGAAGCGCACCTCGGTGATGCCGAGCCGGGTGACCGCGATGCGGATCAGCCGGACGATCTCGTCGTCACTGAGCAGGTCGGACTTGCCGAGCCACTGCAGCCCCTCTTCGGGCATGCAGTAGGTGCAGCGCAGATTGCACCGGTCGGTGAGCGAGACGCGCAGGTCAGTGGCCACGCGGCCGTAGGTGTCGAGAAGCACTGTGGGCCCCCTCCCCTGTCCGGATGTCGAGGTACGCGCATCATTGGATCTACTTCACGCGTTCTATTTCGAGACTACGCGACGGGTGTGTCAGGTAGACGTGCCCGAATGAACGAGACGTGACGTGGCCGCGTCGTAGGGATCTACGACGCGGCCACGCTGGGTGTTCGGACGATCTCAGTGCGCCCCTGTTCCGGTGAGGGAGCGGACCTCCAGCTCGGCGAACTTGTCGGGGTCCGCCTTCTCCTTGGACAGGACGGTTCCCAGCCAGCCCAGCAGGAAACCGAGGGGGATCGAGATGATGCCCGGGTTCTCCAGCGGGAACCAGTAGAAGTCCGCGTCCTTGAACATCGAGGTGGGCTTGCCGGAGACGACCGGCGAGAAGAGCACCAGGCCGACGGCCGAGATCAGGCCGCCGTAGATCGACCACAGCGCGCCCTGGGTGGTGAAGCGCTTCCAGAAGAGGCTGTAGAGGATCGTGGGCAGGTTGGCCGAGGCCGCGACCGCGAAGGCCAGGGCGACCAGGCCGGCGACGTTCAGGTCGCGGGCCAGTGCTCCGAGGCCGATGGCGACGGCGCCGATGACCACGGTGGACCAGCGGGCCGCGCGCACCTCCTCCTGCTCGGTGGCCTTGCCCTTGCGGATGACGTTCACGTAGAGGTCGTGCGCGAAGGACGAGGAGGAGGCCAGGGTGAGGCCCGCGACCACGGCGAGGATGGTGGCGAAGGCGACCGCGGAGATCACGGCGAGCAGGATCGCGCCGCCGGTGGAGTCCGCTCCGCCGCCGATCTCCTGGGCGAGCAGTGGGGCCGCGGTGTTGCCCGCCTTGTTCGAGGCGAGGATGTCGGCCCGGTTCAGCAGGGCGGCGGCGCCGAAGCCGAGGGCGATCGTCATCAGGTAGAAGGCGCCGATGATGCCGATGGCCCAGTTCACGGACTTGCGGGCGGCCTTGGCGGTGGGCACCGTGTAGAAGCGGATCAGGATGTGCGGCAGGCCGGCGGTGCCCAGGACCAGGGCGAGGCCGAGGGAGATGAAGTCCAGCTTCGTGGTCCCGTCCTTGCCGTACTTCAGCCCGGGTTCCAGGAACTTGACGCCCTGTCCGCTGTTCTCGGCGGCCTTGCCCAGCAGGTCGGAGACGTTGAAGTTGAACTCCAGCAGCACCAGGAAGGTGATCAGCAAGGCGCCCGCGATGAGCAGGACCGCCTTGATCATCTGGACCCAGGTGGTGCCCTTCATGCCGCCGATGGTCACGTAGACGATCATCAGTACGCCGACCAGCGCGACCACGGCCACCTTGCCGCCGTCGCTGGTGATGCCCAGCAGCAGCGAGACGAGCACGCCGGCGCCTGCCATCTGGGCGAGCAGGTAGAAGATCGAGACCACGATGGTGGAGGTGCCCGCGGCGGTGCGGACGGGCCGCTGGCGCATCCGGTACGCGAGGACGTCGCCCATGGTGTAGCGGCCGGAGTTGCGCAGCGGCTCGGCGACGAGCAGCAGGGCGACCAGCCAGGCGACGAGGAAGCCGATCGAGTAGAGGAAGCCGTCGTAGCCGAAGAGGGCGATGGCCCCGGCGATGCCGAGGAAGGACGCGGCGGACATGTAGTCGCCGGAGATGGCGAGGCCGTTCTGGAAGCCGGTGAACTGGCGGCCGCCCGCGTAGAAGTCGGCGGCGTCCTTCGTCTGGCGGCCGGCCCAGATCGTGATGATCAGGGTGGCGACGACGAACAGTCCGAACAGGGTGATGATCAGCGGGCGGTGCTCGGTGGCTCCGGCGCCGACGGTCATCGTCGCGGTCGTCAGCTGGAGGGTGTCGGTCATTCCCCGGCCTCCATCCGCGCCTTGATGGCCGCGGCCTTCGGGTCGAGCTTGGCGGCGGCGTGTCGCGAGTAGAGCCAGGCGATCAGGAAGGTCGTCGCGAACTGGGCGAGACCGAGCACGAGGGCGACGTTGATGTTGCCGAAGAGCTTGGTCCCCATGAACCCGCCGGCGTAGCTGGACAGCAGGACGTAGAGCAGGTACCAGGCGATGAAGGCCACGGTGAGCGGAAAGGCGAAGGAGCGGTAGGAACTGCGCAGTTCGCCGAACTCGGCACTGCGCTGGACCTGCCCGAACTGTTCGGCCGTGGGAGCCGCCGGGGGCGTTCCCGTGCTGCCTGGCGGCGGCGCTGCTTCGGTGGTCACGGGGGGCTCTCCTTGTGACGCGGGTGCGGTGGGGACGACGGACAAAACAACCTCCGTGTGGGGGGCCGGATGGTGCTGAGCCCCCCTGTCAACGGCACGGTCGGCGTGTCGGGACGGTTCAACACCCGCTGTTTCTTTAGGGACTGATTTCTCGAACTGATGGCGCAGAGGGGAACGCCGGCACTAGGTTCCACCTGTCATGAACCCGTCCGCCGTGACCACGTCCGGACGGCTTTTTCGAAGATGATGTGGAGAACCCATGGCTCATCTGGGATCCGGCCGCCGGCGACTCGCCGTTCCGGTCGGCCTGGCGCTCACCGCCTCGCTCGCCTTCCTGCCTTCGGTCGCGGCCTCCGCCGCCCCGCTGGGCAGCACGGCGGACGCGGCGACGGCCTCCAAGGCCGACACCACCGGGCCCAAGCTGTCGTATGTGGCGAACCTGACCGCGTACGGCACGGTGAAGCAGGCGAAGAAGGCCATCGAGCGGGCCGGTGGAACGGTGGTGACGGCCTATGAGCAGATCGGGGTCGTCGTCGCACACTCCCAGAACCCGGACTTCGCCAAGCAGCTGCGAGCGCAGCGCAGCCTGTTCGTGTCCGTGGGCGCCACCCGTACGGCCCCCCTGCAGACCGTGCAGACCACCGACGAGGGTGCCACGCAGCGGCTCAGCGAGGCAGACGCCGCCAAGGCGGCGGCCGCCGCCCAGGAGGGTCAGGAGCCCCTGGAGTCCAACCAGTGGGACCTGCGGACGATCAAGGCCGATCAGGCTCACAAGATCAACGATGGCAGCCCGGACGTCACCGTGGGCATCATCGACACGGGTGTCGACGACACCCACCCCGACCTCGCCGCGAACTTCTCCAAGGAGCAGTCCGCCAACTGCGTCGGCGGTGTCGCGGACACCACCGAGGGCGCCTGGCGCCCGTACGCCGACGGCAGCGACCACGGCACGCACGTGGCCGGCACCATCGCCGCCCCGCGCAACGGCGTCGGCATCAGCGGTGTCGCGCCCGGCGTGAAGATCGCGGGCATCAAGGTGAGCGAGCCCGGGACGAGCCTCTTCTACACCGAGGCAGTCGTCTGCGGCTTCATGTTCGCCGCCGAGAAGGGGATCGAGGTGACGAACAACAGCTATTACGTCGACCCCTGGCTCTACAACTGCAAGTCGGACGACGACCAGAAGGCGCTGGTGGAGGCCATCGGACGGGCCACCAAGTACGCCGAGCGCCAGGGCACGCTCCACGTGGCCTCGGCCGGCAACTCCAACCACGACCTTGCCGCGGACTCGATCCTGGACGACTCCAGCCCGAACGACACCACCCCGGGCCCGCGCACCATCGACCCCAAGGTCTGCCTGGACCTGCCCACGCAGCTCCCGGGCGTGGTCACGGTGTCGGCGACCGGTGACCAGGGCCTTCGGTCGTACTACTCCAGCTACGGCCTCGGAGTCGTGGACGTCGCCGCCCCCGGCGGCGACAAGTGGCAGGTCCCCGCCACCCCGGACGCCAACGGCCGCGTGCTGTCGACCGTCCCCGGCGGCTACGGCTACAAGCAGGGCACCTCGATGGCCGCCCCGCACGTCGCGGGCGTCGCCGCGCTGCTCAAGAGCGCGCACCCCTCGGCCAGGCCGGCGCAGATCCAGGCCATGCTCAAGGGCCAGGCCACCAAGGCGGACTGCCCGAGCCAGATCTACGACGCCACCGGCGCCCTGATAGACGCCGCCACCTGCGCGAGCAAGTGGGGCCAGACCGGCTACTACGGGCACGGCGTGGTCGACGCGCTCAAGGCCGTGAAGTAACACCCGGTACGAACGCGGGAGGGCCGGGCGGGGGTGACCCCCGCCCGGCCCTCCCGGCCGTCCGGCGTCAGGGCTTGATCAGCACCTTGAGCGCGCTGCGGTCGTCCATCGCGCGGTAGCCGTCGGGGACCTCTTCGAGGGACACGGCCCGGTCGAAGACGGGAGCCGGGTCGATGGCGCCGCTGAGGATGTCCTCCAGCAGCTCCGGGATGTAGGCGCGGACCGGGGCCACACCGCCGCGCAGGGTGATGTTGCGGTCGAACATGACACCGAGGTCGAGTCCGGTGCCGCTGCCGTGCGGGACGCCGACGTAGCCGACGGTCCCGCCGTCGCGGGTGATGTTCACGGCGGTGCGCATGGAAACCTCGGTGCCGACCGCCTCGATGACGGCGTGCGCGCCCTGGCCGCGGGTGAGCTCGCGGACGGCCGCCTCGGCGGCCTCCCCGCGCTCGGCGACGACGTCGGTGGCGCCGAAGAGCCTGGCTATGTCCGTACGGACGGTGTGGCGGCCCAGTGCGATGATCCGCTCGGCGCCCAGGCGCTTGGCGGCGAGGACCCCGCACAGGCCGACCGCGCCGTCACCGACGACGGCGACCGTGGAGCCCTTGCGGACGCCCGCGCCGAGCGCCGCGTGGTGGCCGGTGCCCATGACGTCGGACAGCGCGAGCAGCCCGGTGAGCAGGTGGTCGTCGGAGACGGCCGCGGCGGGCAGCTTCACCAGGGTGCCGTCGGCGTGCGGGACGCGGACGGCCTCGCCCTGGCCGCCGTCGTGGCCGACCGAGCCCCAGAAGCCGCCGTGCTCGCAGGAGGTGTAGAGGCCCTCGGAGCAGTAGTCGCAGGTGCCGTCGGACCACATGAAGGGGGCGACGACGAGGTCGCCGGCGCGCAGGCCGGACACCGCGGAGCCGGTCTCCTCGACGATGCCGAGGAACTCGTGGCCGATGCGCTGGCCGGGCTGGCGCTCGGCCTCGCCGCGGTAGGCCCACAGGTCGCTGCCGCAGATGCAGGCGCGCAGCACGCGGACGACGGCGTCCTCGGGGCGCTGGATCGCAGCGTCGGGCACCTCCTCCACGCGGATGTCGTGCGGGGCGTGGATGACGGTGGCGCGCATGGTGGTGCAGTCCTCCGGCTCGGGGATCGTTCGGTCTTGTAAGACCTGTAGGACCGTCCTACCGTACGCCTGGTTCCCGGGTGGTCACGCCAGTGGCCAGGAGGTACTGGGCGGCCAGGTAGGTGGCCATGATCCAGAAGTCCGGACGGGGCAACTGGGGCCATTCGGCGACCCCGGTGGCGATGAGCATGTCGGAGAGCAGGAACAGCGCCCCGCCGGCTCCGGCCCGCAGGCCGAGGGCGCTGGAGCGCAGCGCCATCGCGGTGAGCAGCACGCTGTAGCCGGCGACGGGGATCCGCAGGTCGGCCGGCAGCTCGCCCCACAGCAGGGCGACGGCGGCGACCAGCGCGAGGGCGTACGCGGCGCCGAGCAGCGGGCTGGTGCCGCGGCGGCCGAAGAGGCTGTGCCTGCTGAAGAGCGCGAGGTAGCAGACGTGCCCGGCGGCGAAGGAGCCCATGCCGATCAGGAAGGCGGCCTCGGCGTCGAAGAGCAGCGCGAGGTCCCCGCCCCAGCCGAACAGCAGGGCGGCGACCAGCAGGCGCGGGGCGCCGCGGGCGATCACGTGGGCGACGAGCAGCGGCATCAGGAGGGGCTTGGCGAGGACGTGCCCGAGGTGCCAGTCGGCCAGCAGGGACCCGAGGTCGGCGGCGGCGGCCAGGGCGAAGGCCACGAGGGCGGCCCGGGCGAGGCGTTCGCCGCCGGCGGGCGCGCGGGGGGCGGCCCAGGCGGGGGCGGGTCGGTCGGCGGGCGTCGCGGTGCTCACGCGGTGGTCTCCCGTACGGGCGGCAGGGCATCGGCGGCGGGCGCGGCGGCCGGGGCGGGGACGGTGGGCGCGGCCGCAGGAGCGGGAGCGGCGGCCTGGGCCGGGACGGTGGGCGCGGCCGCAGGAGCGGGAGCGGCGGCCTGGGCCGGGACGGTGGGCGCGGCCGCGGTGGCGGCCGGAGCCGGTGTCGCAGCCGGGGCCGGGGCGGGCGCCGCCGCCGGGGTGGGCGCGGCAGCCGCAGCCGGGACCGGGGCCGCGGCGGCGGCCGGGGGCTGCCAGCCGGGGCCCGCGAAGACCCGTCCGGCCCGCTCGCGCCAGTTCGCGGCGGCGCGTACGTCCCGGGCGATGGCTGCGTACTCGTGGGTGGCCACGCGCAGCGGGTTGTGGGTGTCGATGTTCTTGGTGAGCCCGTAGACGGGCCGCTCCGTCTCCCCCACCCAGGAGCCGAACATCCGGTCCCAGACGATCAGGATCCCGCCGAAGTTGCGGTCCAGGTATCCGCCTTGGGAGGCGTGGTGGACGCGGTGGTGGGAGGGGGTGTTGAAGACGTACTCGTAGGCGCGGGGCAGCTTCCCGATGCGCTCGGTGTGGACCCAGAACTGGTACAGGAGGTTGATCCCGTAGCAGAAGGGGATCGCCGCGGGGTGCACGCCGAGGGCCACCATCGGCAGGTAGAACCACCAGGTGGTGGCGCTGGTCCAGGGCTGGCGCAGCGCGGTGGTGAGGTTGAACCGCCGGCTGCTGTGGTGGACCACGTGGCAGGCCCACAGGATCCGGATGACGTGGTGGAGCCGGTGCTGCCAGTAGTAGAGGAAGTCCTGGGCGAGCAGCATCAGCAGGGCGGTCCACCACAGGAACGGCACCCGCAGCGGGGTGAGTTCGTAGACCGCGGTGAAGACCGCGACGACCGGGATCTTCCACAGCAGGTCGAAGCCGATGCTGCCGATCCCCATGGTGACGCTCGTGACCGCGTCCCTGGTGTCGTACCCGGCGGCGTCCTCGTCGGGACGGAGCCGGTAGCTCACCATCTCCAGGACGGTGAGCAGCACGAAGGCCGGTATGGACCACAGCACGACATCGGGCAGGTTCGGCATGACCGCACCATAGAGGCGCCTCCGGGGGCACCGCTAGAGGTTGTTACCGATCGGTATCCATCGGGGTTACCGCGGGTTCGCGAGCTGCTGCGCGGGCCGGGGCGAGGGCTGGCGGGAGGGCCGGGGACGACGGGTTCCGCGACGGTTCTCCTACGGGTGCCGGGTGCGGCCTCCGGTGCGCTGCGCGGGCGCGTCCCGCCGGCGCGGATCACCTGCCTGCCGTGATCCGCCCCGGCGGAGGCGCGTCACCAGACGCGGACCGAGCCGCCCCGGGCGAAGGCCGGGCTCGTGGCCTCCGGCGGGATCCGCGTCAGGGGTTCGGCGATCTCCGCGACGCGGGGGCCGCACTTCGCGGCCACCGCGTCCAGCAGGGGCAGGTCGAAGCCGTAGACCCGGGCCGCGTTGCCGCCGACCATCGCGGCGACCTCCTCCCTCGGCAGGCCCGCGTAGGCGATGCGCAGGCCTTCGCGGGAGAAGGGGGTGGTGCCCTCGTCGTGGGGGTAGTCGCTGCCCCACATGATCTTGTCGAGGCCGATCCGCTCCCGGAGCGGGACCTCGTGGGGCCGCATGAAGCTCGCGCCCACGAAGCAGTTGTCCCGCCAGACCTCGCTCGGGCCCTTGCCCATCGCCTCGGCCAGGCCCGCCCCGAACTTGGACTCGGCCGTGGCCGAAGCCGCCACCAGGCGGCCGTGGTAGTAGTCCAGCATCTCCAGCACGCCCGGGATCCAGCCGGAGCCCTGCTCCGTCAGCACCAGCTTGAGCCCCGGGTGGCGGCGGAAGGCCCCGCCGAAGACGAGGTGCCACAGGGCGCGGTGCGAGAACCAGGTCGTCTCCACCATGAAAACGGCCCGCGCGGCCGGTTCGTCGCCCAGCGGGGGCGACGCCGAGCCGCCGTGGTGGTTGACCGGCACGTCCAGCTCGTCGCAGACCGCCCAGATGGGGTCGTACACCGCCGAGTAGAGCTCGGGGATCCCCGAGCCGGGCGGGGCTCCCGGCAGGAGGATGCCGCCCGTGAGGCCCGCCTCCTTGGTGCGGCGGATCTCGCGGACCGCCGCGTCCACGTCGTTCAGCAGGATCTGGGCCACGCCCGCCCGTCGGCCCGGGGCGTCGGCGCAGAAGTCCGCCAGCCAGCGGTTGTGCGCCTGGAGGCCGGCCCAGCGCTGCTCGTACTCCTGCGGGCCAGGCGGCTGCGCCATCAGGGAGGCATTCGGGAAGAACGGCGGGATGGTGTTCGGGAAGAGCACCTCGGCGACGATCCCGTCGGCCTCCAGCTCTGCGAGCCGGCGCCCTGAGTTCCAGTTCCGGTCAGCCGTGTCGGCGAGGAGGTCCTCGTACGGGTTCACGTACGAGGCGGCCCAGGCGTCGAAGTCCTCGTGGTGCCGCTTCTCCAGGTACGGCTTGTAGTCCAGCAGGTCGGCGCCCGCGTGGCAGTCCGCCGAGATGACCGTGTAGCGGTCCGGGGCGCCGGTCATCCGGACACCCCCAGGACCGGGAAGTCCTCGCCCGTCAGCCAGTGCCGGCCCGTCTCGCGGGATCGGGCCCAGGAGGCCTCGACGGCGGCCTGGTCCGGGGACTGGCCCAGCTCGGCCGGGGTGGGGCCGATCCGGCGGGCGAGCGGGGCGAGCTTCTGCGTGTCGAAGCCGAAGACATCGGCCGCCGCGAGCCCCAGCATCCGGCGGGTCTCGGCGACCGGGATGTCGTGGAAGGTCTTGCGCAGCCAGTTGCGGGTGTCGGGCCAGGTGCCCTCGGGGTGCGGGAAGTCCGAGCCCCACAGGATGTTGTCCACGCCGATCTCGTAGCGCTGGGCCAGTTCCCGGCGCTTGGTGTTCGTCGCGCAGACGAACACCTGCCGGTCCAGGTACTCGCTCGGCGGCCGCTTGAGCTCCTCGAACGGCGAGAGCTTCTTGCCGCCGTGCGCGCCCAGGTAGAGGCGGTCCATGAACCACAGCTGGTTGGGCAGCCACCAGCAGCCCGACTCGGCGACGCCGAACCTCAGGCCCGGGTGCCGCTCGAAGACCCCCGACCAGAGCAGGAACCACAGCGGCCGGGCCGGCCACCAGGTGACCTCGGAGACGAAGATGCCCAGGTGGTCGCCGTACTCGTGGCGCGGCGAGGAGCCCGAGTGGGTGACGATCGGCATCCGCGTCTCGGCCGCCGCCGCCCAGACGGGGTCGTAACGCCGGTCGTGGTAAGGCGCCTTGTCCACCCACATGGCGGGGATCATCAGCGCGCCCAGCCCGGACTCCTTGGCCCGGTGGATCTCCGCGACGACCGCGCGGGGCTCGCCCGTGATGGGCAGCAGGGCGACGCCGCAGTGCCGCTCGGGATGCTGCGAAACGAACTCCGCCAGCCAGCGGTTGTGCGCCTGCGCGCCCGCCATGCCCAGTTCCGGGTCCTGGTCGCCGGAGAGGCCCAGGCCCACCCCGAAGGGGGCCGCGGTCTGGCTGTCGACGGCGTCCGCGTCGGGGAAGACGACCTCGGCGGCCACGCCGTCGCCGTCGAGCTCCTTCAGCCGCTGGGCCGTGTCCCAGCCGCCCTTGAGGCCCTCCTCGTGGTCGTGGAACCACTTCTCGGCGAAGGCCTCGTTGCGGACGCCGAGCCGGGTGGCCTCCGCCCGGCGGGCGTCGCGCTCGCCGAGGAACTCGTCGAACTGGGGGTGGAAGCGGGAGTCCAGGTAGGGCCGGTACCGCTCCGTGGGCAGGCCCGCGTGGCAGTCCGAGGAGATGATCAGGTACGGGTCCTCGTACCGGTCTTCGGCTGGTCCTTCGCGCGGTGCTTCGTGCGGTGCTCCGTACAGTGCTTCGTGCGTCTCGCTCACGTCAGACCCCTCAGTCGAGGATGAAGCTTTCCAGGTAGGCGGGGTTGGACCGGTCGAGCATCGACTGCGACCGGGCCCGGATCTGCCGGTCGCTGTGCTCGCTCGCGGGGAGCATCCAGAAGCGGTCGGCGCGGATGCCGTCGACCACGTGCTCGGCGACCTCCTCGACGGGGGTGAACTCGACCTCGTGCCCCGCCTCGCGCATCGCCGCCTCGTACTGGTCGAGGCTGCGGTACGGGGTCCTGCGCGGCCGCTGCTTCGCGTAGCGCTCGGGCCGGTTGCGGTGCGACTCCCACAGCCCCGTGCGCAGCATGTGCGGTCCGGGGAAGAGGACGGAGGCCCCGACGGCGGCGCCCTCCGCCCTGAGGTGGGCGTACAGCGACTCGGTCATGGTGACCACGGCCGCCTTGGTGACGGCGTACACGGAGGCGGTCGGCAGCGGGGCGATGCCGCCGTCGCCGGAGGAGGTGTTGACGACGTGGCCCGGGCCGCCGGCCTCGATCATGCGGGGGACGAAGGCCTGGATGCCGTGGAAGACGCCCCACACGTTGACGGAGAAGGCCCACTGCCAGTCGTTCGGCTCGTGCTGCCACATGCGGCCCTCGGCGCCGGAGCCGACGCCCGCGTTGTTGCACAGCACGTGCACGGCGCCGAAGGTCTCGTACGCCGCGTCGGCGAGGCAGACCACGGAGTCGCGCTCGCTGACGTCGACGGTCCGGGCGAGGACCTGCGCCCCCTCCGCGGAGAGTTCCCCGGCGGCTTTGCGCAGGGCGCCCTCCTCCACGTCGGCGAGGACGACCTTCAGCCCCTCGGCGGCGAAGCGGCGGGCCATCGCGAGGCCGATGCCGCTGGCGGCGCCGGTGACCACGGCCACCTGTCCTGGTTCGAGCCGCATGTCACACACTCCCCTCGGGCGGGCCGTCGAGGATCTGCATCGGGTCGTCGTAGCGCTGGTGGATGTACGGGAGCAGGGCCTGGGCGCTGACCCGTTCGACGACCTTGCCCTTCTGGTCGGTGGTCTTCTCACCGATGGTGATCTCCACGATCCGGCGCACGGGCAGGTCGGCGACCGGGTCGAACATCGACTCCCGCAGGACGACGTCCCCGGTGATGTGCTCCAGCTTGCGGACCTTCTCGTTGCGGGTGCAGTGCACGAGGACCGGATCGGCGTCGAAGCCCGAACCGTCCACGGCCGGCAGGAACTTGAAGTAGAAGTCGGTCTTCTGGGCGGGTTCGGGCAGCGGCAGCGCGCGGTCCACCGCCCCGCGCACCTCCACGAAGGCGATGCCGTGCCGGGCGAGGGCGGCCCGGACGACCAGACCGTCGCGCTCGACGGTGACCTCGCCCAGCTTCTTCGGCTCGCCGAAGACCTCGCGGCCGCCGGTCAGGGCGCGCTCCAGGGTCATCGGCATGACCAGCGGGTACCAGCCCTCGACCCCGCCGTGCTGGGCGGCGACGGCCACCGAGCCGGCGCCGAGGGGGTAGCCGGGCAGGTCCACCTTGCTGATGTTGGCCCGCACCAGGGGCCGTTCGGCGGGCTTGAGCGGGGGCGGCAGGACCGCCGCCACCACGTCCGGGTCGCTCTCCCAGACGGCGACGACACCGGTGGACCAGATGTCGGGGAGTTTGGAGCTCTTCTCGCGCGCCGCCGCGATCTCGGCCTCGGTGCGCGCTCCGTACCGTACGCGTGCCATGTATCGCACCATCCTCGCCTTGAGCAGAGTCGGTTCTGTAACACAGTTACACCGCCACCGATGAAGGGTAAAGACCCCTGCACACACCAGAACTGACGGACCGACAGATGGGTGGCCGCCGACATGAGCAGATCCACGCTGACCCGTACGGAGGTCCTGGACGCCGCCGCGTCCCTGGTCAAACAGCACGGGCCGGCCGCCCTCACGATGCGCAAGCTCGCCGCCGAGCTGGGGACCGCGGTGACCTCCATCTACTGGCACGTCGGCAACCGCGAATCACTGCTGGACGCCCTCGTAGAGCGGACGGTCGAGGAGATGGGCGCGATCCTGCCCCAGACCGCGTCCGGGGGGACCCCCGGGGCCGGACGCACCCCCGCCGAGCGGATCCTGTCGGTGGCCCGCGTGCTGCGCCGCGAGCTGCGCGCGCGCCCGCACCTGATCGCGATGGTCCACGAACGCGGGCTCACCGAGCGGATGTTCCTGCCCGCCCAGCAGGCGCTCGTCCACGAGGTGCACGCCGCCGGACTGCGCGGGGCCCGGGCGGCCGACGCGGTGCGCGCCGTCCAGTTCCAGATCGTCGGCTTCCTGCTCGTGGAGCGCAACCGCGAACGCTCCCCCGCCCAGTCCCCCGCCGAGAGCGAGCTCTGGGACCCGGCCGCCGCCCCCCACGACCCGGCGCTCGCCCGCGCCCTGGCCCGCCCGGCCGATCCGGAACGGCTCTTCCTGCTGTCCGTACGGGCCCTCGTACAGGCCCTTCTGTCGCCGTCCGCGCCGCCGCGGTAAATCGGGTGCGCGGGTCCGGGCCCCGTGGTTGTATCTGCTGCGCGGGGGCGGCTCCGCGACGTGCTTCCTTCTCACCTTCACTGAAACCCGTAGCGCGTCCCCTCTCCGCCCCCGCCACGACTCCCCTTTCCGGTTCCGGAGGAATCCCCCCTTTGCCCGAGCTGTCGACCGTCCTGTTGCGCCGTCTGCACACCGTCTACGTCGACCAGGCCGGGCCTCGCCCGGGCGATCCGCCGACAGCCGCGGGCCTGACGGCCCTGGAGGCCGAACTCCTCGACCGGGGCCACGTCCTGACGGCGCCCCTGCGGGCCGCGCTCGCCTGGCTGGGCCCCACCGGACTGGCCCGCGCGGGCACCCAGCTGGTCCGCGACATCGACGTCCTGCTGGGCGCCGACCGCACGCACATGCCGCTGTTCCGCTCCTTCCCCGCCTCCGTGCCCGACGACACCTACGGGCTGTGGGTCGACCGCGTCTTCACCCTGCTCACGCAGTGGCCGGACCAGCCGTGCGTCCTGTGCGCGACCGTCGGCAGCGTCCACGCCGTCGCGCCGTGCGCCCATCTGGTGTGCCGGACCTGCTGGGACGGCGCCGACTACACGGGCTGCCCGATCTGCAACTGCCGCGTGGACCCGGCCGACCCGTTCCTGCGCCCCGCCACCGCGGCCGACGCCGGCGACACGGGCGGCGCGGGTGACAGGTACGCGGGCGACGGGTACGCGGGCCCGGTGCGGCTGCTGTGCTTCGGCACCGACCGCGCGGCCGGCTCCGCCGCCGCGCTCGGCAAGCTCCTCGCCCGCCGGACCCCGCTCTCCCCGCAGGACACCGAGGAGGCCCGGGTCCTCCTCGCCCACGCGCCCGCGGATCTCGGCTGGCTCCCGGACGACATACCGGTGCGGGAGACCAAGGCCCTGGTCCTGGGCACCCTGCTGCACGAGCGCCGCACCCGGGAGGCCGTACGGGCCCTGCTGCCCGGGCGGCTCACCACCGCCACCGACGTGCTGCGGCTGCTCGCCGTATGGTCCGGCGGGGAGGCGAACCTGCTGGAGCCCCCGCGGATGCGCTCGCTGCCCCGTGCGCTGCGGCGCGAACTGCTCGCCGTCCTGGGCGCGCTCGATCCGGCGCTGCTGGTCGAGGACGTGCTGCGCCACCCGGACCCCTGGAAGCGGGCCGCCGAGATCCTGCACCCCTTCGAGCGGTACGCCCGTCACCAGCGCGCCGCGCTCGCCTTCGCCGTGCTGCGCTCCACCCCGGTCACGGGCACCGCCCTGGGCGCGGCGCTGCTCGCCACCGCCGCCGCGCACCCGGACGCGGTACGCGTCGACGGCGACCGGATCCGGGCGGCCACCTGGAAGGGACGCGCCGAGGAGGCCCTGCGCGGCGGCGACCCCGACCAGGCCCTCGCCGTACTGGCCGAGCGGCCGGGCGAACTCGTCCGCCGCCTCGACCACCTGCTGCGGCTCTACGCGGCGCAAACCCTGCCCCCGCAGGTGGCCGAGGTGCTGGAGCAGCGGCTCCCGAAGGCCGGTCCGGGGCCCCTGCTGTCCGCGCTCGGGCGGCTGCGGATCCGCCATCTCCCGGGCACCCGGCGGGTGTTCTTCCCGCGCGGGCAGGTCGCGCACTCCTTCACCCGGGACGAGGACCGGGCGCCGCTGGCCGAGGCGGTGACCCGCTCGGTGTCCGGGCTGTTCGAGGGTGAGGTGCTGCGCCGGCTCGCCGCGGCGGCCCCGTACGACATCGCGGTCCTCGACTCGCGCCTGGCCCACCTCCATGTCCCGGCCACCGAGCGGGCGGCGGCCAAGGCCCTGGTCACCGTCCCCAAGGGCAGCTTCCAGGCGCTGCCCGACGGCGAGGTGCTGCGAATGTTCCTGCACTGGATGGAACCGCCGAGGAAGCGGGTGGACCTGGACCTGTCCGTGGTGCTGTTCGACTCCGACTGGAACTACACGGGCCTGTGCGACTACACGAACCTCGTGTACGGCCGGGGCGCCGTGGTCCACTCCGGCGACCTCGTCTCGGCGCCCGCGCCGCACGGGGCGAGCGAGTACGTGGACATCGACCTGGACGCCCTCGCCGACCGGGGCGTGCGCTTCGCCATGCCGGTCGTCTTCAGCTTCAACAACATCCCCTTCGAGCTGCTGCCCGACGCCTTCGCCGGGTTCATGGCCCTGCCCGGCCGCACCGGGCGCACCTCCCGCTACGACCCGCGGACGGTCCGCCAGAAGTACGACCTGGTCGGCAACTCCCGGATCCACGTGCCGCTGATCGTCGACCTGGAACGGCGCGGCTTCCTGTGGACCGACGTCCACCTGCCGGACGACGAGGGCTTCCACAGCGTGTCGGCGCACAGCGACGATCTGGCCCGCGTCGGGCGCGACCTGTTCCAGTACTTCTCCACCGGCCGCACCACCTTGTGGGAGCTGGCCGGCTGGCACGCGGCCGCCCGCTGCCCCGAGGTGGCCGTCCTGCGGCGCACGCCCCGGCCCAGCGACCCCGACGAGCTGTGGACCTACCGGCGGCGGGCGGACGAGGACACCGCGGCCTTCGCGGCCCGGCTGGTCGGGCTGCGCGACCCGGACGCCCTGCTGCCCTCGGCCAAGGTCGAGGCCCTCGCGGCCACCGCGGCCTCGGGGCGGTCGGCCTTCCTCGCGCTGGTGGACGGCGAGGTCGCGCCGGCCGGTGCGAGCGGCGCCGTATACAGCTTGCTGCCGGGGCCCGTTGACGGCTGCGGCCTCGAACAGCTGGCGGCGGGCGACCTCGTCGCCGCGCTGGGCTGAGCTCCGCGGGGGACCCGGCGGGGAGCCCGGCGGGGAGCCCGGCGGGGAGGGCCGCAGGGACATCGGGGCCACGGCTGTCAGTCGGGGCCGATATCCTCTGTGACCATGCTCGACGACCGTACGACCGCAGAGACGATGTGGCCGACCGCGTACCCACAGGGGTACGCGGTCGTCGACGTGGAGACCACCGGGCTCGCTCGCGACGACCGGATAGTCTCCGCCGCCGTCTACCGGCTCGACGCCCAGGGCAACGTGGAAGACCACTGGTACACCCTGGTCAATCCGCAGCGGGACCCGGGACCGGTGTGGATCCACGGTCTGACCAGCGACATGCTCCAGGACGCGCCGCTCTTCAAGGACGTCGCCGAGGAGTTCGCCGGCCGGCTCGCGGACCGGGTGCTGGTCGCGCACAACGCCATCTTCGACTGGCAGATGATCGCCCGGGAGTACGCGCGGGCCGCCGGGACCGCGCCCGTCCGTCAGCGGCTGTGCACCATCGCCCTGTCGAAGGAACTGAACCTCCCGCTGCCCAACCACAAGCTGGAGTCGCTCGCCGCGCACTTCGGCGTGGTCCAGCAGCGCGCCCACCACGCGCTCGACGACGCCCGGGTGCTGGCCGAGGCCTTCCGTCCGTCGCTGCACGCGGCCGCGCGGGACGGCGTACGGCTGCCGCTGCTGGAGTGCCGGCCGCTGACCGAGTGGTCGGACTCCCCCGTCACACCGCGCGTGGGCTACCAGGCCTCGTACCGGGGCGGCAGCTGGCGGCCCTCGCGCAAGCGGCCGCCGTGCCCGCACCCGAACCCGGGGCGCTTCCAGGACGGCAAGCCGCTGAAGCAGGGCATGCGGATCGCCTTCTCCGGTGACACCTCGGTCGACCGGGAGCTGCTGGAGGACCGCGCGGTGGAGGCGGGCCTGCACATCGCGACGAGTGTGTCGCGGCTCACCAGCCTCCTGGTGACGAACGACCCCGACTCGGCGACCTCGAAGACGGTCAAGGCGAAGTCCTTCGGCACTCCGGTCGTCGACGAGGCGGCCTTCACCCAACTGCTGCGGGACGTGGCGGCCGCCGAGGACTAGGGGGTGTCCGGTGGATCAGGGTCGGAGAGCCCGGGTCGGCTGGTGCCGTGGATTGCAAGGCGGAGGAGGGAGTCGACGCGGAGCGTCGGCGACCGACAGATCG
>NZ_JBEZMA010000050.1:0-55508 GCF_040652415.1 Streptomyces sp. NPDC048255
GCCACGTGTTTGACCAGGCCGAGGAGGTTGGTCCCGGTCGCTGTCAAAGGTCGGCGGGCGTCGTATTCGGACAAGCCGTCGAGTTTCCAGAGCAGAGCCTTGCGGTCCCGCCGCAGTCTGCCGTGCAGGTTGTCTTTCGCGAATTCATCGATCATGCGGCACGAGCCTGCCATGGGCTGCTCGTGGTCTCAAGATCCCGTACGTGGTCCGCAACGACTGGCAGAGCCGAGGCCTGGCCATGGCCGCCGCCCTGACCCGCTACAAGAAGCTCGCGAAACTCGCCACGTGAGACAACCTCTGAGCGGATCAACCGTCGCGACGTGCCTGCTAGAGCCAGTCGCGCTTCTTGAAGATGACGTAGAGGCTGACGCAGACCACTGCCATCAGCAGGATCGCGAAGGCGTAGCCGCCTGCCCACTTCAACTCCGGCATGTCCTCGAAGTTCATGCCGTAGATGGTGCCCACCAGGGTGGGGGCGAAGAGGATGGCGGCCCACGAGGAGATCTTCTTGAAGCCGTCACCTGCACGCCGCTGACCTGCGGAAATCGACTGTACGGGCAGGCCGACCTGTGGTGATCCGCCTTCCGACCCTTTCACCGTGTTGCTCATGACTACAGCCGATTCCCCCCAGCCGCCCCCCAACGGGGCTCCATTCCCCCCCAGATTCCCCCCAGCAGAGGCTGTTTCTGGCTCGCGGAGGCCAGCGGCGATGCTGGCGTGGCCTGCGGTGCGGAGGGTGTTGACCGCCAGGTTCCGCAGAGTGGCCATGTTCTCCGGACCGTGGCCGGTGCGGATCTTCGAGGCGTCCTCGGCGAACACGGTGTGTCCCTGACATGGTGGCTCCGGTTTTCGATCACCCATTGCGACCGAGCCAGCCGGCCGATCCGTTGAGGTGATGCCTGGCGGTGACTTTTCCGGTCTTGAGGTCGGTGCGGTGCCGCAGGATCTTCCGTCTTGTGCGGGACCCGCAGCTGGGTGACGGTGCGGCCGGTCCCGGTGACGGCGGGCAGCAGGTGCGCGGCTGCGGTGTCGTGAGTGCGCGAGCCCCGGGCGCTCTTGCCGTCGACCGCCAGACTTTCGGTTCCGGACGGGCGATGGCCAAGCAGGTCGGCCAGGCCGCCGGGGCAGACACTCAGCAGGACGCGGCGGATGGTGGAGGCGCTCGGGGCGGTGCGCACGCCCAGGGCGCCGGTGCAGCGGACATCGAGGCGGGACAGGGTGTCTTGCGGGGCGGCGCGGGCCCACTGGGCGATGGCAAGGCAGGAGCGGGCGCCGGCCAGGACCGCGCAGGCCGCGACCAGCAGTACCGAGGTCAGGGCGTGACGGCGTCCCCGCCGGGCACGGGGTCGGGAAGCGTCTGGAGGCGGTCCGCCGCCTGCGTGATTGCGCGGTGCTGACGCGAGGGTGACTTGGTCAGGCAGACGGTGGAAGACTGGCGGCACATCGAAGCTCCGGATGTTCAGGGCGACTTGCGAGGTCACCCCGAAAACCGGAGCTTCGTCGCGTGCGTGACGGCTCCGCCGCAGATCGTCATCCTGCCGTGACCAGCGACGCCACATGATCACCCGGACTGTGAATCAGCCCTGCGTGATCAACCCGGACAGATTCCGATCATGCAATGACCCTTCCCGACCAATGGCGCGGCCTGGCCACTCGATACGACAAGACCGCCACCATCTACCTCGCCGGACCCCACCTCGCCGCCATCTTCATCTGGTCCGCGAGATGATCCGACATCGGTGACGCCTTCGACCACAACCTGACCGCCGGCTCCCTCCGGCCACATACTGCACCAATACCTCGAGCGCACCCCGCAGCTGCCGCTCGGCCTCGGCTTCCACAGCGACGCCCCGCCCGAGCCGAACCACGCCCGGCTACAGCCCGGGGACCGCGTCCTCCTCTACAGCGATGGGGTCACGGAAGCCCGCTCCCCCGACGGCGGCCTCTTCGGCGAACAGCGCCTGGGCGACGCCGTCATCCGCTCGCTGGCGGCCGGGAACAACGCCCCCGAGGCCCTGCGCCGCCTGGTCCAGGACGTGCTCACCCACCAGCACCACCGGCTGAGCGGCGACGCCACCATCCTCCTCGCCGAATGGCACCCCTCCTGAGCCCTGCCGTGCGGCACGGCAGGGCCCCGGACGCCGCGGGCGGCATCGCGGGGGCGGTGCCCTCCGCGATCGGGCGGTCAGTTGCCGCCCAGGGCCCCGAGGTCGTGCGCGTAGCGGCCGGCCGCGTCGGCGATGACGTCGATGTTGACGTCGAAGGAACGCATGTCGATGTTGGCGAGGTCGTCGCCGGGCTGGTGGTGGTTCACGTCGTACGCGGTGCCCGCCTGGCCGCCGAACCTGGCCGCCTGGGCCTCGGTCTTGAGGCCGTCGGAGCCGGTGAAGGTGCCTCCCGAGGGGATGCCTGCCGCGAGGAAGGGCGCGTAGTCCGACAGGCCGATGAAGTCGGTGCCCTCGTGCGGGACGCCCTTCGCGTCGAGGAAGTCGGTGATGCCCTTCTCGAGCTGGGCGGAGCCCTCCGGGCCGGAGCCCGCGCCGACGCGGTCGGAGTCGTCCCCGTCGCTGACGAAGAACGCGCCGTTCGGCGAGGCGATCGTCTCGAAGTTGAGGTAGAGCCGGATCTGCGCGCGCTGCTCCGGCGTCAGGGCGGAGAGGTACGCCTGCGAGCCCGCGACGCCGAACTCCTGCGCCGACCACCAGGCGAACCGCACCTTGTTGCCCACCTTGTCCTGGGACTTGGCGAGTTTCAGCGCGACCTGGAGGAGCCCGGCCGAGCCGGAGCCGTTGCTGTTGATGCCGGGGGTGCCGTGCTGCGAGTCGAGGTAGGAGCCGAGGAGGACCGTGTTGGCGGCGTCCCCGCCGCGGGTCTCCGCGACCACGTTGAAGCTCCGGCGGTTCTCGCGCAGTTCGTGGATGTCGAGGGTGACCGTCACCGGCCCGGCGGCGGCTTCCGCGGTCAGCGCCGCGCCGTCCTCCTGGCTGATCCCTCCGGTGGGGATGCGGGCGAGGGTGGAGTCCCCGATGGTCCCGTTGATCTTGCCGGAGGTGTTGTTGTAGACGATCGCGCCGAGCGCGCCCGCCGCGTGGGCGTTGCCCTGCTTGACGGCGAAGGAGCAGCCGCCGCGCTTGACCAGGGCGATCCTGCCGGTGAACGCGCCCGCAGCGAAGTCGCCCGGCTCGCAGCCGTGGGTGTGGTCGGCGTCGACGGGGACCACGGCCAGCTCCCCGGTGACCCCGCCCTCGGGGCTGCGGGCGGTGAACGCCATGAGCTGGACGGTGACCTCGCGCGGGGTGGGCGAGTCGACGGTGAGGGATTCGGCGAGGTCCTCGGTGTAGACGAAGCCGAACTCCTGGCGGGAGGTCCGGTAGCCGGCGTTGCGCAGCACCCCCTCCACGTACGCGGCCGAGGCCTCGTGGCCTTTCGCACTCGCGACCCTGTTGCCTCCGTTGTAGTCCGCGGCCGACTGGAACGCCCGCAGGTGCCGGAAGGCGTCCTTGGCCGTGGACTCCCGGACGAGTTGCGCCGCCAGGGCCGCGCCGCGGTCGGCGGCGGCCCGGCCCGAGTCTTCGGCGCCCGCGGCGGCGGGGCCGGCGAGGAGCAGCGGGGAGACGAGTGCGGCGGCGGCCAGGGTGGCGGTCGCCGCGACGGTACGACGTGCGGACATGGCTGGGTGCCCTCTCACGGCAGGTCGAACGGACCGGTCGGCAGGGCCGTGGTCGGCGGTCGACGATCGGGAAGAACGTGCGTGTCGGGAGGAGATCGAGGCACGCTAACCCTGCGGCGGGCCCCTGCCAAGGAGAAGATCCGAGCCGGGCCGGGCGCCCCGGTTATTGGCCGAGATGCGGCGGGCATACGGCTGAGGACGGCTGCCGGTTTACAACTCATCTATTTTTAGCGGAAGTTGTCTGGTTCGCGCCCCTGACACCCTCACGCGTGATCCCGTATCCATTGTCGTGAGCGCCGGTGAGCCCCACCGCGTGCCGACAGGACAGTGCGCCCGAGGGCGCCGGTAGCGCGGGGGTGGCAGACCAGTGCTGGCCAGAACCGAAAGATCCTCGTCAGATCCCGTCCACGGTCCTCCGGCGGACCCCGACTTACCCGGTTGTCCCGGGCCCGCCCCAGACCTGACCGGCGGGGGCGGGCCGGCCGACGGGCCGACGTACCGGATCCTGGGGCCCCTGGAGGTCCGCCGGGGCGGGGTGCCGTGCACGCCCAGCTCCCTGAAGCGGCGCGCCCTGCTCACGCTGCTGCTGCTGCACGCCAACCGCCGCTTCCCGATCTGCTCCCTGATCGGCGAGTTGTGGGACGACCGGCCGCCGCGCTCGGCCGTGGCGACCGTGCAGATGTACGTGTCCGGGCTGCGGCGTGTGCTCGCCCCCGAGCACAGCCGCGGGGGCGGCGACCCCCGCAGGCACCCGCTGCTGCTCACCTCCGGCAACGGCTACCTGCTGCGCGTACAGCAGGGGGAGCTGGACCTCGACCGGTTCCGCACGCTGGCCGCGCGCGGCCGGGAACTGCGGGCCGCGGGCCACTGCACCACCGCGGCAGAATCGTTTCACCGGGCCCTGGCCCTCTGGCGGGGCACCCCCTTCGGGGACCTCGGACCGGCCTGCCTGCCCGCGCACTACACCGTCCGGCTCGAAGAGGAGCGGCTCGCCCTCGTCCACGACCGGATCGGCGCCGACATCTGCAGCGGCTGGGCCCGCGAGGTTGTCGGTGAGCTGGAGGAGCTGTGCGCGCGCCACCCGCTGCGCGAGGACTTCCACGAGCAGCTGATGCTCGCCCTGGCCGCCGCGGGCCGCCGCGCCGAGGCCCTGCACGCCTACACCCGGGCCCGGCGCGCCGTGGTGGAGGACACCGGAATCGAACCGGGACCGGGCCTGCGCGCGGCCCAGCAGGCCCTGCTCAGCGGGGCCCGGCCCGACAACACCCGGCACGACGGCTGCCGCCCGGCGGGCGCACTCCACCCCGCGGCGCTCGGCGGCTGAGGGCCGCACGGCCGCGCATCCGCAGGGCCACGGGTACGTACGGCTGCGGGTTCGCACGACCGTACCCGCACGCAGCCGTACACCAGCTCGCGCAGACAGCAGTACGCCGGTACGCGCGCTCCGCGTACCGGCGTACTCACCCTGCTGACCCGCCTACCCCGCTCAGCCCCCGAGGCTCCAGTCGAGCCGCCGCCGGAAGTACACGAGGGGGTCGTCCTCCGCCACCGCGCAGCCGACCACCTCGCCCACCACGATCACGTGGTCGCCGTGCGGGAGCACCGCCCCCGCACGGCACTTCGCGTACACCGGGACGCCCGCCAGCCGCGGCACCGTCCCGTCCCAGTCCCAGAGCACGTCGGCGAACTTGTCCCCGGAGCTGCCCGCGAAGGTCTTCGCCAGCGCCGCGTGGCTGCGGGCCAGCAGGTGGACGCCGAAGTACGCGTCCGGCCCCGCCGTGATCTCCCGGCAGGTCCGGGAGGTGCGCGCCAGCGCGACGAGCACCGACGGCGGGTCCGCGCTGTACGAGCAGACGGAGGAGACGAGCAGCCCCGAGGGCCGGCCGTCGCCCCGCCGGGCGGAGACCACCGCCACCCCCGTGACCAGCCGCGACATGGCCTCGGTGAACGCGGCCCCGGACACGGCCCCGCCGGTCCCGCGCTCCCGCTGCATCTCCCGCTGGCGCTCCTGCTGCTTCTCCTGCTGATGGAGGTCCATCCCGGCCCCTACGGGTGCGCCCGCTCGGCCACGCGCAGGCAGGTCTCCCGGCGGCTGCGGGCCTCTTCGTCGTCGGTGACGGCGAGGACCGCGTCGAAGTCGGCCACCGCCTGGACCAGGCTGCCCGCCGCCTCGTGGACCACGCCCCGGTTAAACCGGAACTCGGGCCGGGCCTCCAGCTCCACCGCCCGGTTGAAATCGGCCAGTGCGGCGGTCAGGTCGCCTTCCACATAGGCGAGTCCGCCCTTGATCGCCCAGGCCTCGGCCAGCTCCGGATCGTGGCGCAGGGCCGCGTCGAGGGAGTCGCGGGCCTCGGCCGTACGGCCCTCCTCCCCCCACAACCGGCCCTGGAGGCAGAGCAGATGGGGGTGCTCGGCGTCGACCAGTAGCCCGGCCTCGACATCGGCCAGGGCCGCCTTGGCCTCGCCCTGGTCGGCCAGCAGGCCCGCGCGGGCGAGGAGGGCCTCCAGGTTGCCCGGCTCCAGTTCGAGGGCCCGGTCGAAGTCGGCCAGCGCGCCGTCGAGGTCGCCGAGTTCGAGCCGGGCCTCGCCGCGGTTGTAGTGCACCTCGGGGAAGGGTGATTCCAGGGTGATGGCCCGCTCGTAGTCGGCGATGGCCTCCTCGATGCGGCCGAGCCGGCGGAGCATGCTTCCGCGGTTGAAGTAGTGGTCGGCGAAGTCGTGGTCCAGATCCATGATGGAGGCGTAGTCCTCCAGGGCATCCTCCAGCCGGCCACTCATGCCGTTGACCTGGGCGCGGTTGTAGCGCAGGCCGACTCGGTGCCAGGTGCGCTCGCCGATGCCGAGCTCTCGGTCGAGCCGCTCGATGCCCTCGTCCAGCAGCCGCAGGGCCTCGTCGGGGCGGCCGGCGCGGACCTCGACCAGGGCGAGGCCGTTGCGGTTGAACACGGAGAAGAAGGCGCGTTCCTTCAGGTCCGGCAGCAGGTCCGAGATCGCGATGGCCTGGTTGACGTACGCGCGGGCCCTGCGCTCGTCGCGCAGCTCCGGCGGGAAGTGGCGGGCGTACAGCATGCCCGTCTCGTAGGCGAGGCTCATGTGGTGCTTGGGCATGGTGGTCTGCGAGCGCGCCTCCTCCTGGACGGCGGCGGACTCCTCCGGCCGTCCGGCGGCGGCCAGGCACACGCCCGTCTCGCGGGTGAAAGGCCACCACAGGTCGGGCCGGACGTCGGGGCCTGTACGGTGGCGGCCCTCCTCGCCCATCTCGGCCGCCGCGTGATAGAGGCCCAGGTACTTGCAGCGGAGCTGGGCCCAGCGCAGGGCGTCGAGTCCGGCGCCGTCGCCGTCGCTGCCGCGCAGCAGGTGGTAGGGAAGGGTGCCCAGCCGGAGCGAGGGCTCCTCCTCGGCGCGGGCGGCGACCTCCTCGGCCCGGCGGTCGTGCAGGGCAGCGCGCTCGGGGCCGGTGAGGGCCTCGTACGCGGCGCGCAGTGCGGGCTCGTCGCTGATGCAGTCGCCGGCCACGTACCGGGCGGCGGCCTCGGCCGGGCTGCCGGACCCGGCGCCGTCGGGGGCCGGCCCGTCGGGCTCGGCGCCCGCGGGGGCCCCGGGGTGGTGGACGCGGGTGGTGCGCACGGCGAGTTCCGCGGGCAGGGACACGGAGACCATGCCCGGCGGATCTTCGAGCTCCGCGGTGTCGGTGGCGACGACCAGGGTCAGGAGCTCGGCGGGGATCCGGCGCAGGGCGGCGGCGAGGAACTCGTGGTCGGTGACGTCAGCGTGCTGCACGTTCTCCACGACGAGGGTGCGCGGGCCGTCCCCGGATCCGGGGAGGGCCGCGAGCAGGAAGTCCACGATCCCGTGCGAGACGCGCAGCGAGTGCAGCCGGGCCGGGTAGCGGCTGGCCTCGCCGGGGGCATTGGCTATCTTCTCCAGGGCGCGGATCCTCTGCGGTACGAGGGGCGCCAGTTCCGGGGTGCTCTCCTGGAGCTCGATGTAGTGGCGGGCGGCCAGTTCGGGCATGCGGCGCAGCGCCTCGGGGGCGACCTGGCGCAGCAGGGCGCCCGCCGCGGAGTAGGGGCCGCGCAGCCGCCGGTGCGCGTCGACCACGGCCAGGGGGGCGGGCAGGCCGAGTCCGGCCCGCAGACGGTCGCGTTCGCGGCGCAGGGGCGCCGCGATCCAGTAGTGGCCGGTCATCAGGACTCCTTCGTGGATACCGCGGCCTTCGGGCCGGGGAGGATACGGAGCTCCCGCGTTGCGGGACAGGGGGAGCCGGTTCGCCTGCTGGGCGGAGCGGCGTTGTCAGTGGCGGCCGGTAGCCTGCCTGTGCGCATTTGCGGTACTCGTTCCGGATCGATCCCACGCCGGGTCAGCGCATCGCGCCGGCCCGTACGTTCGGCTGCACACGGGTGGTCTACAACGACGCGCGCTGGCCGCCCGGAAGGCGGACCGGTCGAGGATCGCGGCCGGAGTCTTGGCGAAGCGGGTGGTCACCGACGCGAAGCGAATGCCCGGGCGGGCGTGGCTCGTCGAGGTGGGGGGCCGAGCCGACGGGGGGCGTCCGTCAGCCGATGACGTGGTGGGTGCGGGAGGTGCGGGCGCGCAGGCGCTCCCGGGCGGCGATCCAGATCGTGAGGGCGGTCTGCCAGAAGGCCATGATGAGGAAGGCCGAGGAGTCCAGCAGCTCGACCCAGCTGGAGCCCTCGCCGCCGAAGCGGCTGACGGCTCCGGAGACCATCTCCACGAAGACGGGGGCGAGGGCCAGCAGGAAGGTGCTGAGGCTGAAGGTGTAGCCGGCCACGATCAGCCAGGAGTACCAGCGGGCGGCCCGGCGGTCGACGGGGTGCCACAGGGATTCGTCCGCCAGCCCCTCGGTGCGCCCGCGCAGCCGCAGGAAGCGGTTGCGCAGCAGGCGTACGGACGTGGTGTGCAGGTCCACGCAGCCGAGCATGGTGGTGATCAGCACGTACACGTCGGTGCGCAGGTAGAGGAAGAACTGCCACAGCACCCGCAGCACGGCGGCGAAGGCCACCGCGAGGCAGACGCGGCTGGCGGTGGTTTCGGCACCGCCGGGGCCGCGGGCGGCGTCGGCGACGGTGATGAGGAGGGAGACGAGGACGACGTCGACGACCATCCCGGCGACGATCGGCAGGTAGCGCTTGCGGCGTTCCACGGCGACGAGCCCGTCCAGGGCCGTTTCGACCACGAGGAAGTAGAAGCGGTGCGACAGCCTGGTCTTGGAGCCGATGCCCAGACGCCGGGCGGCCAAGGCGTGGAAGGCCTCGTGGATGGCGATCAGGGGTACCGCGGCGACCAGCATGACCAGGCTGATGACGGCGTAGTACTCGCTGAACAGCATGTCTTCCGCGGCCGGTACGAGGTCCGGGGAGCGGATCATGCGCCAGAGCGCCCAGGCGCTGATCAGCCCGTAGCAGATCCAGGCGGGCGGGGAGAACAGGGCGCGGCCGAGCCGCTGCCAGCGCACCGGGCCCGTCTGCGCGGGCTCCTCGCCCTCCTCGCGGACGAAGCCGAGTTCGCGCAGGGCGCCGATGATGTCGTCGATGTCGACCTGTTCGCCGTACTCGGCGGAGTACCAGTCGGCGGCCTGCGACGGGGTGGCGCCGGCCTCGAGGCGGCGCACGAGGTGGGCGCCGTCGACCGGGAAGATCCCGTAGGAGTCCGTGTCGGGCCGCCCGATGGTGACCTCTTCGCCGTCCTCCAGGTAGACCAGCGGGTGGAACGACAGGGGCGTGTCTGCCTCACTGCGGATGCCGTGCTCCGGCATGGGGCCTCCCTCGGCTTGCGGTCCGGACCGGCTGCGGGCGGGGCCCGCCGCCCGGGAGGCGCCGTCGTGCCGACGGACGGCCCGAGTCGCCTCGGGCGGTCCGGGGCACGACGGCGCCGGGCCCCGGCCGATCAGGTGCCGGGGCTCAACTCAGCCAGGATCAGCTCGGGTTGGTGTAGACGTCGCACGCCGAGGAGGTCAGACGGACCGGACCGGCCTTGCGGACCTGGATCTTCTTCATGGGAATCTCCTTCACATCAGTGGGTGATGCGGACGTGTCCATCCTGGCGAGGGCCGCCATCGTTTCCCCAAATCTCCGCCAAACGCTTCACGGGGCGCGCACGAGGCGGCCGACCGGGAGCGGGAGCGGATCGACTCCGTGTACGGGCTCCTGGCCCGGATGCTGGGCGGGCGCCCGGACGACATCGCCCTGCCCGACAACTCCACCCACGCCTGGAACTCCGCCTTCTGGTCGCCGGCAGTGTCTCGTGGTCCCGGGCCAGACGGCGGGAGTTCATCAGCCACGCGAACGTGCGCTCTACCACCCAGCGCCTCGGCAGCACCACGAATCCCTCCATGGCGTCGGTGCGTTTGACGATCTCCAAGGTCAGGGCGAGCTTCTGACGGCACCAGTCGACGATGGGGCAGGTGTAGCCGCCGTCGGCCCAGACAAGGGTGATGTCGCGGTGCAGGCGACGCAGTCGCGAAAGCAGGCCCACGGCAGCGTCCCGGTCGCCGATGTTCGCGGCCGTGACCGCGACGGCCAGGAGCAGACCGAGCGTGTTGGTCACGATGTGCCGCTTGCGGCCCGGCATCTTTCTCCCGCCGTCGTAGCCGCGTGAGGCGGACGGCACCGAGGCCGCTGCCCATACCGACTGCGCGTCGATGATCCCCCGTGCGTAGGTGCCAGGGCAGGTGGTCTCGCCGATCGGGGGTTGATGCTGGCGAGCTGGTGAGGGTCTCGTCGGGTCGGGGACGGCGAGGCGTCACCAGGGTGCTCGACCACGTGACCAGCCGGGCGGGTTGCTTGGGTCGGGCTGCATCAGATGTGGGGAACGGCGGGTGACGGTGAAGTGGCCTGCTCCCCAGCGGAGTGGATTCCCCCCAGATTCCCCCCAGGCCCTTGGAAGTGGTCTTTTAGGTCGTTCGCGAATGTAAAGTTGATCAACGGAGTGGAGCTACTGTCTACAGCCAGTCGCGCTTCTTGAAGATTACGTACAGGCTGACGCAGACCACTGCCATCAGCAGGATCGCGAAGGGGTAGCCGGCGGCCCAGCGGAGTTCCGGCATGGTCTCGAAGTTCATGCCGTAGATGGTTCCCACGAGTGTGGGTGCGAAGAGGATGGCGGCCCAGGAGGAGATCTTCTTGAAGTCGTCACCCTCGGGGCACTGACCTGCGAGAATCGGCCGGAGAGGCGCTCTGACCTGCGACGACCCGGCTTTCCGGCCCTTTCACCGTACTGCCGATCGATGCGGTCGATCCTCCCCAGCCGCTCCCCAAGGGGCTTCATTCTCCCCAGATTCTCCCCAGCGGCTGTTGGCACTCCGGGGTGGGCACGCCCCGTGCCGTACGTTAAGTCGGACGACCCTGCGACGGTGACCTCGCACCCGCCCGCATCAGCGCCCACCCATACTCGCGTCGCACGGACGTGTGAGGGATCACGACCAGACTGGCGACCGCGCGCTCTCGGCAGGGACCCTGAGACATCACCTGCTGTACGGTGCGAGTCCCTCGTTTCCGGCGACGACCAAGGAGTCGACGAGCATCTGCCACTCGTCCAACCTGCCGAGTTCCTCGGCCGTTCTGCGCACGTCCTTGAGCCAAATGTTCGAGAGATGTGACTTCGGGACCGTCACACGTCCATCTTGAATGCACAGGTCGGAGACCCAGTGCACACCGCGGGTGGCCTGGACTTCCTCCGGGAGCCTCCGTAGGAGGCCGATGAGCGCGTCGACGGACTTGACCTCCCCTCGAGCGATCGGCAGCCAATCGTCGATCGGCTCAAGGAGGTCTTCAGCACGGACCCAATCGATGACCTGACCGACGACCTCGTTGTGCATGCCTTCCGCCCACGTACGAGGATCCGGTAGCAGGGCGGCGGCGGCCCAGTCGCCCCAGTGATGGTCGAGGTATGGGTTCGTGTCGTCGCTTAGATAGCCAACAGCGTGGCGCAGCAAGATCGGCCAGGCACCTCGGGCCGCGTCTGCAAGCCGCTCGTTCTCTGCACCTGCTGCGGCAAGACCGTGGAGGAAGTTCGACATCAGTCCTGCATCCACGCGAAGGGCGTCGAGGTGTTCGAGCAGTGATCCGGCGTCGCCGTTCTTCGCGAAGCCTTCGAGTAGGGCCCGTGCGGCGACGAGGGTGTGGATGCCGCGGTCATCCGCGGTCCAGCCCGCCTTCTCGTGTGCGAGCATGGCGCGTCGCTGGATGTCGAGGAATGAGGCCAGGAGCGCGGCTGCTTCCTCTGTGCAACAGTGGTCCCTCGACGCGGCTGCGCCGAGTCCGCGAAGGGCCGCGTCGAGAGTCGCGATGTCGACAGAGTCACCCGGGAGCACCTGAAGGCGTTTGGCAATGTCGCCGGTGATCTGTACTTCCCGCCGTTGCTGGCCTTCCTGGTCCCACGGACCGATTTCTGCGAAACGTGCGGTCTCGAGGGCCCAGTTCAAAGCGGTCCGGTGGATGCAAGGGGCGAAGTGGCACGGGACCGTCCAGACGGCATCACATCCACGCGTCAGGTGTAGCCGCGTCTCCGAGGACGCCCTGCCTGCCATCGCAAGACCGGCTTCGGAGACGACTTCAGTCGAACTACCGGCCGCTTTGAGTGGTGCTGCCAGTGCGGGCGTGAGGAACGCCGGCAGGGTCGCGGCCACGGCTCGGTCGGCACCGAGGTCGAAGTACTGGCCCTCGTGACGTTGATCCTCGGCGTCCTTGAACGACAGCGCGATGCTGATGACGAACTCAGTTGCGAAGTGAGCTTCGGGACCGAGCGCCTTCATATCCCCGGCGGCGGCTCGTGTGACGGCTGCTCGGACCACGTGGGCCACGACGTCAACAGGCCGAGTCGGCAGTTGCTCCCCATCGGACTCGAGCAAGGCACGGCCTGCTACCAGGTCTGTGGCAATCTCGTCCGACAGGGGCGGCACGTAATCCGGCTTGTGTCTGGACGAGCCCCAGTACCGATTCTGCAGCCGCAGGGCGGTCTGCACGACTTCTTGGTGAGCCGCATGCTTCTCCTGCGCGGCTTGCATCTCAGGCGGAGATTCGACCTCGATGTGGAACTCATCACCGTGGTGCTTGATTCGGTATCGCTCCGAGTCCAGGCTGGCGGCCCAGTTCTTCGTGCGCTCCCGACTGATCCCGAGCCGATCACCGTTCTCGACAAGTTGGTTGGCGACCTTCTTCAAAGCGTCGGCGCGCTTCTCCCCGCCGTGGATCATCAGCCACATGGCGACCTCACGCGGTGTCCATCGGCGACGTTCGAGGTTCGCGAGCCCTTCGGTCGTTGCACGCAGCCCTACGTACTCACTCGCGTGGCGGCCGAACTCTAGCTCCCAGACGACTGGTTCGGCGAGGAATGGGTCGAGCTCGGCGTCGACGTTCTCGATGTGGCGCACGAGCAGACCGAACAGCATCCCAGGAATCGCCAGGTTCTCGCAGCCGTCCAGGAGGGCCGCGACAACCTTCCCCGGAGGCGCACCCTGGCTCAGCCATGAGTCGGCGAGGCGTTCCATCGCCTGAAGCGCGCTCATGGCCGAGTAGGGCCCGACTGATGTGCCCCGGTACCAGCACCACACGTGACTGTCGCCGTCATACGAGCGGGCGGTGCCGTCGAGGTTCAGGACCATACCGCGGTCTCCGCCCTCTCCCTTCTTCGGCGTGCCGTCCGCTTCCTCGTCCCGGACGTCGACGGACCGAGCCAGACCTCCGGGCGAACCAAGCCGCGACAGTGTTGCCACGCGTGCCCGCGCACCGCTGTTCAGAACGCTATTGAGCACCCGCACCGAGGTCCGCAACGGCGCTGTCTGGAACAGCTGCCAGAACCCACCGAAGTAGTACTGGAAGAACGGCGGTCCGAAACTGGTCCATCGGCCTTGATGCCGCCGGACACCCTCCTGTCGGTGCCAGCTTTGGTCGTCGTCGATGTAGTAGGCCGCCATCAGCGTCGCCAACAGCTCCGGGTCCTTCTGCGCCAAGGCTCGGGCGCTCAACGGCGAGTCCGCAGCGGGAGCAAGGAACGCTGGTGCGTCGTCCGCGATGGTCCGGAGGCACGCTTCGACGGCATCGTCGATGTCCGGTCCGAGCAGCGCCAACGTTTCGACGAACTCCTCCTTGGTCAGGTGGTAGTCCAAATTGCGTTGCGAACGACGATGCTGTGACATCCGCCCGTGCAGTCGGTCCCCGCTGGCTTCGCGCCGAGGGAACGAATCCCAATAGGAGAGGAGACGGTCCCGCAAGCGAATGCGTAGCCCGTTGCCAGCCGGTACCTGCGCCAGCGACAGGGCCTGCAGCCAGTCCGCGAGCAGTTCGAACGATTGCTCCGACACGTCCCACGGTGTTTCGCTATCGAGGAGAACCCGTACCACGGGGCCCGAGATCAGGCGGTCGACCAGCCCCTTGGCTTTGTGCCTCTGCTGGACGACTCGAACCGCATCGCCGAGCGTCAGGTCGGCAGACTGATCTGTGAATGCCGATTTGAGGCACTCGTACGCGAACGGCGTCTCCAGGACCGCCTCCACCGGGACGTCGGTCCACCTGGGCCCGTGCGCTGCCGCGAACGCCTGGAATTGCGAGAGCAGTCCGATGAACTTCCGAACGGGTCGAGTGTCCGGTGCTTTCAACAGTCCCTTGCACGCAAGCGTGGCGGCCGACAGCGCCCACCGGGGCGCCTGGACCACCTCCAGCAGTTCGGTCGGGCTCTGGCCACGAACGAGAAGGATGGCGGTTGCGTACCGCCGGACTTCGTCGTGCGCGAACTCCGGCTGATCCCGATACGGGCTCGCTGGCGCGAGCAGATGGCCCCGACGCAGCATATCGACTGCTGCGGCATCCACGCCTGCGTCAGGCCGACGGCTTTCGGGCAGCTTCATCGTCGCAGCGGCCACCGCCAGCATGGTCCGTTCGCGTGCCTCCGCCGAACCGACCCCGGGACGTCCGTCGCCCCGGACAACCTTGCTCCACACCAGCTGAAGGCACTCCCACTCGCCCAGTGAGCTCTCGGGCTCCGCCCCTGTCCGGGCCAGAAGGTCCAGCACAACGGGCCTGCGGAGCAGCGAGTTCGTGGGCAGGTCCCGCAGAACCGCGCGCAGCAGCGGAAAGTGATCTGAGACGACCGAGATGTCCTCGTCGCCCAGTGGCCGCATTGTGAACGATGGAATGGGCTTCGCGAAGGCGAGCTCCAACTGCTCCCGTACGAAATCCGATGCCACGTCAGAGGTTACTGCCACGAGCCCTACGCCCGCCTCAGCCGCTGCCGACGCCAGGTCACTCAACAGGCCGGCAGACCGCTCCAGAGCAGCATCGGCCGCATCGATGACAAGGACGCGCTCAGGTGCCGACAGTTCCGCGAGCGCGTCCTCCATCGCCATCCCGAGTGCAGCACGCAGCTCCATGCTCGACTGCGGCAGGCTGCGGAAGTTCACCACCACCCCCTGAAACTGGGTGGGATCCGCGGCTTCCAACGCGGCGATCGCCGACAGCGTCAACGCGCTCTTACCGATGCCCGACTCGCCGGATACCAACAGACCCGATGCATGGCCGCCAGCCTCGCGTAGGGCCTCGGCGAGTTGCTTGCGGCGGTCGGCGAACGAGATCTTGACCGCGCCGCCGGATGACTCATCACCGATGGTGCTTCGCACTCCGGAGACGGCAAGCTTGCGTTGTTCAGCAAGCACCGACCACGCGTGTCGGCTTCTAGTTGCGGCCGAGCCCAAAACCAGGTGCATGTCACGGCGAAGTATCTTGAGGTCCACCACGGCACCGGTTGCATCGTAGCGGGTTGCCTCAACCTCGAGCCGGTCCCGGACCGCCACTCCGTCTGTGTTTGCCGACGCCACGCCGTCCAGCGAAGTCGCGACCGCCGCGCGGTCACCTTCGTCCGGGCTCTGTACTGCGAAGCCGAGGATGTGTAGCCGGCCAAGCAGCCGCCATGCCAGCCGTAGGACTTCTCCCGGTGTGGTGTCGTCGTCGACGGCCTTCTCGACCATCCTCAGGAAATGCTGCTGGCGCTCACGTACCGGCTTCGACCAGCGGCCATCGACGTCCATGGCCGCTTGGAACGACTCCGGGTCGGCGTGGGCACGCGCGACGCCGCAGAGCGTCGCGAGCTGATCCCACTGGTCGGACCGACCGGCTGCCGCGACAGCCACCCGGTGAGTGTCGATGTCGAACTTCTCGATCTCGGCGAGCAGTGACCCGACGAGTTTCACCGTGTCGGCATGGCTCTGGACGAAGTTTGGCGTTGCTCGACATGCCACGGCGAGGATGACCTCAGCGGCCCCATCGCCGCACTGAACAAGGAGGTCGTCCACCGGGTGCTCCGGCCCGGTTTGAAACGACACCCGCCGAACCGGCAGCTCAGATACCTCCGCCCGTCGTTCGCCGGTCAGTAGGCCGGCGAGATAGACGGTTGCGACACGGTGCGCGAACGAAACGCCGCCACCGCCGGTGGCGTAAGTGCTGGAACCTCGCACAGCGTCACCGGTTGCGGCCGTGGCTTCCCCGGCATGCGTCTCCGGGGGAACAGTGGCGGGTGCCGATGTCGTCTCCCCTTCGGGCCGATCGGCACTGTCTGGCGCAATGGGCTCGTTCATGCGCTCCCCGGGGGCGTCGTGCTATCAGTGGCCGCACGGCTCACCGTAGCGATTCCGGAGAACTATGTAGCGGCCGTCGCCTCATTCGTTGAGGTGGCGGCTGTGCCCGGGACAACGACCATGCTTGGCGAACTGGGCTTCCCAAGCCAGCAACTGGAACGGCGCCGGAAGATCCCTGTGCACTGTGCTCCTCCCTGTCCCGTCAGAGGCTGGTGTCTCAGCTGGTTCCCCAACGGCCTCGTCGCGCCAGCTGGCGATTCTTCGTGTTTGCGGCTTCCGCGCTGAATCCGATCACAGTGATCGCGCTGCCAGCAGTCGATCCCTTGCTGGTATCCCCCGTCTTTCGAGACAATGCTGGCAGAGGGTGCCAGGATCGCCTCCATGCACACGATAGTCAGCCGGGACGCCGCGCCCGGGTTCCCCCAGGACGCCTTCGACCGGGCGTATATCGAGGCTGCCGTGAAGCCGGCGAAGATCACCGAGCCGTCGCGTGCCCCAGATGTCCGCGCGGAGATCACTGGGGCGGCCGTCGCAGTCGTCTACCGGCACCGCAGGGCCTGGGAGGCCGGCGAGGAGTTGCTGGCGCTTGCCCGCCAGCAGCGGGACGATCGCGGGCGCGATTGGCACTACGCCGCGCAGGCCGCGCTGTTCGACTTCGTCGTCTCGCTCCACTCGGCCTTCGAGAGCAGCTTTTACGGCCTCTACTTTGTTGGTGCCCAGATCCGCCCCACAGGGTTCGCTCACGTCACCGGTGACGACACTCGAAGGAGCATCAACCCGAAGACCGTTACGACCGAGTACGCGAAGCAGTGGCCTGGCTCCGGCTTGGCTATCGAGCTAACGGCGGTGAAGGACTCGTCGTTCTACGGCGAGCTCGCACGCACCCGGAACGTGCTTGCACACCGTATCGCGCCTGGCTTCGAGCATCAGGTATCGCTGGAGGGAGAGGCCTTGGAGTCGGCGACGGAGTACGACTATGCACTCGCCTGGCGGGGGGAGAAGGTGGAGGCGCTTGTGCCGAGAATGCTTTCGGGCGCAGAAGGAATGCTGGACTCTCTGTGGACGCAGGTTGCGGCATTCTTCGAAAATGCCAAGATGTAGATACCAGCCGCGATAGCGTGCCGAAGGGGGAGCCCCGTCTTCCGCGAGACGGGGCTCGGAGATTAATCGGATAGTCGGGGTCGCTTCCTTAGCCACCAGGCGCCTGCGGTATGTGGGCTGGCAGTGGGCGCCGCGCGAGCAAATCCGCGTCGCAGGTGCTAAGAGTCAAACAGGGACGGTTGGTTCCAAGGTGCGGCAATTGGCTGTCCCTGTGCTCCAAGGAGAGCAGATAGATTTTCAGCCTCTGGGTCGGTAAGTTCGCAGAGGAGCCTGGCCGCTGTGCCGATGAGTTCATCGAGTGCGACCTGGCTCCGGGCCCCTCGTGCGCTGGCCAGAAGCTGGGTGAAGCTGCAACGCAGGACGGCTCCTGAAGGGGTGCGTGCGTCAGCCTCGAAAACAGCCTCCGACTGTCCGAGCGCTTCGCTGATGCCGACGAGCTGCTCGTCATGGACGACGTCGTCGCCAGGGCCGTCATATCCGATGCGTCTATCAGTGACCAGCATCCTGATCGACGTCAGCGGGATGGAGAAGCGATCTGCACGGGTGCGTACATCTTCCAGGCTTGGCTCGTCGAAGGTATCTGAGGTGTTGAGGTCTTTTCGCGTTTGTGCGACATAGGTGCGGAACTGTGGCGTCTGTAGCAATAGATGGCCTCGCTCAACCGCCCAGCGCCACGGTCCGATAGGCGCACTTGGTGTGGTGCCGCGCGCGATCACGCAAACGTGGCTTTGCCAACGCGCGACGGCAGATCGCATGAGGTGTTGAAGGTTATCCGGGTCGCGGATAGGCGTGCGCAAGAGGAGGGGGAGGCTGACCATAGGGAGTAGCCTCTGCCAGAAGGCTGGGTCCGGAATCTCCTCGCTACCTAGGAGGTAGGCCAGAGTCGATTCATCCAATCGGCCGGATCGCCGCAATGGGCCGGGGAAACTGGAAAGAGTCGAACCTCCGCCCTGCCACAGTGCGGCCATGAAGGCCGTCATTCGATCTGCTACTTGAGGGACCATCTGAGCCGAGACAGCCTCAACGGCAATGCGTGTGCCATTGGGGTCTCCGTCACGGGCAGCACCAACGCCGGTTGCAACTGCGTTGGTGAACTGCGTGGTTGCCAGTGCATTCATTGCGCCCCGGCCCCCCTCGATGATTGAACTGGAGATCAGCCGTGGAACGCTGGGTGTGTCGTGGGCTGGTGTCAGCTCGCCGAAGGCCGGCGTGTCTAGCAGTAGGGCTTGATGCTCAGAGGCGGTCGGCTGAAGGGCGTCGGTCGCCTGCGTGGCCTCTAGTTCACCCAGCGAGAGGATCAGCGGCCGGTCCTTCGTCTGGAGTCGTGTGATGTCCTCCCGCAGCTCCGCCGGGTTGGCCGTAGTGCGGAGATACACGTACCGATCTGTGGTGCGGGCTGCTTGAGGCCACCGGATCACCATGTCAGGGGCGTAGGTGTGGTTAAAGAAGCCAGTCGTGATGACCTCCGCCCGCGGATCCATTCTCCGCAGCTGATGACCCACGATTTCTTTGACCCTGGCGAACGGTTGGCTCTGCTCCGTCTCGTCGAGCGCAGCCATGATCGCCTGTGATGTCTCGTTCACCACTGCTCTCCCTTTCGGATCAGTTCGGCAGCCACGATGGCTTCCCAGTCCTTGAGGGGGACCAGCGTCTCCTGCTTCTCGGACAGCACGATTAGCCACAGTCGTTTCGCAACAGTCTCGACTACCTGCTGGTTGATCGCAGCCTTTGCTTCCGCGCGATCGCTCGTCCCAAAGACACGCGCATGGTGGATGAGTACCGCATCCTCGACATGCCTTGGAGAGTGCAGCTGAGTCCAGGTGTTAGCGCGGAAGGGTGACCATGTGATCCACATCAGGTGATCGCTGAGGAGATGACCCGTCTGGCAAGCCACGTAGCACTTGGCGACGAACTCATCGAACTGCGTTCCCTGGTCGCTGGGTTGTTGGTAGTTCTTCACCTCAGCGCAGAACATGTCCCCGTGGTACGGGGCCCCTCGCATCGCGCCACCCAGATCGAAGGAGAAGGTCTGTCCACCGTGGGGCCATGCCAGGGTCAGCCGCCGGGCACACGACGGCGAGTCGGTGTTCGCGTACGCGCCCGAGATCCGCATCGTGCCCTCGAGCCACATCTTCGCCCGGCGAGCCCCAGAGAATCCCTTGAGGTGGGCGTCTTCCCCCACAGCCACAGCGATCAGGGTAGGGCACAACGACAACGCCCGCCATGAGAAGGAGCATTGGGCGAGATCGGATTCTCGTCCGGTGGTGCCAACGGACTGGATGGGTCGGCGAGTGCAGGCAGTGCTAGCTTGGGCGATCCTGATCACGATGGTGGCTCGCAGCAACGTCTGGGCGCGCACTACTTCCGCATCCTCGACCCTTCAAGTCGGGCTCCCGAGGCCTCGGCGGTGCTACGAACGTGTGGTGATCTGCCGAGCTGGCGCAAGGAACGCGGCTTCGCGAAAAGCGTTGCGGATTTCCGTCAAGGGTTCCCGAGCGCGGTTGAAGCGGAGCTTGTTGGTGAGGAGGACGGCCCAGCGGCCTTGGGCCGGGCTGATCCACATGCCCGTGCCGGTGAAGCCGTAGTGGACCCAGATGTCCTCGGCCGGTTCGGTGCCGGGGGCTGGGTGCCAGAAGAGGCCGCGGGCGGGGGTGAGGGCACCGGTCTGGAGGCGGAGGGAGTCCTTGATCCAGGTCTGGCCGAAGGCTGCCTGGGTGGGGGCGAGCATGTGGCGGAGGAAGAGGGCGAGGTCGTCCAGAACGGAGAAGGTGCCGGCGATGCCGCAGACGCCGCTGAGGAGGCGGGCGGAGAAGTCGTGGGCGGTGCCCTTGAGGCGGGTGCCGGTGGCCTCGTCGTACTCGGTGGGGGCGCAGTGGGCCGCATCGGTGGTGGGAAGAGGGCCGAAGCGGGTGCGGGTCATGCTGAGGGGGTGCCAGACGCGGTCGGTGGCGAGCTGGTCCAGGGGCTGGCTCGAGAGGTATTCGGCGAGGTAGCCGAGGATCAGGGCGGCCCGGTCGGTGTACTCGACGGCCTCGCCCGGTGGGCGGTGGAGGGCTTCGTGGAGGACGCCGTCGCGGATGTCGTGGGGGTCGGTGCCGTAGAGGTTCCTCAGGTTGGCGCGCAGGGGCAGGCCTGCGGTGTGGGTCAGGAGGTGGTGGGCGGTGGCCTGGGCCAGGGGGTGGCCGGCGACCTCGTCCCAGAAGGTGCCCAGAGGGGCGTGGAGGTCGAGTTTGCCCTCTTCGGCGAGGGTGCCGATCGTGGACCAGACGGCGAGGATCTTGGTAAGGCTGGCCACGTCGAAGACGGTGTCCAGCCGCATTGGTTCGCCGGGCCGGTCGGGATCGAGGAGGCCGACGGCTCCGCTCGCGCGGATGCCGTCGGCGTCACCGACCGCCCACACCGCGCCGGGGTAGACCTCCTCGCGAACGCCGGTCTGCAGGAGGTCTTCGATTCGGGCGGTGGAGGGCGTCGTCATGGTCTCCCGATCGTCGTACGGCCGCGGGTGGTCCGTCGGTCAGGGTAGTGAGGCCGCCAGGACTGTTCCGGCTCCGCCACGGGCGGAGTCAGGCGAGCTGGTGGCGGGAGCGATCTCGGCTCGCCTCTCCCTCCGACTCTCGGTGGGGATCTGGGTGACGAATTCGGGTGCGCGAATCGGGGTCGGCGTACCGTGCTGGGGGTGACGGATACGACTCGAGAAGATGCTCTGACGGCAGTGCTGCCTAGCCTGTCCGACGCGTTCGGGCTGGGCGCGGTGAGTGATCGGCGGTTCCTTGCCCACGGCCTGATGAACCGGAACTGGCGGCTTGTGACCGCTGCTGGAGTGTTCGCGCTCAAGGAGATCACCGACGTTCCTCTGCCGAAGGTCCGCAGGAACCTTGCGGTCCTCCTGGACCTGGCTCGCGAGGGCATCCCCGTGCCGGCGCCGCTGAGCGCGGCCAACGGTGACCTCGTGGCGGAAGTCGGTGGTCACGGCTACTGCGTCCTCCCGTGGGTGGACGGCGAGCACCTCCAAGGGACGGATCTCCCGCTCGACCAGGTGCGCGATCTCGGTGCTCTGCTGGGCCGCCTCCACGAGGGCTTGCGGCGGCATGGTCCCGGCCCGGTCCCGGAGCAGGCGCCGGTGGCGAAGGTCCGCGATGTGGCCGAGGCAGACCGTGCGGCTGCTGGTCTCCTGAGCCGCTTGCCGTCCGCTCCGGTGACGGACTTCGACAAGGCCGCCGCCGAGGCCCTGCACGACCGCCGCGGCCTTCTCGCGCGGAACGCCGATGCCCGGCCGGACGGCGAGGTGCCGGCCGGGCCCTACGGGTGGACACACGGCGATTTCCAGTACCGCAACCTGCTGCGCCGCGACGGCCGGGTGGTGGCGGTCCTGGACTGGGACCGGCTCGGGGTCCGGCCGTACGGGGAGGAGGTCGCACGGACCGCGCAGGTGCAGTTCGGGGTCGGTGGTGCCTTCGACCTCGACCGTGTTGCCGCGTTCTGCTCCGGATACCGGTCCGTGATCGATCTGTCCGAGGGCGACCTCGCCGACGCGGTGAAGCGGCTGTGGTGGAAGCGGCTGACCGACTTCTGGCAGCTGGAGTTCTACCTCGACCGCCAAGACCCCGCCTTCGGCGAGATGTTCCTGACGGACGAGGCACTGCTGAACTGGTGGACCGAGCGTGGCGACGAGGTGCAGGCCGCCTACGCGGCCCGTTAGTCGGCGGCTGCTGCCGCCGGGATGAGTCCGGCGGCAGCCAGCTCGGGCAGGCACGGCCGGACCAGCGGCGCTGCCCCGGCGCGGGCGCTCGCGCCGAGGCCGGTCCGGTCCGCCGACTCGATCGCCTGCACCCAGCCGTCCACGTCGTCGGGGTGGAGGATCACTCCGCCGTCCCCGACCGCCTCGGGAATGCCGCCGCGGGACGAGCCGATCGTGGGGATGCCGTGGAGCCCGGCTTCCACGATCACCCGAGGGAAGGCGTCCTCGACCTGGGAGGGCACGAGCAGCAGGTCGTTCGCGGCGTAGATCGGGCCCATGGCGTAGGTGCGGGGCACCCAGTGCACGTTCGGGTACGCGGTTAACTCGCTGGCTGTGTCCCACCAGCCCTCGACGAGGGTGAACCGGAGGGTGGGCAACCGGCGGATTAGCTGGTGCAGGAGGGCCGCGCCCTTGGCGGGGATGGGATTGACTATCAGCACGCCGCCGGGGACTCGGCCAGCTGTGCCGCGCCCAGCGGCGAGGAGGGGCCCGGCGCCTTTGGCCGGCGCGAACGGCGGGTAGAAGACGACCGCCTTGGTGTCGGCGTGGGCTTGGGCCCGTCCCGCGACGAACTCCGACGTGGCGAGGGCGACGTGCGGTCGGCCGTGGAGGACTCCCATGCTGTTGGCCGAGACGGAGTGCAGCCATCCGGCGACCCGAGAGGACCGGCGGGCAAGTGCGGCGAGGTCGGCCGCCCGTTCCTGCGAGGTCACCACCAGATCCGGCCGGGCCTTGGTCAGGAGGCCCTTCAGGGTCGCTTCCACCCTGTCCTGCGGCACGGCCCGGCACGAGACGCCGTTCCACCGGTAGCGGAACTCCCCGCAGGCCTCCTCCCACACGGTTCCGTGGGCCCGGAGGTGGGCGCGCAGGTGGCCGATCTGGGCGGACCCGTTCCAGGGGGCCTCGTGGCTGCCGAGGTAGACGACCCGCCAGCCGGCCCCGACGAACTCTTCCGCCAGGAGCTGCTGGGAGACCTCCGCGCCCCCGACCAGCAGCGGTGGCGGGGTCCGTCGCCATACGAACACCACCGTCGGGCCGGTCACCGGACACCCGCCCAGTACGTGAAGAGGGCCTGCACGACGGCGGCCGTCTCCTGGCGGTCGCCGTCCCCGGAGGCGATGGCCAACTCCGCAGTCGCCGGGCGGCGGGCCGGGCGGCAGAAGTAGTCGCGGAAGTGCGTGAGGAAGGCGGGGTCGTGGAGGAAGTACTCCGGCTCGACCTCGTGGTGTCCGGCCGCCTTGCGCCGCAGGTGCAAGAGCTCGGGCGTCACGTCCAGGTACAGGGTGCGGTCCGGCCTCAGGTGCGACATCTCCTCGGCCCGGCGGGTCAGTTCAGGCAGGACGTTGAAGCCGTAGATCTCGTCCATGGCGTGAGCGTGGGCGAGGAGGGTGTCGACGGTCCTGTCCAGGACGACCAGCCCGCCGTGGCGGCGAGCTGCGTCCACGCGGTTGCCCTCGATCTCCATGAACGTCATGAACGCCTCCACCTGCTCGTCTGCCGACCGGGTGGAGGGGGTGGGATGTCCTCGCGGCGCGCGAACGACTTCACGTAGCAGGAGAAGAACAACGCGTCCTGCATAGCCGGCACCCGGCGCAGCCGCCCCAGGGCGGAGGTCTTGCCCCCGTACGAGGGGCCTTCCAGGCCGAGGATCATCACGACCCCCCGAGCCGGTAGAAGCGTTCCGCGAACTGGCCCCGCGGACGGCCGTCCGCGTCGGGCAGCAGGTTGGCGGCGACGGTGTGGGCGTGCCGGATCGGCCGGTACATCTTTCGCGCGGGGTGCATCTGGGAGCCGTGCATGTGCAGCAGGGTCACCTTGTCCAGGACGGTGGCTGTGATGTCCTCCAGCTCCGGTTCGAAGACGTCGCCGGCCCGCTGCTGGAACAGCTGCCGGTCGCAACCGGACAGCCCGTAGGTGGACCAGAAGGCGACGTCCTCCCAGAACCAGCGGCAGCCCAGGCGGCGGGCCGCCTCGTGGACAGCCAGGTGGTCGGGGTGGCGGGTGACACCGGCCGGGGCGAGCAGCTCGGCGTCCTCCATCCCGTCGAGTACCTCCGCGAGCTCGGCGGTGACCCGGTCCACCTGGGCGGGCTGGGGTGCCCGATAGGGCTTTTCGGCGTCCTTGTGCCCCAGGCCGACCCGGGCCGCCCCGAGGGGCAACAGGGACTGTGCGGCTTCGCGGTCGCGGAGTCCGGAGACCGTCTCCACGCTGTTGTAGGTGCTTTCGAGGGAGGGGTGGACGCTGCGGGAGCGGGTGAAGACGGTGACCACGGTCAGCGGTCGGGGACGGGCGAGGAAGGTCCCGGAGGCGGACAGGACGAAGTCGTCGTGGTGGGGCTCGATGACGACCACCGGCCGCCCGGACGGCTTGCGCGGCTCGATCCAGTGCGGCGAGAGGGTCAGCGGCGCCGTCAGCGTCATGATCTCCTTAGCCCCGGTCAGGGAGTCCATCCAGGCCCGGTGCGCGGTTAGGAGGTCGGTGGGGAAGGTGTAGATGCCGTCGGCGTCCGGCAGGGGAAGGAGGGTCACCTGGGGTTCTCCGATCATCGGACGGTGGTGGCGTACCAGTTGCGCCAGAAGCGGGGCGAGGTCAGGCCGAGGCGGACGACCACGGGGTTCTGCCACCAGAGCATCCGGGCCGTGGACCAGGCGTCGTAGCGGCGGGTGGAGGGCCGCACACGGAGGTCTTCGAGGACCGCGACCGGCCCGCCCGTGCGGCGGCCGTAGGCGGTCAGGCGGGCGAAGAACTCCATGTCCTCGCTCATGAAGTAGTCCGGCCGGTAGCCGTGTACTGCCTTGAAGGCGTCCCGGATGCAGAACTGGTTGACGCCCTGGGCGCCCCCGTGGCGGGCGCGGTGGTGGTCCCAGTAGGCACAGAGCAGGCGGGCCCCGAACCGGGCGGGGGTGTAGAGCGGCGGGATCGCCCCGCCGACGGCTCCGGCGTCCATCGCGGCCACGGCGGCGGTGATCCCTTCCAGCGGCAGGGCGACGTCGGCGTCGACGAAGAACAGCATCCGCCCTTCGGCCTCGCGGGCTCCGCTGTTCCGGGCCAGGCCGATGCTGCGGACCAGCTCCGTCACCACCCGGGCGCCGAGCTCTTTTGCGACGGTGGCGGTCTCGTCGGTAGAGGCGTTGTCCACGACGACCACTTCTCCGCGCCGGCCGGAACCTGCCTCCCAGGCGCGCAGGGACGCGAAGACCGTGGGCAGGTAGCGGGGCAGGTACTCGGCCTCGTTGTAGGCGGGGATGATCACCGACAGATCGGGGTCGGTCACAGCGCGGTCCTTCCTGAGTGTGGGGACAGGGCAAGGTGCAGGCGGGCCGCCCAGGCGTCGCGGTCGCGGCCCTCCCGGTGGGCGGCATAGGTCCAGCCGCGTACGGCCTGGAAGGTCACGTAGGCGTCCAGGAGTCGGGTGTCGACGGGCCGTCCGTAGGCAGCGGCCACGAACAACCGGTCGGACGGCTCCAGGGCGTCGCAGGCCACGAGGGTCTGGGCGAGGTCGTACTCCGGGACCTCCACGGTCGCGGCCTCGAAGTCGACGAGGTAGTCGGGGAGGCGGGGCCGGCCGTGTTCGCCGACGGTGAGGCGTCGGTCGCCTCCGCAGATCACGTTCTCCAGGTGGAGGTCTCCGTGGCACCACACGAGTCGTTCCAGGCGTGCCCCGGCCGCGATGACCTCCAAGGCGGGAGCGAGCCGGACGAAGACCTGCTTGGGGCAGTGGGCGGCCAGAGCGCTGACCTGCTGGCCGATGCCTGGCGCCAGGGGGACCCCGGCCGGCGCCTTGACGGTATGGAAGGCAGCCATCAGCAGGGCGAGCCTCAGCAGTGCCGCCGGACGCGGCATCTGCCCGGCTCGGACGGCATCCCCCAAGGTGCTCGTTCCGGCATCGGTGGTGACCAGGGCAGAGACGGTCAGGCCGGGAACCGGCCCGTACCCGATCACGGTCGGCACCCGCACCCGCCCGGCGGCGGTGACGGCGGCCAGGAGGCGGGCCTCTCGACAGCGCCGTGGGTGCCGTCGACCGCGAACAGCTTGACCACCACCGGGCGGCCGTCGGCGAGACGGACGCGGTAGACGGCCGTTTTCGGTCCGTTGCGGACGCGCACCGTCTCCGCCGGAGCCGACCCGGCCAGGTCCGTGCAGGCCCTCTCTACTGCCAGGACCGTTCCGCCAGTCACAGTGCACCTGCCCCGGTCAGGTGCCGCAGCGTGCGGTACATCTGCTGCCGGTAGGCATGCACGTCCTCCGTGCCGGGGCACGAGCGCATCCACGGCTTCTGGCCCCCGACGAAGTGCACCACGTGCCCGTCCCGGCAGGTGACCGGGCGGCGGAGGACCCGGCGGACCCAGTCCCCCCGCTGGAGGAACCGGTCCACCTCGAACCGGTTGAACACCGGCCCGACCGGGTGCGCGGTCCCGGAGGACAGCAGCCACAGGTTCAGCGCGCACTGGTCGTTGTGCTTGATGTACTGCCGCCCGCGGACCAAGGCCCGCTGGACCCCGGTCCGCATGGGGGCGAGCATCGGCGCGGGGACCCACAGCATCCCAGCGTTGAAGTAGGTGCGCCCGACCAGGTGGGGCCAGCGCTCGGCGACGCCGGGCAGTGCCGGGCACTGGCCGACGGCCGGGTTGAACTCGTCCTGCACGGCGCCGATCCGGTCCGCAGGCAGTCCGTCCAGAGGCGCGGAGACGTCGGCGCGTACGTGGACGTCGGCGTCCACGTAGATCAGGAAGGGCCGGTCGAGGAAGCCCGGGGTGAATCCGAACCTCAGGTAGGTGGCGACCGAGATATAGGCGGTGTCCGCCATGACGCTCTCGGGCGGCGGGGTCTGCCAGCGCAGGTCGAAGGAGCCGAACCCGCAGCGGCGGGCGAAGGACTGCATCACGGCGGCCTGCCCCGGAGACAGGCCGTTGGTCAGTACCCGTACCGCGCTCTCGCGGCGGTCGGCCACCGGCAAGTGGTCGGCGACCGATCCGAGCGTGACCAGGGCGGGTAGCAGGTAGCGGGCATCGACGCACATGCCGATCGCGTACACGCGGGTGCCTCCAGGGCGAGGTTCGACGGGACAGCCGGCAGGGCTGGGGCATGGTGGCCGACTCCTCGCCCGTATTTGGGGGGAGCCGACCGCCTCACCGGTGTCGGCGAGGTGCTGCAGTCACCTGCCGCGGCCGGGCAGGTGGAGGGCTTCCGGCGCCGACGCCCCAGGCAGGCCGGCGCCGGAAGCGGTTCAGACAAGCCGCAGGAGGTCCGTGTTCCGGGCGAGGTGGGCCACCGACTTGGCCAGCAGCCGCAGCGCTATCGCCGGATCGCTCCCGTAATCCCGGGCGACCTTGCGGGCGAACCGCACGGTGCCGGCCGCGATGTCCTTGTCCCGGCTCTCCGGCAGCAGGGCCGCGTACCGTTCGGCGGGCACCGCGAGGGTGTGGACGTGCTCGCGCAGCCGCTCCCGCAGCCGTACGGCCGCCTCCCCAGCCGGGTGGTGGTCGGCGAGGGTGAGGGCGGCCTCGACGTCCCCGGCGACGGCGGCAGCCGCGGAGGCGATCACGGTCTTCTGGTTGGCGGAGGTGACCGTGGGCACCTCCGCCGGGGCTGCCGCCATTTCGTGCGCGAGTACGGTCACGATCCCGCTCCCATCCGCCTGCTGCCGGTTCGGCTGTGCGGACAAGTAACCCGTGTGCAAGCCGTGTTGGACATGACGAATCCACTCGCAGCTACTCGCGTGACCACTGACGAAAAGTCCCGACCTGCGCTACCTCGGATGGCGGCCCCGCCTCTACCGTGACTGCATGGTGCGGAAGCGGAACGCGGAATTAGAGACCTGGATGAAGGAACACGGGCTCAGTGCAGGCGCTCTTGCCGAGCAGGTCAACGACGCGATGGCGGACCTCACCGGCCACCGCGGCGCCGTCACCGAACGGACGGTCTACCGGTGGCTGTCGGGAGAGAACCGCTCACCCCAGGACCGCCAGTGGCAGGCCCTGGAGGCCGTCTCCGGGCATTCTGGGACCGACCTGGGGTTCGTGCCCCGCGCCCGCCCCCGCCCCGCAACGCCCTCGGCACGACTGGAGGACCCTGTGCTTGGCCGTCGAAGCTTCATCTCCGTAGCCACCGGCGCCGCCGTCGCCGTGTCCACCGGCACCGCGACCGCAGCCACCCGACCCACGGTCGGGCACTCCGACGTCGACCGCCTGCGCGGTCTGCTGGCCAAACTGTGGCTCCTGGACGACCAGAACGGCGGCGGTCCCGTCCTGGAGAAGCGCGCCGCCGACCTCGCCGCCCGCACCATCAGCCTCCAGCAGCACGGCTCCGCAAGTCAGCGCGTCCGCTCCCGCCTCTACGCCGTCGCCGCGTCTTTCACGGCCTTCGCCATGTTCTCCGCCATCGACGCCCGTCGGCTGGGGGAGGCCCAGCGCTACCTCGAGCAGTCCGTCACCCTCGCAGGGCTTTCCGGAGACGGTCAGGTCCAGCACCAGACCTGGCGGTACGCCGCCATGCTCGCCGGACAGCGGGGCCGGTACGCCGACGCCCTCGCCGCGGCCGAAGCCTGCACCGGCACCCGGGCGCACCGCGCCGACCCCTCTACGCCTCGCTGACCACTCCCGCATCGCCCTGACCGCCGCCAGCCTTGGTGACAAGACCCGGGCACTCCGCGCCCTGGACCGGGCCCACGGTGCCTACGACCGGGCCGACCCCACCGAGGCCCGCCCGTCCTCCGTCGCCTTCTACACCCGGGGCGAACTCCACGGCCTGACCGGCATCACCCACTACCGGCTCGGCGAAGCGGAGAAGGCCGAGTTCCATGCGCACCGGTGCATCGCCGACCTCCGCGACGACCAGCACCGCAACCGCGCCTACTACCTGTCCCAGGCGGCCCTCGCGCAGGTCGCGCAAGGCGACGTGGAGCAGGCCGTGGCCACCGCCACCCGCGTCATCGCCCCGACCGGCGCTGACGCCGGCCGGGTCCCCCACCTCCTGGGCAGCTTCACCTCCGCACTCAACCAGGCGGCCCCCAAGTCCGCCGTCACCCGCCAGTGGAACGACCGCGCCCGCACTGCCTGAACCGCCACGCGACAAGGAGCACCATGCCCGCCCCGGAGATCACCCTTCACCGCTACGGCACCGACCAGCTGCCCACCATCCGCCCCACCCTGGTCGGTGTGTACGCCGAGGTGTACGAGAAGGAGATCGGCGAGGACCCGTTCTTCTCCGTCGACCGCTTCGAGGGTCGTCTCACCGGCCACTCCTCCCGCCCGTCCTGGGAGGCCGTGGTCGCCTACGACGGTGGCGAGGCCGCCGGCTACGCCTACGCCGCAGCCCTGCCCCACAACACCGGCTGGTGGGCTCACATGCTCCAGCCGCTTCCCGAGGCGGATACGACCGAGGACGGCACTCGAACCCTCGCCCTCTTCGAGATCATGGTCCGGGCTCCCTGGAGGGGCACGGGTCTGGCGCACCGGATCCACGAGGAACTGCTGGCCGGTCGCACCGAGGAGCGCGTCACGCTGCTCGTCGAGCCTGGACACCCGAAGGTGAAGGCCCTCTACGAGGGATGGGGGTACCAGCACATCGGCGACCAGCAGCCGTTCCCCGACGCCCCGGTGTACACCACCATGCTCCGCACGCTCAGGTGTGATGGCAGTACATCTGCAGGGCGATCCTAAGGCCGGGGACCGCCTTGTGGGTGGCTCGGGCGAGGAAGCTGGCGACGCCGACGGCCGACGGCCCTGGGTAGCGGAGGTGACGCGGCTTCGCACGCAGGCTGCTGCTCTTCCCTCGGCTGCGATCCGTCCTCGGTCGCTGTCTGCGGACCGGTGCCCCCTGGCTCCGGTCCGCTCCCGCCACTCCAGGGGCGGGATCGGCCGAGACGCTCTCCCCCGACGGGGAAGAGCGTCTTGGCCGATAACTTGCTCCGTCTGGGGCTTGGGTAGGCGTCGCCTGCTTGGAGGTTGTGGGGATGCGTGGCAGTGGGTTCGTCCTGTAAGAGCGTGCCTCCTGTTGGTCGGGCTGGAACGGCTTCGGCGTTGAGGGGATGGGGCGCACGAACGCCAGCTCGCCCCGCGACGGATGCGCGGGGGAACAATGTGACTTCCGGACGAGGCCTACGCGGCGTCCGCTCGGCCGCTGTCGAGTGCATCCTGGACCTGCCGGGTGATCTTGTTCTGGCGGTCCCTGCCGATGGGGAGGCCGCGAGCGCGGACAGCCGTCTCGATGTGGCGGCTTGACGCGCGTCCATCGCGTCCGAGGGGGGCGGTGAGGGCGATGGTGAAGAGCTCGTCGTCGGTGGCGGCGGGCTTGCGACCGGTGCGCTTCTTCGGCGGGACGTGGGCTTCCGCCACTTGGTCGGTCTCTTCCGCCACATCGACTGATGCGCCCTGTACGGCGTCAGCCGGAGTGGGGCGGTCCCCTCCCGGCCCTCGGGCCGTTCCGGGTCCGGGAGCGGCGCTGTGGCGGAGTGCGCGCAGGGACGATCCAGGTCCGCGGGATGCACTGCGGTCTCTCCTGCCGGTAGGCAATGGTGGCGGGAGTCGTCGGAGGCGACGTGGCGGTGGATCTGCCGCATGAGGACGCCGAAGGCGAAGAGCGCGGCTGCTGGTGGGACAGCGGCGACGACGTAGTCGAGGGCCGGGGTCGGGGCGCCGTCGGTCCTGCGGACGCCGGCGACGTTCAGGGCGATCGAGCCCAGCGATCCGGCAGCGGTGAGGGCGATCGCCCACCCGTCGGTTTCCCGGCGGAGGCTGGCGCGGAGCATGAGCACTTCGCCGGCGACGATGAAGGCATCGAGCGTGGCGGGCCATGCCCACTGGCGGGTGGGTGAAGCCCCGAGCCCGTGCCGCCCTGCGACTTCGGCGAGGTGGGCGTAGGAGAGCCAGAAGCCCGCGGCGGTGAGAGCGACGATGACGCATCCGGCGATGGCCAGGGCGTACCGCTCGGCCGTGTACGTGCGGTGGGAGGTGGTGGTCAAGCGGGTGGTGCTCCAAAGGGTGGGCGCGTTCAAGCGGCAGGGGAGGTGCGACGACGGTCGGCGCCGTCGAGGACGACCCGGTGGGTCATCTCGGAGAGGCGGGAAGCGACGCGGTCGCCGAGGGCGGTGCGGAGCTCGGGGATGGGGAGGTTGGTCGTGAGCAGGGTGGGGCGCAGGTACTCGTACCGGTGGTTGATCAGCCGGTAGGTCAGCTCCTCCGTCCACTCGCTGCCCTTGGCGGCGCCGAGGTCATCCAGGAGCAACAGCGGGCAGCGGGCCAAGGTGTGCAGCTCACGTTCCGCGTCGAGCCCTGGGCGCGGCCTCAGGCGGGCGTACAGGTCGGCGGCGGTGACCGCCTCCCAGCGCAGGCGGACGCCGGCAGCGAGCAGTGCGCGGACGGCCCCGTAGGCCTGGTGCGTCTTGCCGGTGCCCGTGGGACCAGCGATGAGGAGCGACGGGCCCTCTGCTATGCCCCGCGTCCCGCTCGGGCCGGGGCGTCCGGCACACACAATCTCGTCCACCCAGGCGGTGACTTGGGGGTGATCGGCGCGGGCGTGCCGGTATCGCGGGGGGATCCGGGCGTCGGCCAGTTCCAGTGCGCTGACAGGCTCGGGCGTGGGCTCCGGTTCCTCCGAGCCGATGACGGGGTCCATGCCCCGGCGGGCCAGGATGCCCGCCACGGCCCGGACGGCCTGACCGGAGGGCTGGGGCAGGGTGGTGGCGGTCAGAGCGCACCCCCGTAGGCAGCGGCGACGTCGGTGGGGTTGGTCCAGGGACGGTGGGTGACGGCGGTCGTGGGCGTCCCCGCGTTCATGACCTCGTGCACGACACTGGCCAGGGTCTTCGGGTGAAGGCCCTTGGCACGGTGGCGGTCCAGACCGGCTCGTACGTGGGCGGGGTCGATGCCCTCGGCCAGGAGCTTCGCGGCTTCCCGTCCGAGTTGACCGAGCACGCTCGCGGGCGGACGGTGTTCGCAGGCCGCGGCGTACTCGGTGACGATGTCCTTCGCCGAGACGGTCTGGGGCGCGGGGGCGCTCTCGCCCCCCAACGGGGTAGTTCCTAGTTCCCTGTTCCTAGGTCCTAGATCCGGACGCTGAGGGTTCACCGCGGCCTTTACGAGCCCTCCCTGAGCACGCGCTGACGACTCACTGAATCGCCCCTGACCTGCAGAGTCTCGGCTCATGGTGGGCTCCGTGTCTTCTCCCGGACCTTTCACGGAAGCCTCAGCGACTGCTCCGCGCATAGGCAGTGAGGTCTCACGGGGAAGGCCGAGGTCGTGGTGCGGGCAGTCCGAGATCCTGCTGGCGCTGGGGCGGTTGATCTTCTGGTGGCGGCCGAAGGCGACGATGTGCAGGTACTGCCTTCCGTCCTCGCCCTCGTAGCGGCAGATCAGGCCGGCAGCGTCGAGCTGCGTCAGGTCGTCCTCGACCTCCACCGGGCCGTGCTCGCGGCGCAGCGACCACAGCTGTCCGGCGATGACGGCGGCCTGGTCGCGGATGCGGCCTTTGTCGTCGGCTTGGGTGAGCAGGCCGAAGAAGGTCCGCTCGGCTGTCAGGGACACGGCCGCCAGGGACTCGGAGGCGAATGCCTCGGGCTTGATGGTGCGGATACGGGCGATGAGGACCGACCTCCTTTCGGAATTGGGGGCGTGGAGACAGTGGGGCAGTGGTGCGTGGACAACACAGCCACACCCCTGCCCCGGAAGTCCAGAGCTGGTTCTAGGACTCCTGAAAGATTTTCCGGCTGCAGGGTAGACCTGAAATCCCGGTCGCCGAAATCTCCCCTGAAATCTGCTGGCATCGCTCACGGCAGACAGGAAAGCCTTCCGAAGGCTCGGGCGCGCAAGCTACAACACAGCAATGCCGCCACGCCCCCTTGAAATCGGACCCGCCGGACGGGCCGCCGCCCACGCCATCGAACGCACCCGCGTCGCCCGTGGCTACTCCCAGCGCCAGCTCGCTGCCCGCGTCACCGCACTCGGTCGCCCCATGACCTTCACCGCGCTCTCACGTATCGAACGCACGGTCCGGCGCTGCGACATCGACGACCTCGTCGCCATCGCTGCCGCCCTCGGAACCCCTCCGCAGATCTTGCTGGCGACGGTGCCGATCCACCCGGCTCCCGTCGGGGTGGGCGGAATATAGCCGACGATCCCCGGTTTCCGAAACCGGGGATTCTCCGGACCATTCGTGGTCCTGTACGTCTTCGCCGCCCATGGCGGCGGGGCGCTTTCATTCCCTTCGTCTGCCTTAAGGATTCTCGCTTGTCTCCTGTCGATCCGGTCTCCTCCGTCAGTGCTGCATAATTCTGTCACCGTCCGCCCATCAGTCGCGCGTTTCTCGGGGTGCAGGACGCGGCTGAATATCTCGGTATTTCGCCCAAGACGCTCTACGTATGGCGTCACCGGCGCCAGGGTCCGCCGAGTTTCCGCATGGGTGCCCGCGGGCGAGTGACGTACCGGATCGATGCGCTCGATGCCTGGATACGGGAGCAGGAGCAGGCGGATTCCCGATCCAACCCCGCCCTCAACCCGGTGAGCGCCGCACCGCAGCGGCGCGCCGCCTACTTGGCAACCGTCTGACGCCTCCCGGCCGCCCCTCCCAACCCCTACCCGCAAGGAAACACTTGGCCGGCTATATCGAAGACCGCTGGATCAGCAAGAAGAAGGACCCCGTCACCGGCAAGCGCGAGCGCACCGCCCGGTACGGCAAGGGCAGCCGGTACCGGGTCGCGGGCATCCCGGGCGTCCGGGGCATGTCGTTCGAGACCTTGGAGGACGCCAAGGCGTGGCTCCGGCGGGCCGGTACCGACAGCGAGCGGGGCGAGTTCGTCGATCCGCGCGACGGCTCCATCACCATCGCCGACTACGTCACGCACCATTGGCAGGCGGGCGTCCGTGGAGCACCGGGCACGGTCAAGCGGGTCGACGAGCGCGTGCGCCTCCACGTCCTTCCGCACATCGGCGAGGTGGCGCTGCGGGACGTCTCCGCGGCCGTCCTGCGCGGCTACATCGCCACGCTCGAAGGCGAGTGCGCACCGCGCTACGCCCGGCAGATCCTCACCACCCTCTCGAACGTCTTCGAGACGGCGATCGACGACAAGCGTCTGGTCCGCAACCCGATGCGCGCCAAGTCGGTGCGCTGGCCCAAGGCTCCCGAGGACCAGCGGGAGGTGTGGCTGCTGGAGACCGCGCAGCGGGTGCGGGACGTCATCAACCAGCGGTACCGGATCGCCGTTGTCGTTGCCCTCGGGTGCGGGCTGCGCCAGGGGGAGGTCTTCGGGCTGTCGCCGGCGGACGTCGACTTCGAGCGCGGCCTGATCCGCGTCCGTCGACAGGTCCAGCTCCTGTACGGGCGCCTGTACTTCACCCTTCCCAAGGGTGGGAAGACCCGGGTCGTCGACATGCCACCATCGGTCGCCACCGAGCTGCGCGCACACTTCCTGCAACACCCGGCTGTTGAGGTCGAGCTGCCCTGGGGCGGCCCGGAACCGGATCGGGAGAGACGAGCCTTTCCGCTGGTCCTGACCACGACCTACGGCAACGCCATCCGCGCCAACATCTTCAACGACGAGGTGTGGAAGCCCGCCCTCGCGAAGGCCGACGTGATCCCCGTGCGGGAGAAGGGCCAGCGCTGGAAGGCGTCCCGCAAGGACGGCTTCCATGTCCTCCGGCACACCTACGCCTCGGTCATCCTCGAGGCGGGCGAGTCCGTGGTCACCCTCGCCCGGTGGCTCGGCCACTCCAGCCCAACCATCACTCTCGACCACTACGCCCACTTCATGCCCGAGGCCGGAGGCAAGGGGCGTGCGGCTGTCGACGCGCTGCTCGGAGTGACCCCTCAGTACGTCCCGGAAGACCTTGCCCTTGCCTGAGAACGGGTGGCACAGCACATGCTGTGCCACCCGTTCTCGTTGGCGGGTCACGCGCTGAGTCTTATGCCGCTCGACGCCACGGCAGGCGCGCGCGTCTTGCGGGCAGGCCGAGGAGTTCGTGCAACGCCTTGCCCTCGTGGGCCCAGTGGTTCAGTCGGTCGCGGTCCACCCACCGCACGCCGTGACGGTCGCCCCACGCCATGGCGTCGCGGGTGAATGCGCCGTTGGTGACGACGAGCGCGTGGTCCGCCCTGTGTGCGGGACCCGCCGTTCCGTTCACCTGGTACATCACCGACGAGCCGACCTTGCCGCCGACGCGGGTGTGCTTCGCCTGCACCACGATCCGCCCGAGGGGTATCCGGACGCCGATGACGTCCGCGGCTTGGTCTCCGCCGCCGCCCACCCTCCTGGCCGCCCAGCCGTCGCGGACGAGGAGGTCGCGCAGCGCGTACTCGAACTGCTGGTCGTCCATCGCGTCCAACTCGGACAAGGTGATGCGCAGACGGGCCAGTCTCTCGCTGTCCGCGCGATGCCGACGGGAGCCCCGTACCCGGAGGCAGGCCAAGCCGACGGCGAGGGCGAGACCGGTCAGGACCAGCAGCGGCCAGGCCGCGGCGGCCCTCGTCAGGAGGCGCGATGCGGCCTGTGCCATGGCGACCGTGAGCGCGAGGGCAACGGCTGCCGCACCCAGTAGGTCTGCGGTGCTGCGCGGTCGCCACCGGATGCCTCGCCGCCGGGCCGTCACTGCCCGGCCGCTGGCGCGGAGACGGCGGGCTTCGGCGCGGGCTGCTGCTCGGCGGAGCTGTCGCCGAACCCGAAGACCTGGCCCCAGAGCCACACCACCGCGCACAGGCCAGCCACGGCCCAGACGCTCAGGCCCTTGGCGGACTTCGGACCCGGCTTGCGGCGGAGGTGGCTTCGTACGCGCACGTATCCGTCCGGAACCTTCGGCATGCTGATTCCCTCCCCATCGGTCCGCGCCATGCGGACCTCCAGATCGGTTGTAGCTGCGGCTACTGACAGAACCTGATACACCGTCATGATCGTGTGGGCGGCAAGGGTGCAAATCGGCCATGTCTTCGTGAGTCCCTGGCTGACTGCATGGCCCGCTGGCCTGCGAGTGGGCTTTCCGGTTGCGTGTCACGTACTGGAAATGCAGGGCAGACCGAATGGCCAGTTCCTGCGGAGCGCGGCAGGCGACGACTGCGCCGGGCGCCGCCCCCGTTGAGGCGGCGACGCTGAGGGTGGTCGACCCTCTGCCGCGCATTCTCCCCAGCCGCGTCTGCCAGGGTGGGCAGATTAGAGCTGGCCAAGTCCGATCCAGATGTCGGGATGGTTGCGGCCGAGGCCGCGATGCACGTGCTGACTCGGTCACGCGAACCCGTTCGGCTGTCGGTAGGGTGATCACCTCCAGGATCCTGGCCGATCGGAGGACGGTGCAGTGCCCCAACTCGCCCTCTCTGCCTCCTTCTGGGAGGAGTACGAGCAACTGGAGAAGCCCGTACGGGCCGGCGTGCGGAAGGCCATGGCTAAGTTCCAGAAGCTCACCGCTGCCGAGCTGCACGCGGACAAGGGACTACATCTGGAGTCCGTGGAAAACGCGAGGGACCCCCGGATGCGGACCATTCGCATCACCGCTTACTGGCGGGGTGTCGTGCTCGCACCCGATGACGGCGGGAGCACCTTCCTGCTGGTGAACGTGGTGCAGCACGACAGGGCCTACGGATGGGCCGCGAAGCGCCTGTTCAGTGTGAACTCCGCCACCCGGGGGCTGGAGGTGCGCAACGTCGAGGCGATCGAACAAATCGTTCCGCTCCTGGAGCAGGTGGCCGAGCAGGCCCCGCGCCGGCTGTTCGACGAGCACTCCGACACCGTTCTGCGCCACCTGGGCATCGATGACGCGCTGCTGCCCGCCGTACGGTCGCTGACGGACAAGGCACAGCTCGAGGCATTCATCCCGGTCTTTCCCGAGGATCAGTGCGAAGTCCTGCTGTACCTGGCCGAAGGAGCGACTCCGGAGGAGGTGTGGACCGTCATAGTCTCGCAGCGCCGACCAGCGGACCACGCTCCCCTGGACCCCCGCGACGTCTCGACGGCCATCGCCAATACCACGAGCCGGATTGTCGTCGTGTCCCGGCCCGACGATCTCGAGCGCATGCTGACGGAGCCGTTCGCGGCGTGGCGTGTCTTCCTGCACCCGAGCCAGCGCCGGATCGCCTACCGCGAGTCCTACAGCGGCCCCGTCCAGGTCACCGGCGGACCCGGCACGGGCAAGACCGTCGTCGCACTGCACCGGGTCAAGCACCTGCTCGCCTCTGTGGAGCAGGCCAGCAGTCCGCCGGTTCTGCTCACCACCTACACCACTGCCCTGGCCAGCATCCTGCGTGAGAACCTCGCCGTGCTGCTGGACGACCCTGCCGCGCTTGCCCAGGTGCAGGTCGGCACCGTCAACTCTCTTGCCGCCAAGGTGCTGCGGGACCATGCGGGGCGTGTGCCGGCAGCGATCGACGACTACGACGAGCGGGCGCGCTGGCGGGGGATCGCCGAGCAGCTGAGCCTGCCGTGGACTGGCGAGTTCCTGATGCAGGAGTACCGGCACGTCATCCTCGCTCAGGACATCCGGACCGAAGCGGAGTACGTCGCCGCTGACCGGCGCGGCAGGGGCAGCACGCTGCCCCCAGCCAAGCGGCCTTTTGTGTGGCGGGCGGTATCGGACTTCGTCCGGCAGCTCGACGCGGAGGGGCGCAGCACACACCTGCGCCTGTGTGCCGAGGCAGCCCGCGTCCTGCGGGAACGGAGCCAGGGGCCCGGTCTTTACCGGCACCTCGTTGTGGACGAGGCACAGGACCTCCACCCGGCCCAGTGGCGTCTGCTGCGGGCCGCGGTACCCGAAGGGCCGGACGACATCTTCCTCACGGGCGATCCCCACCAGCGGATCTATGATTCCCGGGTGTCCTTCGCCGCGCTCGGCATCGCCGTGGTGGGGCGCAGCTTCCGACTGCGCGTCAACTACCGCAATACGGAGGAGATCCTGCGGTGGTCCGGAGGAGTGCTGTCGGGGCAGACGGTTGAGGACCTTTCGGGGGACGGTGCGGACGGCGGACTGGCTGGGTACGTGTCGCTGCTGCACGGAGCCCGCCCTGGCGTCCTCGGCCACCTGTCCGAAGAGGCTGAACTCACCGGGCTTGTCGAGTGCGTGCGCCAGTGGCTCGCCATGGACGTCTCCGCCGGGGAGATCGCGGTATGCACCCGCTTCCACCAGCTCGGAGCCAAGGCGCGGAGCCGGCTCCGGGCGGCGGGGATCGAGGCGGTGTTGCTCAAGGACGGCCCGGGTCCCGATGCCCCGGGGGTGCGGATCGCCACAATGCACGCGATGAAAGGCCTGGAGTTCCGCTGCGTGGCGGTCCTGGGCGCGGCCCGGAGCGCCTTGCCGCTACTGACCGCGGTGACCCCGGCAGCCGCCGACCCGGTGCAGCACGCGGCCGACATGCTCGCCGAGCGCTGCCTGCTGTTCGTGGCCTGCACCCGGGCGCGCGAAGGACTGTCCGTGAGCTGGAGCGGCGCCCCGAGCCCGTTCCTGGCGGGCCTGAACGGCTCGTAGCTGGAGCGGACTCCAGCTAGGAGCCGCCGACCGCGATGTGCTGGGCCGTCCCGTTCACACTGACCGCAGGATCGGTCAGGACGGCTTGCCCGGGGACCGCCGTGACGGAGGGCGCAGCGGTTTCCCGGGCCTTGCCTGCCGAGGGTTGCGCGGGCTCGGCGAAGGGACGCACCGTGTGCGCGAGCAGGCGTGTGAGCTGCTCCTGGAGGCCGTCCTGCAGCGGCGTGCCGTCCGGGCCGAAGGAGTCGATCTCCCGTTCGGCGAGTACCTTGCCGGTGGCCGCATGGGTGGCGGTGAAACGCAGGATGCCGCTTTCGTTGTAGCGGAACCGGACCTCGATCCGGTTGCGCGTGGGGTCGTGCTCCGCCGTGGGCAGCGGCACCTCGATGGTGGCCAGCGGGAATGCCCGGTCACTGTCGGCGGCGTGCCCGTACTCGCCTTCGATGACGGAGACGCGCACGGAGGTGGCAGCCGGCTTGTCGGGCTGGAAGGTGGACGTCCCCTCGGCGGGGAGAGTGGCGTTGCGGCGGATGATCTGACGGAAACCGCGCTGCTTTCCCGCGCTCACGGCGGTGCCCAGGTCGTAACTGGTGACCAGCGAGAAGTCACCGCCGCCGTCCTGGTCGCCGAGGGCGCCGTCCAGCGAGGCCGCGTAGATGGCTGCCCCGCGGGCCACCGCGGTCATGGGACGGCACAGCCCTGGGTCGACGATGCGGTCATGACCCATGACCGCCCCGAGGGCGTGGCGGACCTGCGGGATCTGTGAGGTGCCGCCGATCAGCAGGACGGAGTCGATGTCCTCAGGGCTGATATTCAGGTCCTTCAGGGCCTGCTCCACCGGCTGCATGGCCTGGCTGATCAGAGGTGCGACGGCCTGCGCGTATTCCTCGGTCGTGACGGGGACGGCCCGCGCCGCCCTGCCGGAGCCCGGCCCGGGCTCGAAGAGGATCTGGCCGTCCGGCGGTACGTGGGACAGCGCGATCTTGGTCAGCTCGACGTGTCTCCGCCAGTGCCGACGCTCCGCCTTGGTCAGGGACTCCGGGGCCTTGCCCATCTTGCGCAGCACCAGCTTGGCGAGTTCGCTGTCGAACTCCAGGCCTCCAAGCGCCGTGATGCCGCGTGACGTCTGCTCTTCGAAGAGCCCGTCGGCGTACTCGAGGACGGTGACGTCGATGGTCCCTCCGCCCCAGTCGAACACCAGGAACCGGCCGGGGACCGGAACATCGTGGGCGTACGAGATTGCTGCGGCCGTCGGCTCGTTGAGCAGCGCCCTGACCTTGATCCCGCTCAGCGCGGCGGCAGCGCGGGTCCGGTAGCGCGCTCCTCCAGTCGCGTTCGCCGGCACCGTGACCACTGCCTCGGTGAGCTCGAGGAGCTGCTCGGCGGCGCCCTCGCGCATGCGGCTGAACAGCGAGGCGGCCGCGGCCGTGCTGTGGAAGGGCTCGCCGCCGATCCACACGTGGTGCTCCTCCAGCTGGGGGAGCACTTCCAGTTCGTCGGATCCGTCCGGCCGATCGGCCCCGGACCGCGTGCCCAGCATGCGCTTCACCGCGTCGAGCGGTTCGTTCGTGGCGGTCTTGGCGGCCCACCCGAAGCAGAGCGTCCGCTGGAGGTCGCGCACTGACACGACGGAGGGGAAGATCTGGTCGAACTCCGGCTGCCGCCACAGCGCCGGGAGGTTGCCGCCGTCGATCGGGACCACCTCGGCGGTGTGACCGTTCCACCGGGCCACGACGGAATTGCTCGTACCGAAATCGATGCCGAAGCTCATCGGTAGCCCCCTGCCATGCGCTTGCTGGCTGACGCGTGCAAGGCCGCCCGCCATGTCTTCCGAGGCGGTGCGGCAGGCTCGGGGGAGGCTTCGGGGCCTGCGGGAGGGGCCGGGTGCTGTGCGGGCGCCTCGGTGGCACCAGCCGGGCCGGAGCCTTCCTTGGCGTCCGGGCTGGGCCCGGGCCCAGCGTCAACGTCTGCCGCTTCGGTACGCGGATCCGTTGCGGGCGCAGGCTGCTGGCCGGGCGGGGTGCCATCGGCGTGCGCCACGCCCGGCACCCGCCCGGAGAACGGCTGCGTGGAAAGCTGCTCCGGCGCCGGGCTCTGCTTCATGGGCCGCTCCTTGTGCTGCCGTCGCTTCTGGCCCGGGGTCAGGGTGCTGGCGGCCGCGGGCGGGGCCGGGGGTTCATAGGCGACGCTGAGCCAGCCCCGTTCCACCGGCTTGCCCGATTCACGGTCGGTGTAGGCGGGGGCGACGACGGAGTAGACGGGAGGTTCGTCGGCTCCCTGACGGAGGGCGTCGGCGTCGACCAGGTTGAACAGGGAGAGGTCTCCCGGTTCCGTCACGCGAACCAGTCCGGCCCGGCTGATCTCGCCGTCGATCCGGGCACACAGAGCCCTCAGGCTGTCTGCCTGGTGGGCGGTCCGGTCGATGACCGCGAGCTGGGCCAGGTGCATCTGCCGGGTCCGGATGCCCTCGACGACTGCCCCGCGCACCGCCTCGGTGAACTGGGGGAGAACACGCTTGAGCAGCTCCGCACGCAACACGTTGGCTGCGTCGGGGCCTTGGGCATCCCCGAGAACGGTCGCCAGGCTGTCAGCCATTTCGGAGAGACGCTGCTCCAGTACCGGGCGCAAGGCGTCTGTCACGGCCCCCAGGAGGGTGGCCGCGTCCAGCGTTCCGGGAGCGATCTGGGGTGTCCTGCTGTCCGCGGTCCACTGGGACCGCTGGGATCCGCTGGAACGGATCTGCCCATCGGTGGAGTTGCGCCGCTTCGGTGCGGCAGTGCTCCCGTTTGCGCGGCGGCCGGTGCGCCGCGCCTTCTTGCCGCTGCCTTCCGGATGGACGGAGTGCTTGTTCACAGTGCACTGCTCTCTGGATCGCGAGGGTCTACGGGATGCTCGGCAGCCTGGGGGAGTCGGCTGGTCGCCAGGGTGATTATTTCGCGGGCCGCCGCCGCTCGCGCCCACTCCCGCTCAGATTCCGACGGGGGCTCGGTCGCGCGCTCCACTGGTTCGGCTGGCAGGCCGAGCCGGTGGCTCACCGCGGTGGGAGCGGCCCAGCGGTGCGGAGCCAGCGGTATCACGAGCCGCTCGGCGTCCCGGTCTTCGCGCTGGGCGGATTCGATCGCGTCCTTGGCCTGGTTGATCCGGACGCACCCGGATTCATCGAGTTCGCGGCGCAGCGCGCGCCACGCAGGCTTCCACTCCGCCGAACCGTCCTCAACGCCCAGGACGAGGTAGGGGTTCACCAGCCGGTCACGGTCGGAGGACCGGTGTCTTTCGAGGAAGGAGCGGTTGCCCAGGAGCCGGCTGACAGCCGTGTCACCGAGCTCGTGCTGCCTCGGCGGGTGCGACTCCGAGTCGTGGGCAAGACACCGGGCGGCTCCGGCAGGGTCATACCCAGCACTCAGATAGGCGCGGGCGTTCTGGGCCTCCCAGCGGACGGCCTGGGAAGCGAACGCGAGGTGCCCGGTGAGGCCCCAGGCCGCCTGTCGCTGAGCCTCGGCGAGTTCCTGGTCTCCGCGGATCTCTGCCCGGTGCAGGTGGCGAAGGGCGCGGAGTACCCTCCGGACCGCGAGCCAGCCGTAGAACTCCTTGGACTCACTGCGTGCTTCGGGCGCGAGGCGCTCGAGCAGGGGCCACAGGGCCTGGTCTTCGGCGAGGTGACGGGAGACCCGGCCGGTTTCGCGTACGGTCCGCAGCTCGTTGAGCAGCCCGCGGACGGCACGCGGAAGCACCGGCCAGTCCTCGTCGACGGCCTGGGCGTCACCCTGCTGCAGCCTCAGCAGCAAGCGCCAGGAGTCCGGCCAGTCAGGTCCGGGCTCACTGCCGGGCCCGGCCTCCCGCCGCTGCCGCTCCAGGCGCCAGTTGAGCAGACTCAGCTCCGCGTCGCTGAGCGCCTCGGGCACGAGCCGGGCACGAAGGTAGGCCGTCCGCGGTGAGCCGTCCGGTTCCGGGGCGGCGGTGATCCACTCTTCGTCGATGAAGTCGTCGAGCACCGGGATCGGCAGCACCGACAGGAGCGGCTTCTGGCGGGCGGCCGGGAGCTGGAATTCCTGCAGGCGCCGTTCGTCCTGGTAGACCTGCCAGGACGTCTCCGGCTCCCCGGGCAAGGGCAGCGGATCATCCTTCAGCAGGGCCCTGGCCCGCGCTGTGGCTACGGGATCCGCGACGGGCAGACCGTGGTCCGCGGCCTCAACGAGCAGCGCCACCGCCTCGAACGACTCCAGCCGTGCGGCAGCCTCGAGCACTTCCGACGCCAGCCGGTGGGCCGGCATCTCGCCCAGTCCCGGCGACCCGGGTGCGGGCGCCGGGAGGACCCGGCGGGCGAAGGTGAGGGCCCGGTCCCAGGACTCCTGCCCAGCGAACCCTTCGGGGACCAGCAGGGCAGCGGCCGTCGCCCGGGCAGGGGCGCCCCCGTCCGACCCTGCGGCATGGGATCGGGCAGCACCCTCCGCTGCCCGGGCAGGGGCGGAGCGCATGACGGCCGGACGCTCCCCGCGGGCGCGCGCGGCCTGCAGCGCGATGCGGCGCGCGAGCTCGCGCTGCTTCAGGGCCTCCAGGGCCTCCAGGGCCTCAGCCGGGTCCGGACCGTGGCTGAAGCTGATTCCCGTGCTCATCAGAAGTCCTCCGCGAACCGGCGGACCTGATCGATCACAGCGGCGGGGGTCCGGTCGAGGCAGTACGCGTCGACGAACGCGATCCTCTCGGCGAGTCCGGCGGACAGCACGTCCCGTCTCAGCTGCTGGAGCCGCTCCGCCTGGACCTCCTCCGCCGCGGCTTCCAGCGGGTGCTTCACGGCGACGGCGACCGGCTCCCCACTGAAATCGGACGTGTACAGGCAGACCATGCCGGAGGGCGTGTCGACCGGCCGTACGGCTGCGTCCTCTTTCGCCCACCCGCGCAGCAGCTCCGCGTGCCGGCCCAGGTCGAGCCGCAGTTCCCGTCCGCGCAGGGCGTCTAGGAGGTCACGGGAGAGGCGCCAGTCGAGGAGTGGGTGCAGCCGCATGTTCGAGTAGTCACGCAGACAGGCGTAGCAGGAACTGCTGCAGTTCTCGGTATGCCGCCGGTCCGCCCCGAGCTGGCTCAGATAAGTGTCCACGGCTCCGAGGAATCCGTCGATGTGCGCGGCCGACCCGAGGTGCGTGCTGAAGCCGGCCCCGTTGTCGAGGCTGTCGGCCAGGTACGCCATCACGGGCGCCGCGACCGGGGCGTCCGAGCCGTGGATGCCGCTGAGCAGTTCCTCGGGCTGGACGTCGAGGTGGGGTGCGGCGGCGCGGCGCAGCAGCGCCGCCAGCGAGTACCAGGCCGCTCGGCGCCCGTGGTACGCGTCGGCGAAACCGCTGGGCTGCCCGGATCTGGAGATGTCGAAGCGCAGTCCCCGGTCCACGTCCAGTGCGGCCTTCGCGCCGACGAAGAACATGTCGGTGTGCTGGGTCGCACCGATGGCGGTCTCCAGGTCCGCGTCCGCCGTCTGGCTCTCCAGGTGCCAGTAGCCCTTCCAGGGGGCCTTCCCCTTGCGGAAGCGGAAGAGCTTGCCGCCGTTGGTGTTGACGATGTACCGGTACCCGCTGCCGCTGTGGGCGACAAGCCAGTCGTCGGACGCCCGCACCACACGAGGCGCGGTTCTCTCCAGGTCGGCAGCCGTACGGGTGCTGGTCGTGCCGCCTCCCCAGTCGCGCGTGCCGTCGTAGTCCCGGGGTGTCCCCGAGGCGCAGAAGCCCGCCGGTTCGCGGAAGGGGACGAGGCGGTAGTTCTTGCCCTCCGCTCCGCAGGCCGGGCAGTTCCCCACCTTGTCCGGGGCTTCGGGAGCTGGATCGACGTGAGCGCAGATGCGGCACATGGCCACCAGCTGCTCCGGACCGAACGGCTCCTCGGCGGCATACACGCTGCGGGCACCGGGCGACAGGGCGACCACACCGTTGGACCGCAGCAGCCGCCCGTCCTGCGGTGTTTCGCTGCCGGGCGCGAACTTGCTGAGAGCCACCGCCAGGTCGCGGTTGACCGAGTCGGCCGGCGGCCAGGGGAAGGTCTTCGTGGGCACGCTGCGGAACAGCAGCCGGGCGCGTGTCGGGAAGCCGAACATCGGCAGGAGCCCGGCCTCGGCCAGCCGCTGGCTGAGCTCTGCGTGCCCGACACTCCTGGCGGCCACGTCTTCAATCTCTTCGAGGAGTTCGGCGATGCAGGCGACCGGGTCGGCGGAGGCAACCGGCTCGGGCGTGTGCGACTGGAGCGCGGCAGCCGCCGCCCAGATCCGGTCCGGGTGGTCCAGGATCCAGCGCCTGACCGCCCCCTGATGCGACGGCCAGTCCGCGGACAGGCCGAACTGGCCGTGCACGTTACTGGTCAGCGGGGGCGCGTCCCGGGTGCTGGACTGCGGGACCGCGTCGAAGGCCTGGCGCAGCACCTCGCCTAGGAGCACGCGCCGGAAGACGGACGGCATGCCCAGTGCCAGGTAGGGCGGCGGGGTCGGGTCGTTGGTGATGGCCTCGGGACGGGCGAAGTAGTGCTCGTCGTGGCTGCGCCCGCGGCAGACCGTGAGCGCGATCGCCACCGGGGTCGTACGCCGGCCCGCCCGGCCCACGCGCTGCTGGTAGTTGAAGCGGGTGGGAGGCATGTTCGCCATGAGGACGGTGTTGAGGGGGCCGACGTCCACACCGGCCTCCATGGTTGTGGTCACGGAAAGCAGTTCGAGCCCGTCAGCGGCGGGGACGTCGTCCTCGCCGAGGAAGACGTCCTGGAAGACGCTCTGGCGGCGCTGGGCCTCCAGCCGGTCGGTCTGTCCGGTGAGTTCGGCCGTGCGCAGGGCGAAGTCACCCGTGCCGTGGGCCGCCTTCCACGCGTAGTAGTCGTCCTCAAGCGCTCCGGTGAACTCCTGGCCGACTGGCAGCGGAGTGCAGCACTTCGTGCACAGGCCCACGCCCGGGTGCAGGTGCGGGCGTCGGCAGCTGGTGCAGGTCCACACCCTGCCGCCGCCCGTGCGGAGGGCCACCTTCTCGGGGTTGACCAGGTATTCCACGACGGCGTCCTTCCAGACGCCGAGAACGCGGTCCTTGACGCTCTCCAGATCCGTGCCCTCGCGTTCAGCGACTTGCTTCCAGAAGCGCTTCAGCGGGGCCGGAGGGTTCTGCAGCGCCGACCTCACCCGGTGGAAGCGGCGCATCTGGCCGAGGATGCGCAGGCTCGCGCGGGCAATCGCCTCATTGCTCCCGGTCGGTACCTCGACGGGTGACCGGTCGTCCTGGAGACAGAGCCAGCCCAGGCCGAGGGACTCGAAGTCGCGGCCCGCACTGGAGAACAGGCTGGAGAGGAACTCGGTCCGCAGCCGCTCGCGCACCTTTTCCAGCAGCTCCTGCTGGGCCTGGGTCACGGCGACGGACTCGCGGTCCCGGTTCCAGTTGTACAGCGCGGTCCAGTTCTGCCCGGTGGAGGTCTGCTGGAGGGAGGCGGAAGGGCCGCCTGGGTTCGTCCCGTACTGGAGCAGCAGGCCCTCCAGATCTCCGGAGAGGGTGTCGAGAGACGGCAGCGCGGCGAACCGGCTCTCGAGTTCCGGCAGCAGGTCCGGTTCGGCATCGAGGTCGTCGGTGAGGATGGCCTTCAACTTGCCGAAATCAGCCGGCCCGCGCTCGCGCAGCCGGATCATTGCCGCTCGTGCCTCCTCCCTGTCCACGGTCTCGTGTGCGTAGTAGGCCTTCACCAGCTGGAGGTCGGCGTAGGGGTCGCCCTGCTCCCGGACCGCCTTGGCGCTGAGCAGGCGCAACAGGTCCTGGTAGTGCCTCAGGGCCAGTCCGCTGGCGAGCTCCGAGGCGTCGTCGCGGCTGTCGGAGAAGGCGATCGCCTTACGCTGCCCGGGCGGCAGGTGGCCCAGGACCTCCGTAGCCAGCACCTGGTTGATCTTGTCGAAACCGGTCCGCATACGGCGGACCGGGGCGCTGCGCAGCCTGGCCGACGACTCCAGGGGGACGTGGCGCCCGTCCCGGTCCCGCCTGATTTCCCAGTCGTCACCGCAGGCCGGGCAGCGGGTGGGGAACGGACGCAGCCGTGCGGGATCAAGGACCGGCTGCTTGGTCTCCTTGTCCTCGGGAACCGAGATGTGGAAGGACCAGCCCGTGTGGTTCACGTCCTTGTTGCTGAGGCGTCCGGTGGTGGGCTGGTACTCGCTGCGGCGGAACTCGAAGCTCACGCTGGGCCCGCCGTTGGACAGGGATGCGGTCCAGCCGGGGTCGTCCAGTCCCAGCCCCTTCGTCCGGGGCCAGTAGACGACGTAGTTCGCCGCCGTGGGCACGCCGCTGACCTCGTCCGGCAACAGGTCGAGCTCGGGGAAGTCGGTGTGGAGCGCGCCGGTGAACTTCCGGCCCCGGGTGTCGTCCGGGCTGGCGTAGCCGCCCAGCATCAGGTCGCCGCAGGTCTGGCAGTACAGGAGTTCCAGCACCCGCGCCCCGCATCCGCAACGGGATGAAGGCTCGGCGAAGAGACGGCCGACCCGGCGCTGGGGACCAGCGTCCGCCGGCACCTCCGGGCACTTCGGGTCCGAGCAGGCCCAGATGCCGCCGATGTTGCGGAAGAAGAGGTGCGCACGGAGCTTCGGCAGGTCTGGGTCCTCGGCCGTGCCCAGGACGCGCAGGGCGCCGTGCAGCGCGGCCTCCCCCTCTTCGGGTGTGGTGCTCCCGGGGAACAGCTGCCGGGCCAGCGCGGAGGTGGACAGCGCCCGGGGCACTCCGCCCGGGGACAGGGTGTGCGGGATCGCCGCGCCGAGCCCCGTGGCATCGGCAAGACCACGGGCCTGTTCGCGGGACAGCTCCTGCCCGGCGGCAGCGGCGAGCACGGGCACGTGCGGGCTCAGATCGGTGCTGCCGCGCTTCGGAAGCAGTGCCGTACCCGGGATGATCACGCGACGGGAACGGGGGAGCGCGAAGAACTCCTCGAGGAAGGCGTCGTCGCGGCCGTCCTCCAGTGATGCGGAAGCGGCCAGGACGCGGAACTTCTCCGGAGTATGGTCCAGACCGAGCCGGTGCCGCAGGTTGCGCAGCAGGTAGGCCACCTCGGTCCCGGCGGTGCCGCGGTACATGTGGAGCTCGTCGAGGATCAGTGTGAAGCGGGCCCCGGGCGTGCTCTCCAGCCATCTGCGGGTGGCGTTGAACAGCGCCTTCTCCTGAGGGCGCAGCAGCATGATGTTCAGCATGGAGTAGTTGGTGACCATGATGTCCGGTGCCGCCGCCTGCATGTCCCAGCGGCTGTGCATCTCGGCCCCGCCGAGGCGCGGGATGAACGCCTGGACCCGCGCGTCGGCGCGTTCCTGGCGCTGGTGCACCGTACACAGGTATTCGCGCAGCCTGGCCAGTCCCGGCTTGGATTCGTTGCTGCCCGCTACCGGCGTGGCCCCCGTGTAGCGACCGAAGTAGAAACGGTGGCCCTTGCGGTGGTCATCTAGCCACTTGCGGGGTCCGTCACCGTCCAGTGCCCGGCGCAGGCGAACGAGCTGGTCGTCCGCCAGGGCGTTGGTCGGGTACAGGACCAGGGCGCGCATCGCGGCGGGATGCCCGTCCTCCCGGGCCCGGCTGTGCTCGTAGCCGCCGTCGCCCTGCCACCAGGTGCTCGGTTCGGACCTGGTGCCGGTCCACGTCGCCGACTCGGCCACCAGATCAGCGAGGACCGGGAGCAGGAACGCCTCGGTCTTGCCGGATCCGGTGCCGGCGGTGACGACGAAGTCCTTGCCGTCGCGGCAGGCCGCGAGCAGGGCATCGTGCTGGTGCCGGTACAGGCTGTCCACCCCGTCGGGCAGGGCGAACTGCGAGAAGGCTGCCGCGTCCGGGTGCGTGCCGGCCGCGGCGAACGACTCCTCGACGCTCATCCCGCTGGACGCGTACTGGGGCCGCAGTTCGATCAGGGGTTCGCGCCAGGTGCCGTTGTCGCGGTCCAGGAGCATTCGCCTCTCCGCCATGACGGAGGCGTCGTCCACACCGAAGGGCGTGTCGTAGTAGCGGAAGAGTGCCCGGCGCAGGTCGTTGAAGGTCCCGATGATGTCATGGGGGCCGGCTGCGCCTGCGGCTGCGGAGTCCCGGTTTTCGGCGTTCACTTGGCCCTCCCAGTGGCAGCGGCCGCGGGCTGCGGCAGGACTTCGAGGTTCTGCAGCAGCGAGGTGGCGATCGCCTCGGCCAGGACGCGCGGAACGTTGTCGTAGGCCAGGGTCTCCCCATGGACTCCGGTCCGTGGCGGAAGCCCGGTGCACAGCACGGCCGCCCTCTGGTGCAGCGGCGGCATCGGGGCGCCGCGGTCGACGAAGAGACGTCCGCAGGCGGACCGGCCAGCAGCCGGTTCCGCGCGCCAGCGCACCGCGTTCTGGCGGTGGCGCGCGAGCTCCAGATATACGCCGGTCTCCCGCTCCGTCCTATAGAAGACGCCGTTCCGGCGGGCCCGCACCAAGCGTGCGTTATCGGCACCCCGCCAGCGGTACAGGCCGTCCTCACGCGCTGCGGCGACCGGTTCGAAGCGCCGTTTGCCGATGTCGTACCGCTCCAGGGAGTTCATCCCGGAGCCGCCCGGCGGCGCGGCCTCCGGCCCGACTGTGGTGCGGGGCAGGAGCTCCGCGAGCTGCCGCGCCGCACAGGGGACGAAGCGGGCGCCGAGGCGCTGGGCCAACTCCGGAAGGAGGTCCGGGTCGTCGTACTGGACCAGCAGGGTGTCGGGCAGTGGTATCGCACCGTCGCGCGGCTCGTCAGGGACGGTGAGGAGTTCGAGCCAGTCCTCCGCGGCGCGCTGCAGTTGGCCGCTGGCCGCTGCCGTGCGTGCACCCGTGATGAGAGCGAGCCCGTCCGCGTGCGGCAGGCGAGTGAGCACCAGCGGGGCAGCGGACCACCGGTCCGCCCGCAGGTCGAGATCGAGGAAGCCCAGGGCGGAGGCCGTGCGCATCCAGTCCCAGTGGGCGTATTCCCTCAGCCTGAGCCCGTACGACTGGGCCGTTCCGCGGATGCCCTGACGCAGCTCGGCCGCCTTCCCGCCGCCGCGCTCAGCTGCCCAGCGCAGCAGTACGCCGCCGACTCCCGCGGTGTTCACCGTTCCAGCTCCTTCGCCGCCCGTACGTAAGCGGTCCAGAGCGGATCCGCCGATGCCTCCTGCGCGGTCAGTACGGCCGAGGCCCAGATACGGGCCCGGGCGGAAGAGCCGGGCTGCGGCAGCCCGGGGCTGACCGGGTGCGCGCGCCACCGCCCGGCGCGGCGTTCCAGCAGCCAGCCGTCCACATCGAGGAAGTTCACCTCGAAGAAGAGCGGGGCGGCGACACCCGGCAGCCGCTCGGCCCACCAGGCGGGAGGTTCTGGGCAGCTGATGCTCCACAGCCGACCGTCGGACGCCGCGAACAGGCGCTCGTCGGAGCCGCGCCGACACAGCACCGTGCTGGGCAGGGCGGAACCGTCCTGAGCTGTGATGTCCGCGCCCACTACGGCCGGGGCGCCCTCGGCCAGCACGGCCGGGTAGGCCGGAGCCATACCGTCCGCCGCGACCGCGAAGCCGCACACCTGGGGCGCGGCCGGGGGAATCGGCGCCGACTCGGCCGTGGTGAAGCTGACTTCGGAGCAGTCGACACCGATCGTGTGCTGGCCGGGCATCAGCCCCAGCCCGGCCAGCGGGACAGGAAGGCCGAGCGCGGCGGGCTCCCGGAGCTCAGGGCGGTCCGCGCCGTTCAGCAGCAGATTCCCCTCCGCAGCGTCGGGAATGACCACGGAGGGTTCGGCCCCGGTGAGGAAGAGCTGCGAGTCCAGACCGGGGGCGAGCCGCAGCCCGCCCTCGAACCGCAGCTTGAACTGGGGGCTGGGGTGCAGCGATCCCACCGTCCCCTGGACCTCGTGCACGGCCTTGCGCAGGGTCAGGGCATCGTCGAAGACCACCGGGCGGTGCAGGGACCAGCCCTCCGGCATCCACGCGAGCCGGGACCCCTCCTGACGGCGGCCCGCCGAGGCGGCACGGTCGAGCAGGCGCTGTACGTCCGAGCGTGCTTCGGGCGCAGCGAGCACCACGTGCTGCTCACCCGGGATGAACCCGTCCGTGCTGACACAGACGCCCAGCACGTCATTGCGCGCGAGCACGAGCACCGAAGCCGGCGGGCGGCTGAGTACGAGGTCCTGCCCGCGGAGCCGTACGCCCTCCCTCAGGCCGCTGGCGCTAGGAGCGCGCAGCCCGCCGACGGAGTAGTAGGCGGTATCACCAAGGCGGTTGAGTACGACGTCGTCCGGCAGGACGATACGGGCGGCATCAGCGCTGGAGCTCCGGGCCACCCAGCTGAGCCGCCCGGCGTCGAGCTGCACCAGGAGTTCGGCACGGGGCAGCCCGGTCGGAACGAGTTCCGCTGATCCGTCCCACGTCGCGGCGTAGTTGCCGAGCAGTCGTGCAATGAGAGGACGGAACTCCTCCTCGGCGGCGGCCCGCCGGAAGCCGGAGGAGAAGCGCTGCTCCCAGTGACGGATCTCCAAGGCGCCCAGCAGGGCGTCACCAGGCAGCGGCCAGATGTCCCCGTTGTAGTTGCGCAGCGCGGTGAAGACGTCCGGCAGCTGGCTGCGGTCCCTGCCGCTGAGCAGCGCCTGGGACAGCGCGAAGCCGATCCTGCTGCGGTTAGGCGGAAGGTCGCGCGGAGAGGGGATCGTGCACAGGCCTCGGGCCCCGCCCTGGCTGTGCTGCCAGGAAGCAAGCGTCTGCCACATCCGGGAAACCGGCTCGTAGTTGGAGCTGCGCAGCAGGCTAGTGTTGCCGGTCAGCAGCTCCGAGAAGCGGGCGTGGTACGCGCTGGCCCGGTGGTGCTGGTCGTGCGCCATCCTTGTGGCGGCCAGGACGGAGCAGGCCAGAAGGGGCAGGAAGGCGGGAACGCCGTCGCGGTCCTGGCGGCGCACGCGCCACCGGTGGTTCTCGATCTCGGCGTAGGGGTCGGGGTCCGCCGCCCGTATGGCCAGGCCCACCGACTCGGCCAGCGGCACTTCGATGCCGCCGCGGCGCATGAGCTCCTGTTCCACATCGCCGTCGATATAGAGCAGGGTCGGGTGACCAGCGTGCTGCGGTCCGAAGAACTCGTCTGCGAGCACCCGCTGCCACGCCTGGTAGGAGAGATCCACTCTGTTCCCATGGAGAAGTCGCTGCCTGAAGAGGACGTCACGGCATCACGCGAAGAGCAGCGGAGGGCGAAGGATCCAGCGTCGCCCTGGCATGGGCTCGGGGATCCCTCGGCGTGTTCGCGGTGGTGGACCGCCGGGTTCGCACGCCTGGTTGGCTTTGTGTTGAGCCGTCGCCCGGCCGACCGAAAGACACGCTCGTGGCGCCGTCCGTTCACAAGGTACTCATGTTGCCGTTAAGCAGTATGACCATACACGCCCCTGCAAGGTGCCAGAGCCCTTAGAACAGGGCGCCGTTCGCTTGGATCCGGTGATGGGTGAGGAGGCCTCGTTCCGGACCGCGCGAGGTCCGCGGACGAATTCCGCGACAGCGGTCCCGCCTGTGATCACGCTCGGCGTCGGTCAAGGAGAGGGTGGAGCTGATGAACGGGGCGTGGTAGCGGCAGGTGTCGAAGAGCGCGCCCTGCCCGGCGGGCAGGCTGCCGGGATTGGGACGCTTGCCCCGCCACACGATCAGGCGGTCGGTGACCTGGTTCTTCTTCAGCTTGGAGGTGAGAGCCGTGTAGCCGATCTCGGCTATCTCCGCGTCTGATTTCTACCACTGGCCCTCCTCGTCCCACACCGCTTTGGGGTACTTGATCGCCGTCCAGCGCCCTCGTCGATGCGCGCGATCGTCGCCTTGGCGGAGGTTTTCATCCGCACCGTGGGTTGAGAAGCGGGTGCTCAAAGCCCAGCGGACGCCCACGACGTTGGCGCCGTAGAACGCGGACTCGGCCCACACTGCCCGCAGGCGCGGGCGGTGCGAATGGTCCACGCTCTGCTGTGGGTGCCGGACTGCCGCGGCGAGGGAAGCCACCGTCACGCGAAGGAAGCTAGTGCCACCGCCTGTGACTCGCTCGGCGAGGCGCTGGAAGGCAGAGAGATCGTCCTGTTGATCTATCCGCCGAAGACGTAGGCACCGATAGGGGTGAGGAAATAAACACCCTCGGGTAGGGCGCCAGTGCCATCCTGTACTGGTGGACGCACTCCTGCCCAACCAACTGGGCGCAGTCGAACGAGAGTCCTGTTCCGCAGTGCCAGCGGTGATCCGAAAGTCGAGTATCTCCCGGCCTCCTGCACACATCACGGGACAATAGGGTGTGGCCTTTATTCCGGTGACCCGTACGCAATGGAAGTCAGTGTTGAGGGACGCCGACCTACCCGGGCTTCAGGGGGAGACCGACGAGACGGTCTGAACGTGCGCGAAGCCGCCGGTTACCTGGGGCTGTCGCCCGCCACCCTTTACATGTGGCGGCACCGTCGCCAAGGTCTGCCGAGTTTTCGGATGGGGCGGAGCGGACGTGTGATGTACCGGATCGAAACGCTTGACGAGTGGATTCGGGAACAGGAGCAGGCGGGCGCCCGCATTCGTATTTCCCTAAGAATGTCTAACGCAATGAGGTGGAGCGTCCCAGTGGCCGTGTCCGGTATGGCCGGTCGGCGTTGTCTAGGCCATGGGGGCTTCGCCGTGGGTTGTGTCGGATGACTTGTGGGAGCGGATCGAGCCGCTGCTGCCGAAGAAGGAGCGGCGGTTCAGGTACCCAGGCCGCAGGCCGGTCCCGGACCGGCAGGTGCTGTGCGGGATCCTCTTCGTCCTGCACACCGGCATCCAGTGGGAACACTTGCTTCAGAACCCCTCGGCTTCGGCTCGGGTATGACGTGCTGGAGGCGGCTGCGGGACTGGCACGAGGCCGGAGTCTGGCAGCGTCTTCACGAAGTGCTGCTGGCCGAACTGAACGCCGCGTCCCGGCTCGACTGGTCGCGGGCGGCCGTCGACTCCAGCCACGTCAGGGCGCTAAAAGGGGGCTCCAGACGGGCTCGTCCCCAGTCGACCTGGGACGGGCCGGCTCCAAGCATCACCTGATCACCGACGGACACGGCACACCCCTCGCGGTCATCTTCACCGGCGGCAGCCGCAACGACGTCACCCGGCTCGTGCCGCTCCTTGACGCCATGCCGCCCGTCCGGGGCAGGCCGGGCCGGCCACGCCGCAAGCCCCAGTCCGTCTTCGCCGACCGCGGCTATGACCACGACATCTACCGTGACCAGGTTCGGGCCCGCCGGATCATCCCTGCCATCGCCCGACGCAGTACACCCCATGGCAGCGGCCTGGGCGTCTACCGATGGGTCGTCGAGCGCACGTTCGCCTGGCTCCACGGCTTCAAACGAATCCGCATCCGATGGGAACGACACTTACGCCCCGTCGTCACCCTCGCCCGATGGCTCGGTCACTCAAGTCCGACCATCACCCTCGACCACTATGCCCACTTCATGCCCGAGGGCGGCGGCCAGCGTCGCGCGGCCATCGACGCACTGCTCGGCACGGTGCCCGAGTACGTACCTGAGGCCTTGGTGTCCTCTCACGGCCGCATCTGAGATCTCGTGCCGACGGAGGTCGCCTGCGCCCGGCAATGTTCCAGTCCGGCTGCCACCTCTGCCTGGTCCGGGCCGTCCTCGGTCGCCAGTAGTTCCCCGGCCGTAACCATGGCCGCCCAGAACTCGGGAGGTGAGCCCCGCCCGTCCCGGAACCGCGTTTTTGCGAAGAACAGGAAGATCTTTGTGAGTTCCCCGCTACGAAACCATGCGAGAAGGCCGCCGTGGAAGCCCCCGCGGGCGCAGGCCGCGGTCCCCAACAGGTCGCGGATCCGCTCATGGTGAGCGTCCAGCACCCGGTCCACGACGAACACGTGCCCAAAGGCTAGAACCGAGGCAACGAGGTCCTCCTCGCCCACCATGAACTCCTCGAAGAGGGGCCGAGCTTCGCGGATTCGGGCTTCGGCGTCCGTCCGGGGCACTCCGAGGGCCAGACACACGGCCAAGGCGGAGGCGCCCCAGTCGTTGGTGCGCGAGGCCAGTGCGGCGAAGACCTCCTCCTCGTCCCGTCCGGCGGCCAGCATGTCGCGGGCATCCAGGACCAGATTGCCCTCGCCTTCCCCATGGCTCATGGCCAGAGGTTACAGCGGTGCTCGAATGAGGCAGGGCGGCGTGGGGGACTTGAGTGGACGCCCGCGATGCCCCTGCCTTGGGGACCGTGCCGAAACGGCGAGTTCGGTGGTGATCACTTGCGTGCGATCGAGGATCTTTCCAGTGATCCCGGCCGGTCGTGCAGGTGACGGTGCTGGGTTCAGCGGCAGAGCTCCATGATGGTGTCGTCGAAGTCGGGGAACTCCTGGGCCGCCAGGTCGATCACGGCAGCGGCTGACCGGCGCTGGTTCGGTGCGAATGCTTCGGCGATGGCTGCCAACTCCGGGTTGGGGTGCGCCTTCCAGTCGGGCTCGTACGAGGTGGCGGCTTCCCAGGGGCCGAAGCCGTCGGCCAGTAGCCACAGGAAGTCGCCCAGGTCGCGTGCTACGACACCGGTCTCGCCCTCGGAGCCGAGGAAGACGATGGGCTGCTCGGCCAGAGGGCGGCTCGGGCGGATGAGCCAGATCGCCGCGTACCCGCCCGTGCCGTCCTGTCCGAACACGCGGAAGTCGTTGCCGTCCAGTTCGCTGTTCCCGGTCCATGCCTGAAACCAGTCGGTGGTCTCGGCAGCGGACAGGAAGGCCGGGAAGGGTTCGAAGTCGACCCCGGTCTTCCCGTCGGCGTAGTCGAATCGAACGGCCATCGCGGTGGCGAGCGCGGCGGGGAACTGGCGGTCATCAGTGGGCTTCACGGAGACAGGCTAGACAGGGGGTCGGACATCGACGTCCCACGGGCAAGGTCGTTGGACGACTGCCGGCTTGTAGTCGTCGGGGGAGACAGGACAGGCCTGGTCGCGACAACGACCTTGCCCGTGGGACGTCGATGTCCGACCCCCTGTCTAGCCTGTCTCCGTGAAGCCCACTGATGACCGCCAGTTCCCCGCCGC
>NZ_JBEZMA010000051.1:0-55163 GCF_040652415.1 Streptomyces sp. NPDC048255
CGCTTCGTCGACCTGCTCACCCTGGTCTCGGTGATCGCCCCGGCCGTCTACTTTGGTGCGCTCGCCGAACACCCGGCGCAGCGTGCGGTCGGTGGCGGTGGCGCGGGCCGCGAGGACCCGGGCCGGATCGGCGGTCCGCCAGGTGTGGGCGGCGTAGCGCTGCACCATGCGCGGGGCGAAGCTGTAGAAGAGGGAACCGACGAGTTCCGGGCCGACCGGGCCGAGCGGCGCGGCGCGGTAGGCGAAGTACAGGGGCCACCGGTCGTCGGTGGCGTAGCCGAGGGTTCCGGCCTCCTCGTAGGACTCCGGCGCGAAGTAGACGACGGCGTGAACGGGTTCGAGCAGCTGCCACAACCGGCGGATCGTTCCCAGTCCGTGCACACCGCTGTTCGTCATGTCCCTGTCCCCCATGGTCAGTTGAGTGGCGTTGTTGGCAGGTGGCCAGCCTAGGGGGTGCCGGTGGGCCGGGCCGTGGTCGGCCACGACGTGGTCGCTGCCGGAACACGGTGGACTGCGCCCGCAGGGGGTGTTTAAGATCGTGATCAGGGCATCGCGTGTCGGTCACCGGCCGGGTGAGGCATGGAGGCGCCCGTGACGTGCCTTTCGGAGGCATTCACTCATGGCAGTCGAACTGAACCACACGATCATCCACTCCCGTGACAACCGGGAATCGGCCACTTTCCTGGCGGACATCCTCGGACTCGAGATCGGGACCGAATGGGGCCCCTTCATCCCCGTCGAACTCGGCAACGGCGTCACCCTGGACTTCGCCACCATCCCGGCCGAGTCCATCACCCCGCAGCACTACGCGTTCCTCCTCTCCGAGGAGGAGTTCGACGTGTCGTTCGAGAAGATCCGTTCGGCGGGAATCCCCTACTTCGCCGATCCGCACGGCAAGCGGCCCGGCGAGATCAACCACAACGACGGCGGGCGCGGCGTGTACTTCCCGGACCCCGTCGGCCACGGCATGGAGATCATCACCCGCCCGTACGGCTACCAGGAGACAGCGGGCGAGTAGCCCCCGCAGCGTATGAACGAATCCGCAGGCGCCCGTGGTGTGGCGCGCAACCCGAGTACGCCGCTACCGCTGCTCCTGCGGATCCTGCACGCGCGTCAGCCTGACCTCCGGGAGGCTCTGGCCTCCCGGAGGGACCGGCTGCCGGATCCCCTCTACGACGCGATGGTCGCGCATCCGGACGCGGAGGTACGCCGGCGCCTGGCGCGCAACCCGTGCGCGCCGGGGGCCCAGCGGGGGCGGCTCGCGGAGGATGCCGACCCCGAGGTGCGCAGGTTGACGGCCCTGGGGCCCAGCGGCTTCCGCGAGGTGGCCGAGCCGCTGCCCGGCGCGGCCTATGCCCGGCTGGCGGCGGATCCGGTCGTGGCCGTACGGCTCAGCGCGGTGGAGCGGTGGCCGGACCCGCCCGCCGGGGCGCTGGACGCCCTGCTGACCGACCCCGATCCGGCGGTCCGCGAGACCGCTCGCGCCCGGGAGTGCACCGCGCGGCCCGAGCCGGGGCTGCTGCGGGAGGTGCTGCTGCGCGACGAGGGCGATGCCCCGTGGTGGGGCCGGAAGGCCGCGGAGACGGCGCCCCTGGAGCGGGCGCTGGCCGAGGACCTCGTACGGAGCCTGCTCTGGGGGCGGCGCCAGGCGGTCGCGGCCAACCCGCACCTGCCTCCGGACCTGGTGGCGGAACTGGCCCGCGACCCCGATCCGGACGTCCGCCGGGCGGTGGCCATGCGGCAGGAACTGGCGGAGGACCAGCGGGCCGCCATCGACGCGGAGGTGGGCCCGCACGACTACGTCACACCGGCGCGCTGGGCTTCCACCACCGAGGATCCGGCGCTGATGGAGCGGGCGGCGCACTCGCCGTACCTCGGGCTGCGGCGCAGCGCGGCCTGCAACGACCGGCTCCCGCCCGCCCTGGTGGCACACCTGGCGGCCGACGAGGACTTCGTGGTACGGCTGCTGCTGTGCGAACAGCATCCCGCGCCGCCCCCAGACCTGTTGTGGGAGGTCTACCACCACCGTCAGGCCAGTGAGATCACCAGCTTCGAACTGCTGGGGCGTCCGGGTTTCCCTGTGCACCGGTTCGCGCCGCTGGCGCGCAGCGGGACGGAGCACGAGCGGTGGCTCGCGCTACGGGATCCAGGGCTGCCGGAGGCGGTCGTCGACCGGCTCAGCCGGGATCCGAGCGGCGAGGTCCGCCGTGCCGCGGCCACGCATCCCGCGATCGGCCCGGACCGGCTGCTGGAACTCCTGGAACTGCGCGACGACGTCCGGGTGGTGGAGGCCGCGGCCTCGCACCCGGCGCTGCCGGTGCGAGCCATGGAGGCGCAGCTCGCAAGGGCGGGCCTGGCTACGGGCTAGAGGGCAGGGGCTACGGGTTGCGGGCCACCGGCTACCAACTACCGGCCACCGGCCACCGGCCACCCGCTACGGAGCGTCGGGGACCGTGTCGGCCATCCGGGCCATGACCGCGAGCGGCAGCACCGGATTGCGTGCGGCAGCGTCCGCCGTGTGCTCGTCTGCCAGCAGGGCGAGCAGGACCGGCACGGGGAGCCGGGGGTGCCGGGCCGCCATCGCCCGCACGCCGGCGTCCGGATCCGCCAGCAGCCGTACCGCCGCCTCGGCGGAGAGCCGCGGGTCGGTCGCCGCGCGCAGCCGGACCTCCGGGTCCTCGTCACTGCTGAACCGTTCCACCAGCCCGGGCGTCGAGTCCGGGTCGTCGAGGGCGAGCTGCCGCAGCCGGGGGTGCGGGTCCTCGGCGTAGCGCAGCAGGTCGCGCCGCGGGAAGTTCGGGTGCCCGTAGGGGCGGTCGGGGGTGGACAGGCTGCCGTTCCACCACTGCCAGACCTCCAGCAGCATCTCCGCGGGCGCGTCGTCGCACCGCTCGGCGAGGAAGAGGCGTACGACCCGGTCATCGTCCCGGGCCAGCCGCTCCACCACGTCCGGCGGCAGCCGCCGGGCCGTGGCGACGCTGCTGCGCACCAGCAGGTGCGCGGAGGCGGCGAGGCGGCGCATGGCCTCCGGATCCTCGTGCAGGGCCTCGACCCACGGGAGCGGGTGCCGGGTCAGCAGCGGGTCGATGTCCACGCGGACGGCGGCCCGCTGCTCCTCGGTCAGCTCGGGCCGCGTGGACACCGCGAGGCGTACGCCGTCATCCGGGTCGGCGGCCAGCCGTTCGAGGAGGTCCGGGTCCAGGTACGGGTTCCCGGCGAGGGCACGCCGCGTCCGGGGGTCCTCGTCCGCCGCGAGCCGTGCCGCCAGCCGACGCTCCAGCCGGTGGTCGCCGACGAGGTGGCGGTCGCTCTGCGCCGCCTCGAAGAACGCCACGGTGAGCGGTACTTCCTCGTGCCTGGCCAAGGTGACCGCGGTCCGCACGGCCGGGGCGGGGTCCGCGGCGAGCCGGGCCCGTGCCGCGTCACCGAATTCGGGCCAGCCCCCCGCACACGCGGCAGCCCGGACCCGCGGCTCCGGGTCGGCGGCCAGAGCCGTCCGCAGCCGCAGGGGCAGCCCGGAGAAGCGGGCCACCTCCTCCCGGATCCGGACCGAGGAGTCCGCGGCGAGCACCTCGTAGGCCCGGCCGGTCAGTTCGGCGCGGGCGTCGGCCGCGGCGCACAGCATCAGGTGCCGTTTGCGCTGGTCCGGCTCTCCGAGCAGCAGCCTGGACCAGTGCTCGGCCGACATCCCGGCATGCATCCGGGCCTCGGCCAGGCGCCCGCGGACGGCGCGGTCCGGGTGCTCGACGGCCGCGTCCACGACAGCGGAGGGCAGGTCACGGCGCCAGAGTTGTGACGGGGTGGTATCGAGCAGCCGCACCAGGATCTCGTCCGGGGCGGCACGGTTCCAGACCAGGCCGTCCCGACGGGCCTGCCTCAGCCGCTCCCCGACGGCGTCCCCGTACTCCAGCCCGTCCCACTCGTCCCCCGTTGCCCACGCGTCTCCCATCCACCGAAGGTAGACGAGTCCGGGGGCCCGTACGACGTCGGGCCGGACCCTGGAGGGGTCCGGCCCGACGACATGCTGCCGACAACTCTTTGCAGGGGCGGCAGGATTCGAACCTGCGGCCTTCGGTTTTGGAGACCGGCGCTCTGACCAGCTGAGCTACACCCCTTCGGCGAGACCAACCATGACACGGCACGCCCCGAAGATCCACCGAATTCGGCGGGCAACTGGGTGGAAGTTCGCCGCGCGTCACCACACCGGGGGCTTCCGGCCGCCCGATCAGGCCGTTCACCCTGGTCAGCGCGCTACTGGACGGGGTCGTCCGGTCCTGGCCGAGCCGGCCCAGTCGGCTCGCCGTCCGCTCCGTGAGACGGCACGTGCCGGGGGCCGGGCTGCGGACCCGGCGAAGACAGCGACCCGTGGAGCCTGCCCCTGGCGAGCGGCACCAGAGTCCCGTCTTCCGGTCGGCTACCCGGCTGCCACCGGGGCCCACTTCGGGTCGCCCCCTTGACCCACTCTGGTCCAGACCAATAGTTTCCGGCATGCACAGCGCACGCGCACCGCCTCATTCCCCGCATCCGCAAAGGAAGCCCATGCGCCGCAGCATGCTCGGCAGGCTGGCCGTCGCCGCCTGCTCCCTCTCCCTGCTGACCGCCTTCGCGCCCGCCTCCGCCGCCGGCGCGCACGAGGACGACCGCGCGGGCGGCCACGACCGCGCCCACCGAAAAGTCGGCTACTTCACCCAATGGGGCGTCTACGGACGGGACTTCCAGGTCCAGGACCTCGAAGCGAACGGCTCGGCCGGCAAACTGACCCACATCAACTACGCCTTCGGCAACGTCAGCGCGGAAGGAAAGTGCTTCACCGGGAACGTGCCCGGTGAGGCCGACGCCTGGGCCGACTACGGCCGTCCGCTCGACGCCGAGAACTCGGTCGACGGCGTCGCCGACACCTGGGACCAGCCGCTCGCCGGAAACTTCAACCAGCTCCGCGAGCTGAAGGCCAAGCACCCGGGCCTCAAGGTCCTGATCTCCCTGGGCGGTTGGAGCTGGTCCACCCACTTCTCGGACGCCGCCCTCACCCCGGCATCCCGCAAGGCCCTCGTGGAGTCCTGCATCGACCTCTACATCAAGGGCGATCTCCCGCAGGACGGCACCCGCGGCGGTGCGGGCGCGGCCGCCGGCGTCTTCGACGGGATCGACCTCGACTGGGAGTGGCCGGGCTCGGCCGGTGACGCCGACACGAAGTTCCGCCCGGAGGACAAGCGCAACTTCACCGAACTCGTGAAGGAGTTCCGTACGCAGCTCGACGCGTACGCGCACAGCCAGCGCAAGAAGTCCGCGTACGAGCTGACGGCCTTCGTCCCGACCGCCCCCGCCAAGATCGACGCGGGCTTCGACGTCCGCCGGATCATGCGGGACCTCGACTTCGTGACCCTCCAGGGCTACGACTTCCACGTCTCCGGCGAGAAGACCACCGCCCAGCAGTCCGCGCTCTACGCCCGGAACGACTTCAGCGTCGACGGCACGGTGGACGCCTGGCTGCGGCGCGGCGCGCCCGCGAGCAAGCTGGTGGTGGGCATGCCGTTCTACGGGCAGGGCTGGACCGGCGTCAGCGGCGGCGGGGACGGCATGGGCCAGCCCGCGACGGGACCGGCTCCGGCCACCTGGTCCGCCGGGTACGAGGACTACAAGGCGCTGAAGAAGCTGGCCGATTCGGGGACCTACCAGGTCCACCGCGACCGGCGGAACGGCCACGCCTGGCTCTTCGACGGGACCACCCTGTGGACCTACGACGATCCGCAGGTGCTGCGCGCCAAGTCGCGGTACGTCCGCGAAGAGGGCCTGGGCGGCGCCATGTTCTGGTCGCTGGACGCGGACACCGCCGACGGCGAGCTGCTGACGGCCGTGGACCGGGGCCTGCGCGGCCGCTGAGCCGGACCGGGGCGCCTCCGAGGAGGGCGGCGCCCGTACCCCTCCTGAGGGAGGCCCCCCGACGGCGCCGCCGGGCCGCGGACTTCGATCCGGCCCGGCGGCGTCACTCCACACACGCCCACACACGCCCACACACGCTCCACGCACGCGCCGGGCACGCGCCGGGCACGCGCCGGGCAGCGCTAGGACCTGCGGAACTTCCCCCGCGGGGTGGGCGGGAGGCCTCGATACGATCCGCTGATGACCACAGCAAAGATCGACGCGGCCGCCTCCGGCACCTGGACGCTCGGCGACCTGACCGTCAACCGGCTCGGCTTCGGCGCGATGCGCCTGACACACCTCGCCGACGGCTCCCCCAGCGACCGCGACCGGGTGACGGCCGTACTGCGCCGGGCCGTGGAGCTGGGCGTGAACCACATCGACACCGCGGCCTTCTACTTCTCCCCGCTGCGTTCCGCGAACGAGCTGATCAACCGGGCCCTCGCCCCGTACGCCGACGACCTCGTCATCACCACCAAGGTCGGTCCGGGCCGCGACCCCGCCGGCGACTGGTGGTGGGCGGAGCCGGGGCAGTTGCGCGGGCAGGTCGAGGAGAACCTGCGCCAGCTGGGCCGGGACCACCTGGACGTGGTCAACCTGCGCATCCCGCGCCGGGAGACGAGCGGGTCCGTCGCCGAGCACTTCGGGGCGCTCGCCGAGCTCCGCACGGCCGGGCTGATCCGGCACCTGGGGATCTCCAACGCCCGGCCCGACCACCTCGCCGAGGCGCGGGCCATCGCGCCGGTGGTGTGCGTGCAGAACCCGTACGGGCTCGGCTCCCCCGCCGAGGACCACGCCTTCCTGGACCTCTGCGGGGAACAGGGCGTCGCCTTCGTGCCCTTCTTCGCCATCGCGGGCGCGGGCAAGGAGGCCGGGGTGGTCTCGGAGGACGGCGAGCGGGTACGCACCGTGGCCGAGGCACACGGGGTGTCGGCGGCGCAGCTGCGCCTCGCCTGGACCCTCAGCCGCGGGCCGCACGTGCTGGCGATCCCGGGAACGGGGAATCCGCAGCACCTCGTCGAGAACGTGGCCTCCGGGGCGCTGCGCCTGTCCGCGCAGGAGATGGCCCTGCTCGAAGGGGCGTAGGGACTCCCCTGCTCACGCGCTCCGGTGGGCGGCCGCCAGGGCAGCCGTCCGGGCGAAGGGCGGGACGTAGCCGGTGCCGCCGCGCCCGGACACGGACAGGGAGGCGGCGGCCGTGCCGTAGGCCACGGCGTCCGCGAGGGTGTCGCCGAGGGCCAGCCGGGCGGTGGCGGTACCGGTGAAGCAGTCCCCCGCGCCCGTGGCGTCGACCAGATCGGGGTTGACGGGGACGGAGTGGCAGGTGAGTACCCCGTCTTCGTCGAGCAGCAGCCGGTCGGCGCCGGCGGTGACGGCGACCGTACGGGCACCGAGGGCGCGGTAGCGGGCGGCGGCGGTGCGCGGGTCGCCGGTGTCCACCAGGGCCCGTGCGTCGCCCGGGCAGGAGGTCTTGAGCAGGCCGGTCAGGGGCGCGATCCGGGCCAGTAGTTCCCTCGCCTCTTCCCGGCCGGTCAGCCGGGAGCGGAAGTTGGGGTCGTACGAGACGTGCCCGCCCGCCGCGTGCACGGTCTCGGCGGCGGCCAGTACGGCGGCGCGGCTGCTCGGGGAGAGGGCGCCCGTGATGCCGCTGGTGACGAGCGCCGTGGAACCGGTCAGCAGGTGCCGCCAGGAGGCGATGTGCCGGACCGACAGCGTGGATCCGGCGCTGCGCGTGCGCCAGTAGACGAAGGCGCGGTCGCCCTCGGTGTCGGCGGAGAGCAGGTAGGCGCCGTTCGGGTGCGGGGCCCGGCGTACGTGGGAGACGTCCACGCCGAGTTCGGCGGCGCGGCGCAGCAGGGGAACGCTGAGCTCGTCGTCGCCTACGACGGCGAGCAGGGCCGTCCGGGCCCCGGCAGCGGCCGCGGCGGCCGCCGCGTTGAGGGCGTCGCCGGAGTAGGAGATCCGGGCGGGGGTGCCGTCGACGGCGTCCCGCAGGGCGGTGCCGGCGTGGACCTCCACGAGGACCTCGCCGAGGACGAGCACGTCGTACCCGGTCGGCGGGGCGGCGGGCCGGGGCACGGCGGGCCCCGTCACGGGCGGGGCTCCGCGACGGTGCGGTCGGCAGCCCCGTCGGCCCGGCCAGGCCGATCAGGCCGGTCCGCGCAGTCGGCGCAGCACGGCCGGGCCAGCTGGGCGAATACGGCGGCCAGTTCGGCCGGGTCGGCGGGCAGGCCGTCGCCGATGCCGACGGCGCTCGCCCCGGCGGCGAGCCAGTCGTGGACGTCGCCGGGCCGGACGCCCCCGGTCGGGATGATCAGAGCCTCGGGCAGCACGGCCTTGAGGGAGCGGATGAACCGCGGGCCGCCCACGTGGGCCGGGAAGACCTTGGCCGCGCCCGCGGACCGGGCGGCGGAGGCGATCTCCCCCGGGGTGAAGCCGCCTTCGATGAAGACCGCCGCCCGGCGACCGGCGACCTCGCGGACCTCGGGGGCCGGGTACGGGGAGACCAGGAAGGCGGCGCCCGCTTCCAGGGCGGCCTCCGCCTGCCCGGTGGTGGTGACGGTGCCGACGCCGATGAGGGCGCGGCGGCCGTGCGCGTCGGAGAGCGGGACGGTACGGGTGACGGCCTCGGCCCAGCCGGGGGTGGAGGTGGTCAGCTCCACGGCGCGGCAGCCGGCGGCGAGCAGGGCGGCGGCCTGCCGGACGGCCTCGTCGGCATCGGCGTTGCGCAACACGGGCAGCAGCCGCTGGGCGGATATGACCGCGTACGGATGGCAGGACGACAAGGAGCCCTCCTTTTGTTCCACGTAGTGGAACGGAGTATCGTGTACCGGAACCTGTGGTCTAGACCCTACACAGGCTCGGAGATCCCGTGTCAACGGACGAGGCGGCAGAGAAGAAAGAGAAGAAAGACTTGGAAGGGACAGAAAGCGCGGGAGAGGCGTCGGAGCGCGGGCGCGGAGGCCGGACCTCGGCGGCCGGCTCCGCGCTCGAGAAGTCGCTGCGCGTCCTGGAGGCAGTGGCCGCGCCCGGCGGTCCGCACCGCCTCACCGACGTGACGGCGGCGGCCGCGGTCCCGAAGTCGAGCACCTTCCGCATCCTGGCCTCGCTCGTCGAGCAGGGCTTCGTACGCGTGGACGGCGACAGCCGCTACGGCGTGGGCCCTCGGCTGCGCGGGCTGTCCGCCCTGGTCAGCGGAGGGGAGCCGGCGAGCATCGGGCGGATCCTCGGGGAGCTGCAACGCACCACCGGCCAGACGGTCCACCTCGCCCTGCACAGCGGGGAGACCATCACCTACATCCGGAAGCTGGAGGGCGACCAGCCCTTCCAGACGGCTTCCCGGGTCGGCATGCGCATGCCCCTGCACACGACCGCGATCGGCAAGAGCGTCCTGGCCCACCTGCCGGCCGAGGAGGTACGGGCCCTGATCCGCGCCACCGGGCTCCCGCGCCGGACCCCGCGGACGCTCACCACCGAGGAGGCGCTGCACGCGGAGCTGGCGGCGGTGCGCGCGCGGGGATTCGCGCTGGACGACGAGGAGAACGAGCCCACCATCCGCTGTATCGGCGCCGCCGTCCTGGGCCCGGGTGGCCGTCCGGTCGGCGGGGTCAGCGTCACCACCGTCACCTTCCTGGTCTCCCGTGAGGAACTCGAGGCCTACGCACCCGCCCTGCGCGCGGCTACGGAGGCCCTGGCTCCGCTGCTGTGACGGCAGCGCCCAAGGCGTGTCGTCACAGCACCAGTTCCCGGGCGAGGCGCAGATGCCGGTGGCCGTGCTCCAGGCTCCGCCCGGCCGCTTCCAGCGTGCCGGCCACCAGGGCACGGGCCTCCTCCGGCCGCCCGCCGGCGATCAGTGCCCGGGCCCACTCCAGCCGGGCGTGCACCACGTGCGGGTGTTCCTCCCCCAGGACGCCGGTACGGTCGGCCGCCACAGCCGCCCAGGACCGCGCGGCCTCGGCGAAGCGCCCGGCGCGGGCCTCGAGCCCCGCCCGCGCGGCGCGGACGGCCAGGGTGTGCGGGTCGAGGGGGCCGAGCAGGCGCTCCGCGTCCACGAGCAGGGCCGCCAACTGCCGCTCGGCCTCGGCCGTTTCGACTGCTTCGGCTGTTCCAGCCCGTCCAGCTGTTCCAGCCGATTCGGCCCTTTCAGCCCTGTCAGTTCTTGCGGCTCTCTCGGTCGCAGGCGGGGCGGACACGGCCCGGAACCAGATCAGGCCGCGCCGGGTGGCCACCACCTGCGGGTGGTCCGGCCCGTGGCGGCCCAGCCGGTCGGTCAGCAGCGTCTCCAACTGCCGGGCCGCCGACCGGGGGTCTCCGGCCAGGCCGGTGAAGTACGCCAGTTGGTGCCGGGCCGCCAGGGTGTCCGGGTGGCCGGGGCCGAGCGCCGCCCGGGTGTCGGCCACGAGGGTGGCGAACCGGGCGGCGGCGGCCCGGGCGTTGCCCGCCTCCCCGGTGAAGTACGCCAGCTGGTGCCGGGCCGCCAGGGTGTCGGGGTGGCGGGGGCCGAGCCGCAGCTCCCGCCGACGGACGATGCCCGCGAGGTCCGCTGCGGCCCTGCGCGGTCGCCCGGAGTCGCCGACGGCGAGGGCCAGCGGCAGTTCGGCCGCGGTGACCCCGCCGCTCCGGGCCCGGGTGAAGGCCTGGACCGCGCGGCAGAGGCGCCCCTCCTGGTGGGCGACGAGCCCCATGTCGTACGCGTCCTCGGCCTCGGCGCGGGCCAGCAGCCCCTGCCACAGGTGGTCGGGAACGGGCCCGAGGCCCGGTGCGTTCAGCACGTAGCCGCAGGCGGTGTACCCGTGCGCGCGGCTGCCGGTCAGCAGGGCCCCGGTGGTGCGGTCCGCCCCGCGCGCCCAGTCCAGGGCCTCCGCGAAGGGCTCGGGCCGCAGGGCCTCGCCGCCGCGCCCGGCCAGGTAGGGCAGGTGCAGCGCGCGCAGCCACTCCTCGGCGACCGGGCGGCGCAGCCCGGCCCGCCGGCAGTCCACCGCGGCGGCCAGGACGGCCGCGCCGCGCGGATGGGCACCCGCTGCCCATCCGCTGTCCCACCGGGCCGGCAGTCCGGGCGCGCCCGCCAGAACCTCGGCGACGCCGAAGCGCCCGCCAGCGCCCAGGGCCGCCGCGATCCGCGGATCGTCCCGGTGGGCCTCGGCCCGGCGCCGCTCCCCGGGAGACCAGCTCCGGTCCAGGCGGATGACGGTCGCGCGGCCGAGCAGGTCCCGCCGGTCCCGCCAGGCATCGCGGTCGGAACCGGTGAGCCGGCTCGCGTCGCGGGCCTCGTAGCGCCCGTACTCGTCGGTCCGCATCGTGGCGACCACCACCGCCCGGCGCAGCCCGTCCAGTTGGGCGGCGGTGAGGCCGCCCGCGCCGAGGTACTCCTCCAGGTCGTCCAGCCACAGGACGGCGTGCCGGCGGCGCCCGGCGACCCGTACGGCCTCGGGCAGCGCGGCCCGGGTCAGCGGGCGGACGAAGGCGTACCGGGGGTGCAGCGCGCGGGTCACCTCGTACGCGAGCCGGGTCCTGCCCGCCAGGGGCTCGCCCACCACCAGCACGAAACCGGGCCGGGACAGGGCTGCGCGCAGCCTGGGGGCCGCGTCGCGCTCGATGTACGCGGGGGTCGCGGCGCCGGCCTCCACCGAGCGGACTCCCGCCGGATGCACCTCCGCCGCGCGGTCTCCCCCCGGGTCCACCTCCGCCGAGCGGACTCCCCCCGGGTCCACCTCCGCCGAGCGGACTCCCCCCGGCTCCGCCTCCGCCGCGTGGGCCCCGCCCGGGCGCACCCCCGCCGAGTGAGCCCCAGCCGCAGGGGCCCCGACCGTATGGGCCCCGACCGGACTTGCCACCGCCGGGTGGACCCCGGCCGTTTCGGGCCGGTCCAGCGTGCGCAGCCGCGGTATCCGCCCGGCAGGGGTGCGCAGCAGCGCCCCGGCGGCGCCCCCGGCCGGCTTCCCGGACCGCGGCCGGCCGGCGGCCAGAACCGCCAGACCGGCCAGACCGGCCAGACCGGCCAGACCGGCCAGACCGGCCAGACCGGCCAGACCGGCCGCACCGGTCAGCGCCGCCAGCGCGGTCACCCCGGTCACGGCCGCGGCGAGGCGGCTCCGCGTGCGACCTGATCCCCGTAAGAGCAACGTCGGCATGCCGCCCCCCACACCCGTCCCGTAACCGCCCATTGTCACCCGATCAGGCGTTCGGTGACCCCAACGGGCGGGACTGCGGCCGGAGTTCCCGGCCGGGGCGGGCGGCCCCTGGCCCCGGCGCCCAGGGTGGTGGCGGGGCCCGCACCGGGGGATGCGATGCTGACGGCGCCGCGGCGGACCCCCCGCCACACGGCTCCCCCGAGAGGCCACGCACCAGTCTTCGGGATAAGTGTTATCGGAGCCCCACTCGACGGTCTCCCAGTCATTGGGCATCATCGACCGCCGGTACGGACAGGGATCATCACATGAGTACACAGCACACGGCAGAGCTGGTGGCAGCGGCCCGCGCGGGCGACCCCCGCGCGCAGGACGCGCTGGTCAGCGCCTACCTTCCGCTGGTCTACAACATCGTCGGCCGGGCTCTGGGCGGGTCCTGCGACGTGGACGACGTGGTGCAGGACACGATGCTGCGGGCGCTCGACGGACTGGGCGGCCTGCGCTCGGACGAGAGCTTCCGGTCCTGGCTGGTGGCGATCGCGATGAACCGGGTACGGGCCTACTGGCAGGCCCGCCAGAGCGGCTACGGCGAGAGCGCCCTCGAGACGGCCGCGGACATCGCCGACCCGGGCGCCGACTTCGCCGACCTGACCGTCGTACGCCTCCAGCTGGAGGGGCAGCGCCGCGAGACGGCCCGCGCCACGCGCTGGCTGGAACCCGACGACCGGGGGCTGCTCTCGCTCTGGTGGCTGGAGTGCGCCGGCGAGCTGACCCGCGCCGAGATGGCCTCGGCCCTGGAGCTGTCCCCGCAGCACACGGCGGTCCGGGTGCAGCGGATGAAGGCCCAGCTGGAAGCGGCCCGGGTGGTGGAGCGGGCCCTGGACGCGCAGCCCCCGTGCGACGGGCTGCGGACGGTCACGGCGGGCTGGGACGGCCGGCCCTCGGCGCTGTGGCGCAAGCGAATAGCCCGGCACGCGCGGGAATGCGTACGCTGCTCCGGGCTCTGGAGCGGCCTGGTCCCGGCGGAGGGCCTGCTCGCCGGTCTGGCCCTCGTCCCGGTCTCGGCGGCCCTGCTGGCCGGCGTACGGGCGGCCGGCGCGGCGGAATTCGGCCTCGCGGGATCGGCGTCCGCCGACGGCTCCGGGGCGGACTTCGCGGACGCGGCGACCCAGCTCACCCCGGTCGCCACGACCATGCCCGCGGAGGGGGCCGGCGGGGCGCCCGGCAGCCGGGGCGCGCTCCGCAAGCGGCGGCAGAACCGCCGCCGGGTGATCGGGGGCGCGGTGCTCGCCGCGTGCGTCACCGGCGGCGGCCTGGTGTACCTCGGCACGCTCCCCGGTTCCGGTCACTCCGAGGCGGACGGGGGCGCCCCCGCCTCCCCCCTGACCGCACTGTCGGCGACGGACTCCGCCGCCCTCCCCTCGGAATCGGCCTCGCCCACCCCCTCGGCGTCCGCGTCACCGTCTCCCTCCCCCTCGGCCTCGGTTTCCGCGTCCGCCTCGCCCAGCCCGTCGACCGCGAGCCCGAGCCCCTCTCAGCCGCGCAGCAGTTCGCCGACACCGCGTGCCTCCGCGCCGGCGCCGGCTCCCGCCCCGCAGGGCGTGGCGGGCCAGGTGGTGGCCCTGGTCAACAAGGAGCGGGCGGCCGCCGGCTGCGGCCCGCTCAAGGAGGACGCGCAGCTGCGCACGGCCGCCCAGGGGCACTCCGACGACATGGCGAACCGGGACTTCTTCTCCCACACCAGCCCGGACGGCTCGGACCCGGGCAAGCGGACGACCGCCGCCGGGTACCGCTGGTCGACGTACGGGGAGAACATCGCGAAGGGCCAGCAGACCGCCCAGTCGGTCATGGACAGCTGGATGAAGAGCCCGGGCCACCGTGCGAACATCCTCAACTGCTCATTCAAGGACATCGGCGTGGGCATCCACCAGGGCCAGGGCGGCCCCTGGTGGACGCAGAACTTCGGCGCCCGGATGTGAGCGGACACTCCCGCGCCCGGTCCGTGTCTTCCGGCGTGGCCTCACCCGCTCCCGCCCCCGATGAGTCAAAATGGGGGCGGGATAGAGGCTGGAGCGGAACCGCCTGATCAGCGGGCGGCGCGGCGAGGACGGTGGGGTGACGGCAGGGTGAAGAAGGAGCTCCGTCCGCACCAGCGCGAGGCGGTCGACGCCGTGGTGCGGGCGCTGGAGCTGCCCGCCGGGGGCCGGGTGCCCGAGGCCGGACTGCGTACCCAGGTGATCATGGCGACGGGCTCGGGGAAGTCCCTGGTCGCCGTCGGCTCGGCCGAGGAGCTGCGGGCGGGACGGGTGCTGGTGCTGGTGCCCTCCCTGGACCTGCTCGCGCAGACCGCCGGGGCCTGGCGGGAGGGCGGCCGGTCCGGCCGCTACCTCGCCGTGTGCTCGCTCGCCGAGAAGGACGCGGGCGCGCCCACCACGACCGATCCGGCCGAACTGGCCCGCTGGGGCCGCCTCCCGGGGGATCGGGTGACGGTGTTCGCCACGTACGCCTCACTGGGCCTGGGCACCATCGAACGCGCGCACCTCGCCGGGCTGCCCGGCTGGGACCTGATCGTGGTGGACGAGGCGCACCGGACGTCCGGGCGGATCGGCAAACCCTGGGCCGTGGTGCACGACAACGCGCGGATCCCCGCCGTCCGGCGGCTGTACATGACGGCCACGCCGCGGGTCTGGCAGGACGGCGAGGAGGCCGAGGGCGACCGTCCGCCGGGCCGCGGCGAGCTGGTGGCCTCCATGGAGGACGACCCGCGGGGCCCGTTCGGCGCCCGCTGCTACACGCTGTCCCTGTCGGCGGCCATCGACCGCGGGATCTGCGCGCCGTACCGGGTGGTGTGCGTGGACGTCACCGATCCGGGTTTCCAGGCGGCCTCGCTGCTGGGCCGGGACGGACGCTCGGACGCGGTGCGCGGGGCGCGGCTGGCCGCGCTCCAGGCGGCGCTGGTGAAGGCGGCCGCCGACCAGGGCTTCCGGCGGACGCTCGTCTTCCACCACCTGACCAAGGAGGCCGAGGCCTTCGCCGCCGGACTGCCCGCGGTGGCCGCGCGGCTGCGGCTCACCAGCCGGTCCCCCCGGCCGGAGTACCCGCGTACCGTCTGGGCGGACTGGCTGTACGGGCAGCACACGGCGGCGCACCGGCGCCGGGTGCTGGACGCCTTCGCGGACGGCCGGATCGCCGACAAGGCCTTCCTGGGCAGTGTCAGGGTGCTGGGCGAGGGGGTGGACACCAAGGAGTGCGACTCGGTCTTCTGGGCCGACGTACGGGGATCCATGCCCGACCTGGTCCAGGCGGTCGGCCGGGCGCTGCGGATCCGGCCCGGGGAGGGCAAGGTCGCCTCGCTGGTGGTGCCGGTGCTGCTGGGGCCGGGCGAGTCACCCGAGACGATGCTGACCTCGCGGGCGTACGGGGACCTGGCGCGGCTGCTGGAGGCACTGCGGGCCCACGACACCCGGCTCGTGGAGTCCCTGGCCCAGCCGCAGGCGCCGAGCCGCCGGGGCAAGCCCGCCGCGACCTCCGGCGTGTCGGGCGGGGCACGGTCCCTGCTGAGCTTCTCCACGCCCAGGGACCCGGCGCAGCTGGCGGCCTTCATCCGGCTGCGGGTCCTGCATCCGGAGCGCGAGCACTGGCGGCGCGGGGTGGAGGCGGCGCGGATCTACGCCGCCGGGGCCGGGGACCTCAAGGTGCCGTTCGCCTTCCAGGTCCCGGCGGGCGGCGAGGGCTGGCCGCCCGGGCTGGCCCGGTTCCCGCTGGGGCAGTGGATCGCGGACGCGCGGCGCACGTACCGCCGGGGCGCGCTCGGCCGGGAGCGGGCGGCGCAGCTCGATGAACTCGGCATGGTGTGGAGCCACTTCGACGTAGCGTTCGAGGAGGGGCTGGAGGCGGCCCGGGCCTGGGCGGCGGAACACGGCCACCTGCTGCCGCCGGTCGAGGCGACCTGGGGCGGCGCGCCCGTCGGCGTGTGGGTCAAGAACCAGCGGGCGGCGGCCCGCCGCGAGGGGCCCGGGTCGCTCTCGGCGGAGCGCCGGGAGGCCCTCGACGCCATCGACCCCTCCTGGTGCCCGGCCTGGGACATCGCCTGGCAGCGCGCCTTCCATCTGACCCGGGTCCACCTGGACGGGGGCGGCCGGCTGCCGCTGGGCCCCGGCGAGGTGCTCGTACAGGGCCAGGACCTGGGCGTATGGGTGCGCGGCCAGCAGTTGTCCTGGGAGCGGCTGTCCTGGGCCCAGCGCTGGCTCCTGGAGCACACCCTCGGCCTGACCCCGCAGGCCGGGGCGGGGCCGGTGCGGCAGCGCCGCGGCCATGCCCTCGCGTGGGCGGAGCACCTGGAGGCGGCACGGCAGTTCCACTCCCGCGAGCGCCACCTCAGGGTCCCCCGCAAGCACGTGGAGCGGGTCGGCGACCGGGAGCTGCGCCTCGGCTCCTGGATCGCCAATCAGCGCTCCCGCGCGGACTCCCTCGCGCCGGAACGGATCGAGGCGCTGACCGCCCTGGGGATGCACTGGCCGTCCCCGCGTCAGCCGGGGCAGGTCGCGGGTCACTGAGCGGGGCCGGTCAGGCCCCCGTCCGGTCCGTCCGCCTCCCCGCCGGGGGAGGAGGCGTATGGTCCCGGCCGTCGGCTCAGTGGTGGAAGCCGGAGCGGGGTTCGGTGGCCGGGGCCGGCGGGGGCGCCGTCCGGAGGTGTTCCACCGCCCGGCGCAGGTCGGTGACGAGCAGGGCGATCTGATCGCGGGTCACGCCGTGCCGGACCAGGACCCGCTGGATGACCGTCTCCTCGCGGTCGGCGGGCAGCGGGTACGAGGGCACCTGCCAGCCCCTCATCCGCAGCCGGTCGGAGAGGTCGTAGAGGCTGAACCCGGCTCCGGCCGGGTCGCTGAGCGTGTAGGAGACCGCGGGCAGGGCGCCCTGGCCGTCGTACAGGAGGGTGAAGGGGCCCATCGCGGCGATCTCCCGGGCCAGGTACTGGGCGGTCTCGGCGCAGGCCTGCTGGACGCGCCGGTAGCCGCCCCGGCCCAGGCGCAGGAAGAGGTAGTACTGGGCGACGACCTCGCCGCCGGGGCGGGAGAAGTTGAGGGCGAAGGTGGGCATGTCGCCGCCCAGGTAGTCCACGTCGAAGACGAGGTCCGCGGGCAGCAGGTCGGCGGTGCGCCACACGATCCAGCCGACGCCGAGGGGCGCGAGCCCGTACTTGTGGCCGGAGGTGTTGACGGAGGCGACGCGCGGCAGCCGGAAGTCCCACACCACCTCCGGGTGGAGGAAGGGCGCCACGAAGGCGCCGCTGGCTCCGTCCACGTGGATGGGGACGTCCCAGCCGTGCTCGGCCTGGATGCGGTCGAGTTCGGCGGAGATCGCGGCGACGGGCTCGTAGTCGCAGGTGTAGGTGACGCCGAGGATGGCGACGACGCCGATGGTGTTCTCGTCGACGTGCGCGGCGAGCTGATGGGGTCGCAGGCCGGTGGCGCCGGGCTCCAGGGGGACCTGGCGCAGTTCGACGTCGAAGTAGCGGGCGAACTTCTCCCAGCAGATCTGGACCGGGCCGCAGACCAGGTTGGGCCGGTCCGTGGAGCGGCCCTCGGCACGGCGGCGGGCGCGCCAGCGCCATTTGAGGGCGAGGCCGCCGAGCATGGCGGCCTCGCTGGAGCCTGTGGTGGAGCATCCGGTGGCCGCGGCGCCGGGCGGCGCGTTCCAGAGGTCGGCCAGGATGTTGACGCAGCGGGCCTCGATCTCGGCGGTCTGCGGGTACTCGTCCTTGTCGATCATGTTCTTGTCGAGGCACTCGTTCATCAGGCGGTGCACGCCGTCGTCCGACCAGGTGGTGCAGAAGGTGGCCAGGTTCTGGGCGGCGTTGCCGTCGAGGAGCAGTTCGTTGTGGAGCAGCTCGTAGACGACCTCGGTCGACGCGTGGTCGTCGGGCATCCGGTACTTGGGGAGGATCTGGCCGCTCAGTGCGGACGCGAACACGTCCGTGTCGGCATCGATGGCGCGGGTGTCCTTCGTCTGATGAAGAGCCATATCGGGACTATAGGGAAGAACCGGAGGATCCCGGCGGAAGCCAACTCCGGAGCGGCCCCACCCCGACCCCGCTCCGACGCCCGCCCCGACCCCGCTCCGGCACCCACCCCGACTCCGCTCCGGCGCCGCCCCGCCCCCGCCGGGCCGCTCCGGAGCATCTCTTCCGGCCGTCTCCGCGGTGTGACCTCCTCCATAGCGCCCCCGCACAGCCGTAAGAATTACTGTCCAGTAGCATTGGGTCCGCAGATCTTCCCGTCCGAGCCGTCGGAGCCGCTCCGGACGGGAAGATCATCCAACTTGTTGTACCGGCAACTTATCGGCACATGTCCGGATTCCGGCAGCCCGTCTCCCGCGCCCTGATACCTCTCGGGCCATGAACACGATCACCCGCCGTCAAGCCTTAGGCACCTCCGCCGGCGCACTCGCCGCTCTCGGCCTCACCGCCGCCGCCGCGACGGCTGCCGCCGGCACCGAGCCCGCCTCCGCCGCCGCCGTCGGCACCGCCCGCACCGTCGACGAGGTCTACCAGGGCCGCCGTATCCAGATCACCCCCGGAGCGGGCGGCCACCACGGCGGGCACCACTCCCCCGGCATGCCCTCCGTGCGGATAGACGGGCGCGAGCTGCACGTCATGCGCAACGCCGACGGCAGCTGGATCAGCGTGATCAACCATTACGAGACCTACGCCGACCCCACCTCGCTCGCCCGCGCCGCGGTCCGCGATCTCCAGGGCGCTGCCCTCGTCCCGTTCGGAGGTGCGGCATGACCGTCCGCAAGAACCAGGCCGCGCTCACCCCCGAGGAGAAGCGCGCCTTCACCGCCGCCCTGCTGGAGCTCAAGCGCACCGGCAGCTACGACCGCTTCGTCACCACGCACAACGGCTTCATCATGAGCGACACCGACTCCGGCGACCGGGTCGGGCACCGCTCCCCGTCCTTCCTGCCCTGGCACCGGCGCTTCCTGCTGGAATTCGAGGCGGCGCTGCAGAAAGTGGACGCGAGCGTGGCGCTCCCCTACTGGGACTGGACCACGGACAGAACCGCCCGGTCCTCCCTCTGGGCCCCCGACTTCCTCGGCGGCACCGGCCGGGCCCGCGACGGACAGGTCCTCGACGGGCCGTTCGCGTACGCGACGGGGAAGTGGGACATAGCCGTACGGGTGGACGGGCGCGCCTACCTGCGGCGCGCGCTCGGCACCGGCGTGGCCCAGCTGCCGACCAAGGCCGAGGTGGACTCCGTACTCGCCATGCCGGTCTACGACATGGCCCCCTGGAACAGCTCCTCCAACGGCTTCCGCAACCACCTGGAGGGCTGGCGCGGCGCCAACCTGCACAATCGGGTGCACGTGTGGGTCGGCGGGCAGATGGCGACCGGGGTGTCTCCCAACGACCCGGTGTTCTGGATGCACCACGCCTTCATCGACAAGCTGTGGGCCGAGTGGCAGACACGGCATCCGCAGTCCACGTACCTGCCCGGCGCGGGTACCGCGAACGTCGTGGACCTGCACGACACGATGCGGCCCTGGAACGACGTGACCCCGGCGGACATGCTGGACCACCGGAAGTTCTACACCTTCGACACCGAGCCCGCCGCGGCCTCCGCCAGCCAGCGGTAGTGCAGTTCGGGGCGGCCGACCTGGCCGTACCGGGGGGTGCGGTCCGCGCGGCCCGTGTCCACCAGGTGCTCCAGGTAGCGGCGGGCGGTGATCCGGGAGATGCCGGCCGCCTCGGCCGTCCCGGCCGCGGTCAGCCCCTCGGGAGCCGCCCGCAGCAGCGCGGCGACCCGGTCCAGGGTCGGCGCGCTCAGCCCCTTGGGCAGCTGCGCGGGGCGGGGCGCCCGCAGCGCGGCCATCGCCCGGTCCACGTCGTCCTGGCCGGCCGCCTCGCCCGCCGCCGCGCGGAACTCGGCGTAGCGCAGCAGGCGTTCGCGCAGGGTAGGGAAGGCGAAGGGCTTGAGCACGTACTGGACCACGCCGAGGGAGACGCTCTCGCGGACCACGGCCAGGTCCCGCGCCGAGGTCACCACGATCACGTCCACGGGGTGTCCGGCGGCCCGCAGCCCGCGTGCGAAGCGCAGCCCGTGTCCGTCGGGCAGGCCCAGGTCGAGCAGCAGCAGGTCCACCCGGGTCCGTTCCAGGGCGCGGGTGGCCTCGGCGAGCGAGTGGACGACGGCGACGGCCGTGAAGCCCGGCACCCGGCCGATGTACAGCGCGTGCGCGGCGGCGGCGACGGGGTCGTCCTCGACGACCAGCACCCGCACCTCGGCCGGGCCCGCCGGGCCGGCCGCACCGGCCCCGTCCGCCGGGCCGCCCCCGCGGACCGTACCCGTGGGGCCCGGCGCGCCCGTTCTGCCCGTGGTGCTCATGCGCGGACCTCCCGAGCCAGCGGCAGTCGTACGGTGAACTCGGCTCCCCCGCCCGGTACCCCCGCGGCCTCCGCGCTGCCCCCGTGCCGGTGGGCCACCTGCCGGACGAGGGCGAGGCCGAGGCCCCGCCCTTCCCCCTTTCCCGACCAGCCGCGCCGGAACACATCGGCCGCGGCCCCCTCGGGCAGCCCGGGGCCGTTGTCGGCGACGCGCAGCAGCAGCTCGTCACCGTCGGGCCGGACGGTGACCGCGATCCGGCCGCCCGGGACGCCGGTGAGCGCATCCACGGCGTTGTCCACGAGGTTGCCGAGCACCGTGACGAGGTCCCGGGCGGGCGGGTTGCCGGGGCCGCCGTCGATGGCACTGCTGTCCGGGGTGACGACCAGCTCGACCCCCCGTTCGTGCGCCTGGGCGGCCTTGCCGAGCAGGAGCGCCACCAGCACCGGCTCGCCCACGGCGGCGATCACCTCGTCGGTGAGGGCCTGGGCGAGTTCCAGTTCGGCCGTGGCGAAGTCCACCGCCTCCTGGGCCCGGCCGAGCTCGATGAGGGAGACCATGGTGTGCAGCCGGTTGGCCGCCTCGTGGGCCTGGGAGCGCAGGGCCTCGGTGAAGCCCCGCTCGTGGTCCAACTCGCCTGTGAGCACCTGGAGTTCGGTGTGGTCGCGCAGGGTGACCACGGTGCCGCGGCGGCCACCGCCCGCGACGGGTGAACTGCTGACGACGAGCACCCGGTCCGCGGTCAGGTGCACCTCGTCCGTCCGGGGCCGGTCGGCGAGCAGGGCTCCGGTGAGCGGCGCGGGCAGGCCCAGGTCTGCGACCGCGGTACCGGTCATCTCGCCCTGGAGGCCCAGCAGTTCCCGTCCGGCGTCGTTGATCAGGGTGATCCTGCGCTGTCCGTCGAGCATCAGCAGCCCTTCGCGGACGCCGTGCAGGGCCGCCTGGTGGTAGTCGTACATCCGGCTGAGCTCGGCCGCGTTCATGCCGTGGGTGTGCCGGCGCAGCCGTGCGTTGACGATGTACGTGCCGAGGCCGCCGAGGGCGAGGGCGCCGGCCGCGACCCAGGCGAGTGCGGAGAGCTGCGCGGCCAGGCGGGCGCTGATCGCGCGGACGGTGATGCCGGCGCTGACCATGCCGACCACCTCGCCCTCGTCGGTGAGCGGGGTGACCACGCGGATCGAGGGGCCGAGGGTGCCGGTGTAGGTCTCGCTGAAGGTCTCGCCGCGCAGCGCGGGTGCGGTGTTGCCCAGGAACCGCTCGCCGATCCGGCGCGGGTCGGGGTGGGTCCAGCGCCGCCCGGCCGGGTCCATGATCGTGACGAAGTCCACCCCCGAGTCCACTCGCACCCGCTCCGCGTACGGCTGGAGCGCGAGCGAGGGGTCGGTGCCGCGTACGGCCTCCCGTACGGCCTCGCGGACCGACGGGGAGTCGGCGACCGCGCGGGCGACGGCCCCGGCCTGACGCCGGGCGGCGTCCTCGGCCTGGCCGCGCGCGGTGGCGTACGCGAAGACGGCGCAGCCGGCGACGACCACGGCGACCAGCAGCACCTGCATGGCGAAGAGCTGACCGGCGAGGCTACGGGGCGGTCGGGGCAAACGGAACATGGCGCTCAGTGTGCACCCGGCCGTGAACTCAATGAACGCAAGGGTGACCGGGGTCACAGCGCCGGGTGATGGTCCTCCCGGGACGTATTCACCACCAGGAGGCATCGTGGCCGCCAGGCGCGACAGAACGCACTATCTCTACATCGCGGTGATCGCCGCGGTGCTCCTCGGCATCACCGTCGGCTTCGCCGCCCCCGGTGTGGCCGTGGAGCTCAAGCCCCTGGGCACGGGCTTCGTCAACCTCATCAAGATGATGATCTCGCCCGTGATCTTCTGCACGATCGTGCTGGGCATCGGCTCGGTCCGCAAGGCGGCCAAGGTCGGGGCGGTGGGCGGACTCGCCCTCGGCTACTTCATGGTCATGTCCACGGTGGCGCTGGCGATCGGACTGCTGGTCGGCAACCTGCTGGACCCGGGCAGCGGCCTGCACCTGACCGAGGCCGCCCGCAGCGCCGGTGAGGCGCAGGCCAAGGCGGGCGGGGCCGAGAGCACCCCGGAGTTCCTGCTCGGGATCATCCCGACCACCCTGGTGTCCGCCTTCACCGGCGGCGAGGTACTCCAGACGCTGCTGGTGGCGCTGCTGTGCGGGTTCGCGCTGCAGGCCATGGGAACGGCCGGCGAGCCGCTGCTGCGCGGGATCGGGCACGTGCAGAAGCTGGTGTTCCGGGTGCTGGCGATGATCATGTGGGTGGCGCCCGTGGGCGCGTTCGGGGCCATCGCGGCGGTGGTCGGGGCGACCGGCCTCGACGCACTGAAGTCCCTCGCCGTCATCATGATCGGCTTCTACACGACCTGTCTGCTGTTCGTGTTCGTGGTCCTGGGCACGCTGCTGCGGGTGTGTACGGGGGTCAGCGTGTTCGCGCTGCTGCGCTACCTGGGCCGGGAGTTCCTGCTGATCCTGTCCACCTCCTCGTCGGAGTCGGCGCTGCCGCGGCTCATCGCGAAGATGGAGCACCTGGGCGTCTCGCGCCCGGTCACCGGCATCACGGTGCCCACGGGCTACTCCTTCAACCTGGACGGGACCGCGATCTACCTGACGATGTCCTCGCTGTTCGTGGCGGAGGCCATGGGCACGCCGCTCGCGCTGGGCGAGCAGATCTCCCTGCTGCTCTTCATGATCATCGCTTCGAAGGGCGCGGCCGGGGTGACGGGCGCCGGACTGGCCACCCTCGCCGGAGGACTCCAGTCCCACCGACCGGAACTGGTCGACGGCGTCGGTCTGATCGTGGGCATCGACCGGTTCATGAGCGAGGCCCGCGCCCTGACGAACTTCGCGGGCAATGCGGTGGCGACGGTGCTCATCGGCACCTGGACGAAGGAGTTCGACCACCACCGGGCCACCGAAGTCCTCGCGGGACGCCTGCCGTTCGACGAGAAGACGCTGGTCGATGACGCCCACTACGGCGAGCCCGCCGGCAGCCCCGCCCCGGGTGACGCCCTGGGGAAGAGCGAGGCCATGCCGTTCCAGCCGGACGGCCACAAGGACGGCGTACGGGTGTAGAGGGTTCCGGCGCCGATCCGCCGGACACCCCGATCCGGAACGCCCGCACGGGCCGGCCGGGCAGGGCTCGCCCCCACGGTGCCCAGCCCGGCCGGACCCGGCACACACCCGCACAACTCACCCATACTCGGTTCCCGGCCACCGATAAACGAACCCCGGTGTTGTAAAAGGTACTTCCGCACCAGGCGTTGCGTCTGACATCTTGCGTCCACCACTCGTTTCGTACGGCCCGGTAGGTGCGACCCACCGGGTCACCGGAGGACGCATTGATACCCCACATATCCAGCCGACCTCGCCGTACCCTGGTGCTGGCCGCCGCACTCGGCGCCGCACTGACCTTCGGGGCCCCCGCCGCGCTCGCCGGCACCGCCCCTGTCTCCCCCTCCGCTCCCGCCCCGGCACCGGCACCCGCCGCCCAGGCCGCGGCGCCGACTTCCCAGAGTGCGACCTGGGTTGCCGGCACCCGCGCCTACCTCGTGATCACCGCTCCCGGTGACAGCTCGGCGGTGCGCTCGGCCGTCGCCGCCAACGGCGGCACGGTCTTCGCGAACTACGACGCGATCGGCGTGATCGTCGCCCACTCGGCGTCCGGTTCCTTCGCCGCCACCATGCGCGGCGTGAGCGGCGTCCAGCAGGTCGGTGCCACGCGCACCTCGGACGTCCCGGCGGATGCCTACAACCCCGCACTGCCCGCCAACCCGGCGCAGTCGACGACGCCTTCGGGCGAGCCGGTCCGCGTCGACATGACCCAGATCAAGGCCGACCAGGCCTGGGCGGTCACCACCGGCTCCGCCACCGTCAAGGTGGGCATCCTGGACACCGGTGTGGACGACCAGCACCAGGACCTGGCGCCGAACTTCAACGCGGCGGACTCCGCTTCCTGCGCGTACGGCAAGGCGGACACCCGCACCGGCTCCTGGCGGGACGTGGGCACCCACGGCACGCACGTGGCCGGTACCGTCGCGGCCGCCAAGAACGGCAAGGGCGTCATCGGCGTGGCCCCGGGCGTGAAGATCTCCTCGGTGCGCATCGCGGAGCCGGGCTCCTCGCTCTTCTTCGCCGAGAACACCGTCTGCGGCTTCATGTGGGCCGGTGACCACGGCTTCAAGGTCACCAACAACAGCTACTACACGGACCCGTGGCAGTTCAACTGCCCGGACAACGCCGACCAGGCCGCGATCATCGAGGGCGTCAAGCGCGCCCAGGAGTACGCGGAGGGCAAGGGTTCGCTCCAGGTCGCGGCGGCCGGCAACTCCAACCTCGACCTGGCCAACAAGACGACCGACACCGAGAGCCCGAACGACTCGACGCCGGTCACCCGCACCATCACCAATGCCTGCCTGGACATCCCGACCGAGCTCCCGGGCGTGGTCACGGTCTCGGCGATGGGCACGACGGCCAAGGCCTCGTACTCCAACTACGGCCTCAACGTCGTCGACATCACCGCCCCCGGCGGCGACGCCACCGGCATCTACAGCACCCTGCCGGGCGGCAAGTACGGCAGCATGAGCGGCACCTCCATGGCCTCCCCGCACGTGGCCGGTGTGGCCGCGCTGCTGGCCAGCACCAACCCGGGCATCACCCCGGCGCAGCTGCGCGACAAGCTGGCCACCCAGGCCAACGACGTCGCCTGCCCGTCGGACAGCCGCTGCAAGGGCACCACCGCCAAGAACGGCTTCTTCGGCGAGGGCCAGGTCGACGCCCTCAAGGCCGTCGGAGCCACCCCGCCTCCCGGCAAGTACTTCGAGAACCTCGGTGACTTCGCCATCGGCGACAACACCACCGTGGAGAGCCCCCTCACCGTCAGCGGGGTGACCGGCAACGCCCCGGCCACCCTCAAGGTGGGCGTGAACATCGTGCACACCTACACCGGTGACCTCAAGGTCGACCTCGTCGCCCCCGACGGCACCGTCTACACCGTGCACAACCGGACCGGCGGCAGCGCCGACAACATCAACCAGGTCTACACCGTCAACGCCTCCTCCGAGGTCGCGAACGGCACCTGGAAGCTCCGCGTGAACGACAACGCCGGCGGCGACATCGGCAAGATCGACTCCTGGAACCTGACCTTCTAGCAGGTCAGGCACCAACGGCAGGGCCATCGGGGAGGACCTCTCCCCGGTGGCCCTGTGCCGTCAGCGGGTGCGCAGTACGCAGTCCCCGCAGAGCCCGCCGCCGGGCACCTTGTAGTAGAGGCAGCAGCTGCGCCGTACGAAGGCCACCCCGAGCCCGGGCTCGTGGACGAAGGTCCCGGTGCCGGCCAGCGGACCGTCGTCGGCGAGCAGGGCGGCCGCCGACCGTACCGCCGCGTCCCCCTCGACCCGGTCGGTCAGCACCCGCAGCGCCCCGACGAGTCCGGACGCGGCATTGCCGCGCAGCACCTTCGGCGAGACCCCGAACCCGTCCCGCAGCCGCGCGTCGAGCACGGCGAGGTTCCCGAGGACGACGTCGCCCAGGGACCCGGCGGGCAGCGCCACGGGCTCGGGGAGCCACAGCTCCAGCGAGCCCCCGGCGGGCAGCCGCCACCGGATGCGGCCGGGGTCCAGGTCCGGGACCCGCCCGGCGAGGGCCACGCACCCCAGCCCGATCGACCACAGCCGCGAAGCGATCCCGAACTGCGCCGTCGAGGCGGCCACCCGGTCCGGACCGGTGCCGATCCGCCGGCCGACCTCGGCCACGTACGGGCCGAGCCCGTCCCCGTACAGGTCGCCCAGCGGGCGGAATCCGGGGCCGGGCGGCTCCTTCCCGCAGGGCACGGTGAAGAAGGGGCCCACCGCGGCCAGGGTGCGCAGTACCTCGTCCATCCCCGGATGATCTCAGCCCGGGACGCCCGGCACTCCGCCGGGCCGCCCTCGGTCAGAGTCCGGCGAGGAACCCCAGCAGCGCCCGGTTGAAGGCCTCCGGCTGCTCCACCCCCGGCAGATGACCGGCCCGCTCGATGACGGTGAGGACCGAGTGCGGCATCAGCGCGTGCAGGGCCTCGGCCTCGGCGACCGGGGTGTAGACGTCGTCCGCGCCGACCAGCACCAGGCAGGGCTCGGTGGCCGCGGCGAGCACCGGCCGGTAGTCGGGGCGCTCCGCGCGGCCGCGCAGCGCGGCGGCGGCGCCCTCCGGATCGGTGGCCCGCATCATGGCGCCGACGCGGGCCGCGGCCTCGGGCATCCCGCTCACGTTGTAGGGCGCCAGCATCTTGTCGATGACCTCTTCGGCGTACGGCGCCATGCCCTCGGCGAGCAGCCGCTCGGCGACCTCGCGGCGGGATTTCTTCCCGTCCTCACTCTCCGGAACGGGGGAGGTGTCGGACAGTACGAGGGCCCGTACCAGACCCGGGTGGCGCAGCCTCGTCTCCATCGCGATCTGCCCACCCATGGACACTCCGCAAACGACCGCTTGTTCGATTCCCAGGCGGCCGAGGAGGGCGGCGAGATCGTCCGCGAAGTCGGCCAGCAGCGCCACTCCCGGCCGCACTGGGCTTTCCCCGTATCCCCGCAGGTCAGGGGCGATGACCCGGTAGCCGGCAGCCGTCAGGGCGGCCGTCTGGGGGGCCCACATCGTGCGGTTGAACGGATGTCCGTGGATCAGGATTACGGGCGCCCCGTTCCGGGGACCCAAGTCGTCGAAAATCAGTGGCGCGTCATTGCCGAATTGGGGGTTCATGAGAGGACTCTAAGGGGCTACATTGAGCCACTCGCGTTCACCTGACCGCCCGTTGCCTTTCACTCGTGTTTTGCACGGGGGGCGACGTCAGAAACGCAGACTGTGCAACCACCCCACCGCCCAGAAGGACCGAAGGCTCCGTGCCCGTACCCGTACTCCTCGCCGGCCGCACCGTGCGGCTTGAGCCCCTCGCCCCCCACCACACCGAGGCCCTGGCCGTGGCCGGGGCCGAGGATCGTACGACTTACGCCTTCACTCCCGTACCCCACGGCGTGCAGGCGTCCCACGAGTACATCGACCGTGCCCTCGCCGATCAGGCGGCGGGTCGATCGGTCCCGTTCGCGGTGGTCAGAGCCACCGACGGCCGGGTCGTCGGTTCGACCCGGTTCCTGGAGCTCGACTACTGGCAGGGGCCGCTGGTGTGGCCCGCCGTGCCGGGGGTCCCGTTCGGCGATCCGGCGACGGCCGTTCCCGATGCCGCCGAGATCGGGAACACCTGGCTGTCCCCGGGCGCCCAGGGCACCGGCATCAACACCGAGGCGAAGCTGCTCATGCTCCGCCATGCCTTCGAAACCTGGGGGGTGCGCCGCATCTCGCTGCGCGCGGACGCCCGCAACGGCCGGTCCCGGGCCGCGATGGAGCGGCTGGGCTTCACCAGCGAGGGGGTCCGCCGGGCCCACTCGCGGGGGCTGGACGGCGCGGTCCGCAGCACCGCCTTCTACTCGATCCTCGACGAGGAGTGGCCGGCCGTACGGTCGATCATCGAGCTGAGGCTGTCGGCCGCCGCACAGCGCAAGCGGCGACGGCGGACCCTGATCCCCGCCTAGTTCCCCGGTTCGCCCGCCCGGGCGTAACGGTACTGCTCCCCCGGCCCCCGCCCCGGTCGTCCTCCGCCGAGGACGGCCGGGACGGGGGCCGCTGCCGCGCCCGGGCAAGGTCTCCCCTGGCAACGGTCTCTCCTAGGGGACCCCAAGAAAAGGAAAAGTGCGGAACCCTGAGATCCTTTCGTTCATCCTTCGAACGGAAGGATCACGCACTCAGACCACCCCGCCCCACCGGGGCAGCACCAGCCGGAGAGCCACCGCACATGTCGTACGCACCCGACGGGCAGCAGTACCAGCCGTACCGGCCGGAAGGACAGCAGCCGCAGCCGCCGTACGGGCAGCAGCCGTACGGCCCCCAGGGCGGGCAGCAGCCGCCCTACGGGGCGCCGCAGCCGCCGTACGAGCAGGAGCCCCGGTACCAGTACCAGGAGGAGCACCAGCCCGAGCCCGCGCGCCCGCGCAGGTCCCGGGTCCGGCGCTGGGTGGTCGCGGGGGGCACCGTCCTCGCGCTCGCGGGTGTCGCGGCGCTCGTGATGAACCACTTCGAGATACCCCCGTTCACCGACAAGGGCGCGGCCGTCTCCTTCGGGAAGCCGGCCGCCGGCGGTGACGGCAAGCCGGGTGACGCCGCGCAGCAGTCTTCGAGCTCCAAGATGCTGATGCCCACGGGCCCGGCGGCCGAGTTCAAGAACTCGATGACCCTGCCCGACGGCACGCACGTCGCGGTCACCACGCTGGACGGCAAGAAGTCGGGCTTCAAGGGCAAGGTGTGGGTCTGGGCGCCCAAGGAGTACAACGACCCCAAGTTCGCGAAGAGCGGCTTCCCGGTCATGATCGCCCTGCCGGGCGGTGCCGGCTACCCGAACAACTACTGGATGGGCACCGACCTGGGCCTCCAGACCAGCATCAGCAAGTGGTACGCCGAGGGCAAGAGCAAGCCCTTCATCCTGGCCATGCCGGTGCTCAACCCGGAGCCGGACGACAAGGGGATCTACTGGGACGGCTCCGACATACCCGGCCAGCCCAAGATGGGCACGTGGCTGACCGAGGACGTCCCGGACCTGATGAGGGCGAACTTCCGAACCGTCAAGTCCCGTGACGGCTGGGCCTTCATGGGCTCCTCCACCGGCGGGTTCGCGGGTCTGAAGGCGGTGCTCAAGCACCCGGACAAGTTCAAGGCCGTGATCGCCTCCGGCCCGGACATCGTGCCGGACTCCTCCCTCTGGAAGGGCCACGACAAGGAGAAGGCCGAGAACAACCCGGAGATCCTGGCGAAGCAGCTCATCGACCGCAAGGGGCCGGACGTGTACCTCGCCTTCCAGGTCGGGGACAGCGAGAACAACAAGAAGACCCTGCCGGACGTGCAGAAGTTCATCGCCACCTTCGGCAACAAGGGGCCCGTGCACACCGACCTCAGGGTGATCAAGGGCGGCCAGCACAACGCCAAGACCTACGTGCCGAACATGGGCGAGGGGCCGATCCAGTTCATCAGCAAGGTCATGGAAGGACCCGTCGAGTAGCGAACGGCGCTTCCGCCCGCTCCTTCTCCTCCTCCTCGCGCTCCGGCCCGCCGAACACCTTCGGCGGGCCGTTGCCGTTCCAGGGCGCCCAGCCCGGGTCGCCGGTCACGGCGAAGGCCACCCAGGCCGCGTGCATCTCATCGGCCAGCGCCTGCGGGGCGTCCGGCCCCGCCAGCCACGCGCTCTCCGGGACGTCGAGCGTGTCGAAGACGAAGCCCAGCTCCAGGGCGTGGCAGGCGCCGAGCCCCGGGATGCGGGAGGGCCAGCCGAACTCGTAGACGAAGCTCGGCGCGGCCCGTCGCGCTCCGGCGAGCAGCCGCAGCGGGTCGCGCAGCAGCCGGTCGGCGAGCAGGTTCCCGGCCAGCTCGGCCGGGCCCGCCCCGGGCAGGCCCGCGCGCAGGACCCGTACGGCGGCCCGGTCCTTGCCGCCGCGCAGGCGGGCGAGGGCCACGGTGAGCGGGCCCAGCCGGTCCAGGAGCGGCATGGCGCCCGTGGGGGCGAGCCACAGCCGGTGCTCCTGCGCGGTCCAGCCCAGCAGCAGGGGCACTGCGCCCGAGGCCGCCGGGCCGTCCGCGCCCGCAAGGGCTTCGAGGGGGTCGCGCGGGACCGTGTCCGGGTCGGTGACCAGGCCGAAGGCGGCCGTGCCCAGCATCGGGTTGGACCTGCGGAGCACGGCTGCCTGGGCGGCGAGCAGGGTGGGCAGCCCGGTGGCGGTGAAGGCCTCGGCGGTGGCCTCCACCTTGAGCAGCGAGGCCATCCGCCGGACCATCGTGCGGACCCGGTCCCGGGACAGCACCTCGGGCGCCCCGCTCTGCAGGACGGCCCGGGCGAAGAGCCCGGCCGCGCGCGGGGCGGCGAGGAGGGAGCCGATGCTGATGGCTCCGGCGGACTCGCCGAAGACGGTGACGCGCGACGGGTCGCCGCCGAAGGCCCCGATGTTGTCCCGGACCCACTCCAGGGCGGCGATCTGGTCCAGCAGGCCGCGGTTGGCCGGCGCGTCGGGGAAGAGCCCGTAACCGAGCACTCCGAGGCGGTAGTTGAAGGAGACGAGCACGACCCCGTCGCGGGCGAAGGCCGAGCCGTCGTAGACGGGGACGGCCGAGGAGCCGCGCGTGAGCGCCCCGCCGTGGATCCACACCATGACGGGCAGCCGGGCTCCGGGCGCCGGATCGGGGGTCCACACGTTGACGTTCAGGCAGTCGTCGCCGGCGATCTCCGGGTCGGACAGCAGGGAGGCGAAGGGCTCCGGGTACGGGACCTTGGGCGCGGTGGGCCCGTAGCTCCCCGCGTCGCGTACGCCGTCCCAGGCGGCCGGGGGCGCCGGTGCGGCGAAGCGGAGCGCGCCGACGGGAGGGGCGGCGTACGGGATGCCCCGGAAGGCGGCGGTCCCGTCGGCGCCGGTCCGTCCCTCGACCACGCCCGACCCGGTCCTGACCCGGGGGCGGCCGCCGCCCGCTGCGCTCATCTGTGTCCTCCTGGATCCGTCACGGGGCACCTGCGCCGTGCGCGCACGGTCGCACAGCCGTCCAACGGGTGACAAGGCGCGACCGTGCCCGGTCAGGCCCGCCCCCCGGCCCCGTTTCGCCACAGGGCACCGCCCCTCAGGGGCCCCGTACTCCGCTCTCCGCGTGATGTCCTGTCACCAGGTAGGCGCACAGGCCGTGACCCCTGGGCCACCGCTGCGTTGTATGCCATGTCAAATGCCGCAGATTCTGTGGCGCCCCATACCTTTCGAGGAGATCTTGATGTCGCGTATCGCGAAGGCATTCGCCATCACCGCTGTCACCGGTACCGCCGTGGCCGCCGGTGCGGGTCTGGCCGTCGCCGATGCCGGAGCGCACGGTGCGGCGGTCGGCTCCCCCGGTGTCCTGTCGGGCAACCTGCTCCAGGTCCCGGTTCACGTCCCGGTCAACGTCTGCGGCAACACCGTCAACGTGATCGCTCTGCTGAACCCGGCGTTCGGCAACACCTGCGTCAACGCCTCGGGCGGCGGCGGCGACCACCACACCGAGGGCTACGGTCACTGATCACCTGACCGTACGACCGGTTGAAGGGCCCCCGCCACCTGGCGGGGGCCCTTTCCCCTGTCCACGGGCCATCGGGCGGACGACGGGTCATTCGTAGCGGTAGATGCCCTGGTGGCCGAGCATCTGTCGCGGGGTGATATCCCACGGGGGCATCGGTTCGTCCAGGGCGATCACACGGCCGCGCTGGAGGTCCCCGTGCGCGAGCGGGGCACCCGGCAGGTAGCCGGAGGCGGGGTGCCTCTGCTGCCAGCGGTCCCAGACCAGGTCCACGAAGGCGTGGTGCAGCCAGAACGCCGGGTCGTTGGGCGCCGCGCCGCCCGTCATGTGGCCGCCGATCCACTGGTGCACCTTGTTGTGGTTGCGCCAGCGCTCGCTCTTGGGGGCGGCCCAGCCCTCCAGCTTGTTGCGGAAACCGCCGGCGGTGGCGGTGGAGTCCCAGGGCGAGGTGTCGTAGACGGGGTCGTCGATGGCCCACTGGAGTTCGGCAGGGGTGGGCAGCGTGATCGGATTCTGCGGCCGTCCCAGGTTGCGGGTGAGGAAGCGGGACTCCGTGATGCCCACCGTGACGGCCCAGTTGCCCTTCTCGTAGGCGAAGGGACCGGTCATGACCTGCCGGTCGGAGGCGCGTCCGGTGCCGCCGAGGAAGTCGTCGGCCCAGAGTGAGGAGACGGGGCTGGTGTCGGTGGTCCAGTCCCAGTACGGGATCGAGACGCCCGGGTCCACCCTCTGCAGCTGCCGCTCGAAGTCCAGCAGGTAGCAGCGGTGCCAGGGGAAGAAGGACGGGGACATGTGCCCGACGCGGAGCTTGCGGTCGCGGTCGGGCACGAAGTACTTGTCGTGCGTCCGCACGTACCGGTCGTACGTGCCGTCGCGCTTGAGCTCCAGCAAGGCGGCCGTGAACCGCTTCTTCTGGGCGCTGGTGAGGTTCTTCTGGTTCTGCCGGGTGTACAACGCGGACTCCTAGGGGGTGTCTTGCCGTCAGGCCGGTTCAGACCGGGGCGTCTGGTGCCGTGCATCTCAAGGCCGAGGAGGAAGGCGACGCGGAGCGTCGTCGACCGACGAGAACGCCGCGAGGCGCGGCACCAGACGCCCCGGGCCCGGCCTGACCGGCAAGACACCCCTACCCGTGGTGCGGGGCGGCCGTGGACAGTTGGGCGGTGCCCAGTTCGTCGACGGCGGCGCGGGCCAGTTCGAGCCGCGTCGGATAGGACTGGAAATGGTTGATCCCGCTGAGGTAACTGCCGTCGGCCCGGCGCATGACGTGCAGCGCGCGGCCGTCGATCCGGACGCCGGCCTGGTCGACGGCGATGTGCCGGCCCCGGTAGGTCTCCTCGGCGAGCGGGGCCGGGGTGAGCGTCTGACGGGGGCGCCGCGCGCGCAGTACGGGTGCCAGGGCTGCCGCTGTACCGGCGAGCACGGCCGCGGTGAAGGCCGAACGCAGGACCGTGCGGCGGGTCAGTGGTGCGGCGTACATACGGTCTCCCTCGCTCGGTGGCCGCGGCTACGGGTCTAACGCGGCGCGGCGGGCGAGGTCACCCTTGCGGGTGCTCGTCGAGGAGGGTGACGGGCCCGGTACCGGCTGACGGTGCCGCCGATGCGGCCGTCGCCATCGGTACGGGGGACCCGGAGCGGGAGGGAACTGCCGGACGGCGGCCACCCGGGGGCGTCTTGCCCGTCAGCCCGCGACGCGCTGCAGGCGGGGCAGGTGCAGGTCGCGGAAGACCGCGGCCATGCGCAGCGCGAAGACGAGGCCCGCGGAGACGGTGATGTTGAGCGTGTCCGAGGCCCCGGCCCAGTGCAGCCCGAGGTAGGCGGCTGCGCCCGCGAGCGCGGCGGTCGCGTACACCTCCTCGCGCAGCAGCAGCGGCGGGAACTCTCCGCAGAGCACGTCGCGGACCACCTCGCCGGTGACTCCCGTCAGGACGGCGAGGATCAGTACGGCCACGGGCGTGACCTGGGCGTCGATCGCCGCGCGGGCCCCGATGACGGTGACGACGGCGAGGCCGACGGCGTCGACGACCATCAGGGTGCGCTGCGGGAGCTCCCAGCGGCGCAGGTAGAGCATGGTGGCGACGGCGACGGAGGCGATCAGCACGAGCAGCAGCCAGTCGTGCGTCCAGTACAGCGGGTGCCGGTCGAGGATGAGGTCGCGCAGGGTCCCGCCGGAGATGGCGGCCGCGAAGGCGAGGACGAACCCGCCGAAGGGGTCCATGTCGGCGCGGTGCGCGGCGAGGACGCCGGAGGCGGCGAAGGCGGCTATGCCGAGGAGGTAGAGGGCGTGCAGCACGGCGCCTCCTTCACGGAGCGGGGCGGGACGGGACGGGGGACGGGGCAACCCGTAGAGGCTGCCCCACCCCGCCCCGGCCCCGCATCGGCCGTTCGGCCGGTTCGCCTGCGGCGGGCACGCCGACGACCCCACCGGCCTCGGCCCGCCGCCCGGCCCGACCGGCCCGGCCCAACCGGCCCTGCGCATCAGGCTTGCGCACCGGGCGTGCCCACGGGCCGGGCTCCGGCTGCACGCCGGCGGGCGGGCCCGACCGGCTTCAGGGCCCAGGGGGTGTCTCGCCGATCAGGCCGGCCGGCATGATCGGCGACGCCACTTCGACGGCACGGCCTACGGCGCCGGGAGTTCCGCGAAGTCCGCGACCAGGCCGCGGTGGTGGCCCGCCGTGCCCAGGGCCAGGGAGTCGGCCTTGGCGCGCTTGAGGTAGAGGTGGGCGGGGTGTTCCCAGGTCATGCCGATGCCGCCGTGGAGCTGTACGCATTCCTCGGCGGCCCGGACCGCAACCCCGGAGCAGTATGCCTGGGCGACCGCGATGGTCAGCGGCGCGTCCGGGGCTCCCGTCGCGAGGGCGTCGGCCGCGGCGCGGGCCGCCGCGCGGGCGGAGGCCACGTCGAGCCAGAGCCGGGCGAGGCGGTGCTTGAGGGCCTGGAAGGAGCCGACGGGCCGGTTGAACTGGTGCCGGGTCCGCACGTGGGCGACCGTCTCCGCCAGGCACCACTCCGCCAGGCCGAGCTGTTCCGAGGCGAGGAGTCCGGCTCCGGCGAGCAGGGCGCCCGCTACGGCGGCCCGCGCGACGCCCGGGTCGGCCAGCCGGGTGCCCGAGGCCCTGTCGAGGGTGACGGTGGCGACCGGCCGGGTGAGGTCCAGGGAGACCGGCTCGGTCAGCACGGCCTCGGCCGCGGGGACGGCGTACAGCCCGGTGTCGGCGAGCACCAGCAGGACGTCGGCGGCCACCGCGTCGGCTACGGAGCTGACGGAGCCGGTCAGGGTCCCGGCGCCGGTGTCCCGTACGCCGGCCGGCAGGGGGGCGCCGGGGGCCAGGGTCAGCGGGAGGGCGGGGATGCACACCTGCCGGCCGGAGGCCACCTCTCTGAGCAGCCCCGTCAGCTCGGGCGAGGACGGCTCGCACCCGAGCAGGATCTCCGTGGCGAGGACCCCGCTGGTCAGGTAGGGCACCGGGGCCACGGCCCGGCCCAGCTCCTCCAGGACCACGGCCGCCTCGCGGTGGCCGGCGCCCTGGCCGCCCAGCTTCTCGGGCACCAGCAGGCCGGCCGCCCCGATACCGGCGGCGAGGGTCTGCCACACCGCCGGGTCGTGCGGGCGTCCGCTCTCGGCGCGTGCCAGCACGCTCGCGGCGTCGCAGCGGTCGGCGAGCAGGGACCGCACGGCGGAGCGCAGTTCCTCCTCGGTCTCGGAGTAGAGCAGGTCGTAGGGGGCGCTCGGGCTGGTCATCGGGCCAGGTCCTTCCAGGCGAGGTCCTTGTCGTCGCGCGGCTCGGAGGGCAGGTCCAGGACGCGTTCGGCGACGATGTTGAGGAGGATTTCGCTGGTGCCGCCCTCGATGCTGTTGCCCTTGGCGCGCAGGTAGCGGTAGCCGGCGTCGCGGCCGGTGAAGTCGACCAGTTCGGGGCGGCGCATGGTCCAGTCCTCGTACAAGAGGCCTTCTTCGCCGAGGAGTTCCACCTCCAGTCCGCTGATCTCCTGGTTGAGGCGGGCGAAGGTGAGCTTCATGCCCGACCCCTCGGGGCCGGGTGCCCCGGCGGCGAGCTGCTGGCGCAGCCGTTCGCCGGTCAGGCGCGCGACCTCGGCCTCGACCCACAGTTCCAGCAGGCGTTGGTGGAGGGCGTGGGTGCGCAGGGCGGGGCGCTCGCGCCAGGCGGCGGCCACCGGGGCGATCATGCCACCCTCGCGCGGGATGCGCATGCCGCCGATGGAGACGCGCTCGTTCATCAGGGTGGTACGGGCGACCGCCCATCCCTGGCCGACGGCGCCGAGGCGGTGGCTGTCGGGGATGCGTACGCCGGTGAGGAAGACCTCGTTGAACTCGGCCTCGCCGGTGATCTGCCGCAGCGGTCGGACCTCGACGCCGGGGGCGTGCATGTCGCAGAGGAAGTAGGTGATGCCCTGGTGCTTGGGCAGGCCCGGTTCGGTGCGGGCGATGAGGATGCCCCAGCGGGCGGTGTGGGCGCTGGAGGTCCACACCTTCTGGCCGTCCACCACCCACTCGTGCGAGGACTCGTCGAGGACGGCCCGGGTGCCGAGGGCGGCGAGGTCGGATCCGGCGCCCGGTTCGCTGAAGAGCTGGCACCAGACCTCCTCCCCCACCCACAGGGGGCGCAGGAAGCGGCGCTTCTGCTCCTCGGTGCCGTACGCGAGGATCGTGGGCGCGGCCATGCCGAGGCCGATGCCGATCCGGCGCGGGTCGTTGTCGGGAGCTCCGGCGGCTTCCAGCGCGGCGTCGACGACGGCCTGGAGGGAGCGGGGGGCGCCGAGTCCGCCGAGGCCCTGGGGGTAGTGGACCCAGGCGAGTCCGGCGTCGAAGCGGGCGCGCAGGAAGTCCTCGCGGGGGGTGTCCGCGGGCGGGTGCGCGGCGAGCAGGTCCCGTACGCGGGTGCGCAGTTCCTCGGCGGTGACGGCGGTGCCGGACGTAAGGGGAGTGGCGGGCGTGCCGGTCATCGGGGGCCTCCGTCCAGCAGGGCCGGTACGACGACCAGGCGGCCGGTGGTGGTCCCGTCGGCGACGCGCTGCACGGCGTCGGCCGCGGCGGCGAGCGGGAGGCGTTCGCTGACGAGCGGCTTGATGACGCCCTCGGTGGCGAGCCGGGTGAGTTCGGTGTGGCAGGCGAGGATCGCGGCGGGCTCCTTGGCCGCGTACAGCCCCCAGTGCAGGCCGAGGACGGCGTAGTTCTTCACCAGCGCGTGGTTGAGGGCGGGGGCGGGGATGGTGCCGCTCGCGAAGCCGACGACGACGATCCGGCCCTCGAAGGCCACGCATTTCGCGGAGGCGGTGTAGGCGTCGCCGCCGACCGGGTCGTAGACGACGTCGGCGCCGCGCCCGCCGGTGAACTCCTTGACCCGGGCGACGAGGTCCTCGGCCGTACGGTCGATCACGAGGTCGCAGCCGAGTTCCTCGGCGGTGCGCGCCTTGGCCTTGCCGCCGACGACCCCGATGACGGTGGCTCCGGCGGCCTTGCCGAGCTGGACGGCGGCGCTGCCGACCCCGCCGGCGGCGGCGTGCACGAGGAGGGTCTCGCCGGGCTGGAGGCGGGCCCGGCGGTGGAGGCCGAACCAGCCGGTCTGGTAGCCGATGTGCAGGGCGGCCGCCTCGGCGTCGTCGAGGGCTTCCGGAGCGGGGAGCAGGGCGCGGGCGGGTGCGGTGACGTACTCGGCGAAACCGCCGTGCGGCAGGCTCGGGTTGGCGATGACGCGGCGGCCGTCCTCGGTCTCACCGCAGATCTCCACACCGGGGGTGAAGGGCAGCGGGGGCCGGATCTGGTACTGCCCGCGCGCCAGCAGCGCGTCGGGGAAGTTGACGTTGGCGGCGAGTACCTTGAGCCTCACCTCGCCCTCGCCGGGTACCGGTTCGGGAATCTCCTCGAGGCGCATGGCCTCACGGGGTTCGCCGGGGGTATGTACGCGCCAAGCCTGCATCCGGGGCCTCCAGCCGCCGTCGAGGAACCACACTCCGCGGCATACTAAGCGGTCGCTTGCCACCTTGGGAACCATGTGGACCGGTCACGCGGGGACCGGCAGGGGCCGGACCGGGGCCGACCGGTCACGCCCGGAAGAAACATGCGTCATTCCGGCCGCTTCCGTACCGGATGAGGCAGCATGTGTCGTGCACGTGTCATGACTCAACGGGGAACAGCACCTGTCCAGGGGGGACACCACATGAGAAGAACCATGTCCGCGGCCGGCGCCGCGATCGCCTTGACCGGCCTGATCACGGCGGCGGGCCCGGCCACGGCCGCACCGGCGACGTGCACGCCGAAGATCCAGGTGCTGGGACACCTGACGCCCGACGCGTACCACCCGGACAGCCTGCCCGCCCAGGGCGTCCTGGACCTCGGCGCGGGCAACCTCGCCGTCGGCGTCTCCGGCTCCAAGCCCGTGTACTGGACGGGCACCAGGCTCCACCGGGTCCCGCTGCCCGACGCCACCCGGACCGGCGAGGTGCTCGCCGTCAACAGGAACGGGCTGATGGTCGGGCGACTGGTCGGCGACGGCGGCTACCTGTTCACCTACCGGGCGGGCGACGCCGCGGTCACCCCGCTGCCGGGGAGCGACTGGTCGGACCAGGAGGCCGACGTCAACGACGCCGGCCACGTCGTCGCCCGCAGCTCCTCCTGGGTGGGCACCGTCTGGAAGGACGGGCAGAAGGTCCGCGAGCTGCCGGTACCGGACGGGGCCGACCCCGGGACCCGCATCAAGATGGTCACCGCCATCAACGCCCGCGGCGACATCCTGGGCCAGGCGAAGCAGGACTACGAGGTGCCCGAGACCGGCGAGCACCGCGAGGGCACCTACCCGGTGCTGTGGCCGGCCGACGGCGGCCCCGCCAAGGCCCTGGTGCCCACCAGCGGCAACAGCAGCTTCGCGGAGAGCTACGTCCAGGACCTCGACGAGAGCGGCCGGATCGTCGGCTACGACTGGCTCGGGCCCTGGCACGAGTACAAGCCGTGGGTCTGGGCTCCCCCGCACACCGGGCCCGGCACGTCCCCCGGCGTGCTGAACACGCACCCGTACGGCACCTTCGAGGCGATCAGCCAGACCACCGGCGTGAGCGTCGGCACCGCCAAGTTCCACCCGGAGTCCCGGACGCTCCCGGACCAGGCCCAGCTGTGGACCGGCACCGGTCCGGTCCTGGCCCTGCCCCGGCTCGCAGCGGGCGGGGCCAGCACGGCCGAGGCGGTGTCGGACGACGGCCGGGTCGGCGGGTCGGCCGTGAACGCGAACGGCAAGCACAGGCCCGTGATCTGGACCTGCGCGGTCAAGCAGGCGTACCTGCCGCAGTCCTAGGTACTCGGCCGTACTCGCTCGGTCCGACAACGCGGCGAGGCGCCGTACCAGGCGGCGCGGGCCCGCGAGGATCGCCCGGAACAGGGCCTAGCCAGGGCGTTCACGGGCATGGTGATCTGAGCGTCCGCACGCTATCGATGGGCGCATGGAGAACCTCCCGCGCGGTCTGCCCGCGCCGCCGCCGCCCGGCGCCGCCGCCCTGCCTGCCGGTTCGTACGCGGGGCAGGTGGTCCTGGTGACCGGCGGCGGCACCGGGCTGGGCAAGGCCATCGCCACCGAGTTCGCCCGGCTCGGCGCCGATCTGGTGATCGCGAGCCGCCGCTCCGAGCAGCTGGAGGCGGCGCGCGTGGAGCTGGCGGCCGTCCCCGGCGCCGGCCGCGTGGCGGCGGCCGTCTGCGACATCAGGGACCCCGAGCGGGTCGCGGAGGTCTTCGACGCGGCCGAGGCGGCGCTGGGCCTGCCGGACGTCCTGGTCAACAACGCCGCCGCCAACTTCCCCTGCCCGGCCGAGGACCTGTCCCCCAACGCCTGGCGGGCAGTGGTGGACATCACCCTGACCGGCACCTGGTTCATGACCCGCGAGTTCGGCCGGCGCCACCTCGCCGCGGGGACACCCGGGTCGATCGTGAACATCGGCGCCTCGTACGCCTGGACGGGCGGGCCCGGCTTCGCCCACAGCGCCGCGGCCAAGGCCGGGGTGAAGAGCCTGGTGGAGACGCTCGCCGTGGAGTGGGGCCCGTACGGCATCCAGATCAACGGGCTCGTCCCCGGGCTGTTCCCGCACGCGGACATGACCGAGGACATCCGGGGCGGCCTGGAGCGTGCCGCGCCCGGCTCCCGGGACTCCCGCCAGCCCGCCCTGCGGGTCGGCGCTCCGCACGAACTGGGCTGGGCCGCCACCTTCCTGGCCTCGCCGTACGCCCGCTTCGTCACCGGGCACACCCTGGTGGTCGACGGGGCGAACTGGCAGCGGAGGACGGTGGTCAGCCCGGAGGTCGTCCCGGTGCGCGAGCAGTTGGGGCGCGGCCCGTTCGGAGCCTGAGCGCGCGCCGGGCCCCTCCCCCTGCCGGGGTCGGGCCTGCGGTCAGGCTCCGTTGAAGTGCGGCGGCCGCCGGGCAGCCTTCGCGCCGTAGCCCTCGCGGCAGTCGTCCGAGGTGAGGGTGAGGGCCGCGGTCATCGCGACGCGGTCGAGGGCCGCGGGCAGGGCCGCGTCGGCATAGGCGTCGACGGCGCGCTTGATGCCCTGGACGGCGAGGGGGGCGTTCGCGGCGATCTCCGCCGCCACCTCCCGGGCGGTGGACTCCAGCTCCGGTCCGGGGACGACCAGTTGGACCAGGTGCAGCCGTTCGGCCGTGGCCGCGTCGATCCGGCGGCCCGTCAGGGCCAGGTACTTGGCCCAGCCCGCGCCCGCCTCGCGGGCGATGCGCAGGTCTCCGCCCGCGTCCACGGCCACGCCCAGCTGGGCCTCCGGCAGGGCGAAGACGGCGTCCTCGGCGGCCACCCGGACGTCGGCCATCAGGGCCAGTTCGAAGCCGAAGCCGAGGCAGTACCCCTGGACTGCGGCGACCACCGGCTGCGGGAGCCGGGCGAGGACCGCGAAGCGCTCGTGGACCCAGCGGATGCCCTCGTAGTAGTTGCGGGTGCGCTCGGCGGCGGATCCGCCCGTGACGGCGCCGCCGGGGGCGTTCACGTCGATGCCCGCACAGAAGGCCCGGCCCTCGGCCCGCAGCAGGACCACCCGTACGGCGGGGTCGAAGCGGATCCGGTCCGCCAGCAGGCCCAGCTGGCGGGTGGACTCCCAGCTCCAGCCGTTGAGCCGCTCCGGCCGGCACAGGGTGAGGACCGCGACGCCGTCCGCGACCTCCAGCCGGATGCGCTCCTCGCCCTCCGCGATGTCCGTGGTGATGGTGTCGATCACCGTGTCCCCGCACCCCCCGCACCCCCGCTGTCTTCTGACGGATCGTCAGCTTAGGGGTGGTCGGGTCAGCGCGGGAAGACCTCGAACGGGACCGCCGGGCGGCCGCCGAACCGGGCCGCCGTCTGCTGGGCGTTGCCGGTGAGGAAGGTGCGGACGTACTCCTCGGGGTTCTGGTCCGTCAGGACCCTGATGTACTCCTTGTGCTCCAGCAGGGACTTCACCGACCGCTCCAGGCCGGGACCGGCGTCGGCCGCGTGCGTCGGCGTGACGGATCCGGAGACCGCGACCCAGCGCACCCCGTCCCACGGCTCCAGGCCCTGCTCCGAGATGAGTTCGGGGAAGATCCACCGGTTGCCGGCGTCGCCCGCCGCGTCCAGGGTGGCCCGGCCGACGGCCTTGTGGTCGGGGGTGTTCCAGGCGCCGCCGCCGTTCGCCCCGCCCCACGTGTCGCGGTGGTTGAGGGTGATGACGAGCTCGGGGCGGTGCCTGCGGATGGCCGCGGCGATGTCGCGGCGCAGGTCCAGGCCGTACTCGACGACCCCGTCGCGGTAGTCGAGGAACTCCACCACGGACACGCCGACGACGGCCGCGCTCGCGCGCTGCTCCGCCTCGCGCAGCGGGCCGCAGTCGGCCGGGGCGAGGGTGTCGATGCCCGCCTCCCCGCGCGTGGCGAGGAGGTAGACGACCTCACGGCCGCCGTCCGTCCAGTCGGCGATCGCGGCCGCGCAGCCGTACTCGAGGTCGTCGGGGTGCGCCACCACGGCGAGGGCGCGCTGCCAGTCGGTGGGCATGGGCTCCAACGGAGCGGGCTGGTCCAGGTGTTCGGTCATGACGGCACAATAGGCGAATGGACCGACACGGACAGGTGGTGGCCCTCCTGGACGCCACCGGCACCTTCTTCGAGCCGTCCCGTACGGCGTTCCCCGGGGCGGACGGGGCCGACTGGGCCCGGGCCGCGCTGCTCGATCCGGGCGCTGCCGGGCCGGACGGGACCTGGCTGCTGGACTTCCGGTGCTTCGCGATCGCCCGGCCGGGGGGCCGCTGGGTGCTGGTGGACGCCGGGGTCGGCCCGGCGGAGGGGCCCGCCGCGGGCTGGGCGCCGGTGCCGGGACGGCTGCCCGCCGTCCTCGCGGCCGCCGGGATCGCTCCGGCCGAGGTGGAGACCGTGGTCCTGACGCATCTGCACGAGGACCACGCGGGCTGGTCGGCGGGGGCCGACGGGCAGCCGTTCTTCCCGGCCGCGCGGTACGTGGTCCAGCGCGACGAGGTCGCGGCGCTGGACCGGACGGACCCGGTGTGGGACTGGACGGTGGCGCCGCTGCGGGCGAGCGGACAGCTGCACGAGGTGGACGGCAGGCACCGGCTGGCCCCGGGGATCACCCTGCTGCCGACGCCCGGGCACACACCGGGGCACCAGTCGGTGCTGGTGGAGCAGGCCGACGGGGCCAGGGACGTGCTGGTCACCGGCGATGCGCTGGTGCACGCCGTGCAGTTGGGCAATCCTGCCGTCGCGTACTCCCGCGAGCGCGACCTGGCGGTCGCCCGGGCCTCGCGGGAGGAGCTGCTGGCCCGGGCCGTGGAGCGCGGCGCCCTGCTGGCCACCGCGCACCTCACCCGACCCTTCGTGGAGCCCGCCTGACGCGGTCGCCCGCAGGTCGGGCCGTCAGAACTCCACGACCGAGCGGAGCACCTCGCCCCGTTCCATCCGGGCGAACGCGGCTTCGACCCCGTCGAGGGGGATGGTCTCGGAGACGAAGGCGTCCAGGTCGAGACGGCCCTGCAGGTAGAGGTCGATGAGGAGCGGGAAGTCCCGCTCGGGCAGGCAGTCCCCGTACCAGGATGACTTCAGGGCGCCGCCGCGGCCGAAGACGTCGAGGAGCGGCAGTTCGAGCTTCATCTCCGGCGTGGGCACCCCGACCAGGACCACGGTCCCCGCGAGGTCGCGCGCGTAGAACGCCTGGCGGTAGGTCTCGGGGCGGCCCACCGCCTCGATGACCACGTCCGCGCCGTTGCCGTCGGTGAGCGCCTGGACGGCCTTGACCACGTCCTCCGTACGGCCGTTGACGGTGTGCGTGGCACCCAGGCCCCGCGCCCATTCCAGCTTTCGGTCGTCCAGGTCCACCGCGATGATCTTCGAGGCGCCCGCCAGCCGGGCCCCCGCCACGGCCGCGTTGCCCACTCCCCCGCAGCCGATGACGGCCACGGAGTCGCCCCGTCCGACGTTGCCGGTGTTCAGGGCCGCGCCGAGGCCGGCCATCACCCCGCAGCCGAGGAGTCCGGCGGCGCCGGGGGCGGCGGCCGGGTCCACCTTGGTGCACTGGCCGGCCGCGACCAGGGTCTTCTCGGCGAAGGCTCCGATGCCGAGCGCCGGGGAGAGCCTGGTGCCGTCCTCCAGCGTCATGGACTGGGTGGCGTTGTGCGTGGCGAAGCAGTACCAGGGACGTCCCCGCTTGCAGGCCCGGCAGGTGCCGCACACCGCCCGCCAGTTGAGGACCACGAAGTCGCCGGGGGCCACGGAGGTGACGTCCGGGCCGACCGATTCCACGATCCCGGCGGCCTCGTGGCCGAGCAGGAAGGGGAACTCGTCGTTGATGCCGCCCTCGCGGTAGTGCAGGTCGGTGTGGCAGACCCCGCAGGCCTGGACCCGTACCAGCGCCTCGCCGGGTCCCGGGTCGGGCACGAGGATCGTCGTCGTCTCCACCGGTGCGCCCTTGCTCCGGGCAATGACCCCTCGTACGCGATGTGTCACGTCCTACCCCGCTCTCGTCGACTGTCGTCCGAACGTACACGGGCTACGGTGCGTACGGGAGTTGCGTCACTCCGAGGCGCGCGATCCGGCCAGTTCCGGCGGTACGGCGGCCCGCAGGGCGGCGCCGAAGGCGGCCACGGCCGGGTGGGCGGCGGCTCCGCTGCGGAAGGCGATCCGGGTGCGGCGCGCCATGGGCAGGCGGGTCAGGCGGACGCCCAGCTCCTCGTGGCCGGCGATGCCGAGCTGCGGTACGAAGGCCACGCCCTGCCCGGCCGCTACGAGGGCCAGGACGGTCACGAACTCGTCGACCTGGTGGCGGACCCGGGGCGCGAACCCGGCCGCCTGGCAGGCCCGTACGGTCATGGCGTGGCAGAGGGTGCCGGGCGTGGCCGTGATCCACGAGGCGTCCGCGTGGGCCCGCAGGACCGCGCCCTGGTCGGGGCCGGGGCCGGGGCCTTGTCCCGGGCCGGGGTGGAGCTCTGGGCCGGCACCGGGTCCGGGGCGGTCGGGAGTCCCCGCCGCGGGCGCGGCCAGGTACATCGCCTCCGCGTAGAGCGGCTCGGCGGCCAGCCCCGGCTCACGGCGCGCGGGGACGAAGTCGTACTCGTGCACCAGGGCCACGTCCAGGTCCCCGGCCCGCAGGGCGTGCGCGACCGCCGCCGGGTCGGTCTCCGAGACCATCGGCTCCAGGGCCGGGTGGCGCCGGGCGAGGGTGGTCAGGGCGGCCGGGACGATGGCCCGGGTGGCGGTGGGGAAGGAGCCGATCCGCAGGACGCCGGCCAGGCCGCTGCGCGCCTCGGCGAGGTCGGCATCGGCCTGTTCGAGGCGTTCGAGTACGGCCTCGGCGTGCCGGACGAGGTTCTGCCCGGCCGGGGTGAGCCGGACCCTGCGGCCGGTGCGCTCCAGCAGGGGCAGACCGGCCTCGCGTTCGAGGACGCCGAGTTGCTGGGACACCGCCGAAGGGCTGAAGGCGAGGGCCTGGGCCACGGCGGCGATCGTCCCGCGGTGGGCCAGTTCACGGAGTAGACGCAGGCGTCGGACGTCGAGCATCGGCTCAGCTTACGGGTGGGATAAGAAACGCGAACTGGATTCGACGCTCGGCACGGGCGAGGGTCGACGCATGACACATGACACCGCGGCCACGACCACGACCACGGCCCCCACCCCGACCCCGACCCCGACCGCCCACGCCCTGCCCGAGGACCGCACCGGCGAACTCCCCCGAGCCGTCGGCCTCGAAGGGATCCACGTCCCGCTCGTCACCCCCTTCACCCCCGGCGGGGACATCGCCGCCGGGGCTCTGGAGTCGCTCGCCCACGAGGTGCTCGACGCCGGTGCCACCGGGATCGTCGCCCTCGGCACCACCGCCGAGGCGGCCGCCCTCGACGAGGCGGAGCGGGACCTGGTCACCGATGTGTGCGCCCGGGTCTGCGCGGAGCGGGGCGCACTGCTGACCGTGGGCGCCGGGGCGAGCGGCACCCGGGCCGCGGAGGCCTCGCTGGTCCGGCTGGCGCGCTGGCCGCAGGCGCGGGCGGCGCTGGTGACCGTGCCCCCGTTCGTACGCCCCTCCGCCGCGGGGGTGCTGGCGCACTTCGCGCGGCTGGCCGCCGTGAGCCCCGTACCGCTGATCGTCTATCACGTCCCGTACCGCACCGGGCAGTCGCTGGACGCGGCCGCGCTGCGGGCGCTGGGATCGCTCCCGGGGGTCGCCGGGGTGAAGTACGCGGGCGGCGGCATCGGCCAGGACGCGGTGGACCTGCTCGGCGGCCTGCCGGAGGGTTTCGAGGTGCTGGCGGGCGACGACGCGTACCTCTCGCCGCTGCTCGCGCTGGGCGCGTCCGGCGGGATCCTGGCCTCGGCGCACCTGGCGACGGCCCGGTTCGCGGAGCTGGCCGCTGCCTGGCGGGCCGGTGACGTGGCGCGGGCCCGGCCACTGGGTCACGCCCTGGCCCGGATGTCGGCGGCGGTGTTCGCGGAACCCAATCCGTCGGTCGTCAAGGGCGTCCTGCACGCGCAGGGCCGGATCCCGTCTCCTGACGTACGGCTCCCCCTGCTGCCGGCCTCGGCGGCGGGCGTGGGGGCCGCTCTGGAGCGGCTCGCGGAGCTCTGACGGCGGCGGAGGACCGCGGGCGCTGCCGGACGGCCCCGGGACCGACCCCAGACGGCCTCGAAACGGCCTCGAAACGGCAATTCAACCGCCGGAAAGGATCCGGTTTGGTCGATTCGCCTGCAACGCGCATGTCGCCCGAATCCGGCCTACAGAGAGCGGACTTGTCCCTCTGCGCCCAGGGCATGACGACGGGCCGCCGACCCGTGATGTGAGTCACTCGGGAAACGTCAACATCATTTCCCCCGAGAGGCGGATTCCCTTTTCCCCGAAAGGAAATTGGCTATTGCGCGAAGCGCCCTACAAGGTCATTTTCGGGGCGGACGGCAGGAAGTCGATCTACCGGTGGAATTCGGGCCTTGTTCGGGCGCGGCGGACTCGCCTACGGTCACCCTCATTCCCGGTGGCCCGCCGTTGAAACCGGCCACTCCGGGGCCACTCCGTCCCCCACGTGAGGAATTGCGCCATGTCCGCAAAGGGAAAGCACCGCAAGCCGAAGCACCACGCGATCACCCGCAAGCTGGCCCTTGTCGGCACAGGCGGCGCGGCGCTCACCCTCCCCCTGGTCGGCGCGACCACCGCCGGGGCCGCGGAGGTGACCGCGGCTCCCGCCAAGGCTCCCGCCACCTATTCCGTGGTCGCCGGTGACACGCTTTCCAAGATCGCGGCGAAGCATTCCCTGAGCGGCTGGGAGCAGCTCTACGCGGCGAACCGCAGTGCCGTCGGCGCCAACCCGTCGGTGATCCGCCCCGGCCTGAAGCTGACCATCGGCGCCCAGGCGAAGACCGCGGCCGCCGCCAAGCCGGCCACCGCATACGCGAACAATCTCGACGGGTGGATCCGCGAGTCCCTGGACGTCATGGCCAAGCACGGCATTCCCGGTACGTACAACGGAATTCACCGCAACATCATGCGGGAGTCCTCGGGCAATCCGATGGCGATCAACAACTGGGACATCAATGCCCGGAACGGCATTCCCAGCAAGGGCCTGCTCCAGGTGATCGACCCGACGTTCCGGGCCTATCACGTGCCCGGCACCTCGCAGGACTCGTACGACCCGGTCGCCAACATCACCGCGGCCTGCAACTACGCGGCCGCCCGTTACGGTTCGATCGACAACGTCAACGGTCCTTACTAGACGCCCGGGCAACGGCCTGCCGGGACCGGCCCGTCCGGGCGCGGGCGAGGGTGCGCAGGGGTGCCACCAGGCCGTAGCCGACGTCCCGGCGCAGGGCGGCCGCGCCCGCGCGTTCCACGGCGGTCAGCTGGTGCGCCATCAGCTCCGCCATGGTCGCGACCACCGGCCGCAGCCCGGGCTCGGCGAGGCCGAGGATGCCGTCGGTCGCTTCCAGGGCCGTGCGGGCCCGCCGGGCCTCGGCGGCGAGGAGCGCGCGTACGGCCGGGGTGTCGCGGGCCTGTTCGAGGTCGGCGCGGGTCACCTCGTGCTCGGCGAGGCGGGCGCGCGGGATGCACAGCCGGCCGTCGGCGAGGTCCCCGGCGAGGTCGGCGAGGAAGTCGACGCGTTGGGCGGCGTCCACGAACCGCCGCCAGCCCGCAGCCTGTTCGGCGTCCGGGCCGCCCTGGTACTGCAGGCCCGTGAAGACCAGTACCCCGGGCCAGGCGTAGTCGTCCAGGTAGGTCTGGAAGTCCTCCTCCGTCCCGAAGCCGTCGAAGGCGGCTTCGGTGGTGGCGGCGCCGTCGAGGAACCGGGAGACCCACTGCGCGGGCAGGGCGCGGGTACTCACCGCGTGGGCGTAGGCGCGCAGCAGGGGGTCGGGGTTGTCCCCGGTCTCCAGGGCTGCTCCGACACGCTCCGCCAGGGCGGTGAGGCCGGCGTTCCGCTGCTGCGGTGTGCCGGTCTCCGCCACGTCGTCGACGAGGTTCATGAAGGCGAGTCCGGCGGCCAGCCACGGCACGAGGGACGGCTCGGCGAGCAGCCGCAGGGCCAGGTACGGGGCGGGTTCCCGGCGGACCACGCGGCGGGCGGCGTGGGTGTAGTCGTTCCGCAGCCGGGAGCCGGATATCCCGGCCCGGTCGAGCGTGCTGCGCCAGGTGGGCATGGTGACGGCGCTCCCTCGAAGCGATTCCTCGGACGTACGCGGACCAGGATCTCAGGAGCGGTAGACCTTCCTGACCGTGCCGTCGGTTCCGGCGAGGACGTAGCCGCCCTGACCGTACTCGTCGGTGAGGTAGGGGCGCATGGACGGGCTCTGGTCCATCATCCAGGGCTCGACGATCACGTAGCGCGTGGTGGGGTTCGCCACTCCGAGGTCCCGCTGGGACTGTTCGAGGAGGGCGGGCAGGGCGTCCCACTCGACCTTGGCCATGTCCATGAGCGGCGCGCGGTCCTTGACGGTGCCGGCCGGGCCGGTGCGGGTGACCTCGCCGCCCCGGTACTGCCAGGAGTCGACGGTCTTGGCTCCGGGGGCGGTGGGGACCGAGGCGATGGCGTACTCCTCGTAGATCCGCAGGTTCACGAAGGTGGTCGTGCCCGTCTGCTGCTTCAGGGCGGCCAGCGCGGTCCGGATGCCGTCGGGGGTGAGCAGGCCGCCCTGGGGGGCGCTCGCCTTGGGCGTGGCGGGACCGGACGTGGCGGGCCCTGACGCGCCCGCCACGGGCGTACCGGCGGCCGGCCCGCTGGGCGCCGGGCCGGGCGCCGAGGCTGCCGGGGTACCGCGCGCACCGCTCTTCGGGCCGTCCTCCGAGCCGGTGCCGCCGGGCAGCCACTGGACGATCCCGATCACCCCGGCGGTCAGGACGGCCGCGAGGGCTGCGGCGAGCACCACCGGGCGCCGGCGCCGGCCGGGAGCCGGCGGGAGCGGCACCGTGGCCGCGTACGGGGACGACCCCGGGTACGGCGTAGGGGTCCCGTGGGCCGGGGGGCCGTACTGGCCCAGCGCCGGCGGGGGTGTGACGGGCACGGCGTTGCCGCCGGGAGCAGTGCTCGCGTTCCGGAGCAGCTGTTCCAGCTGCTCCGCGTCGGGCCGGGCGGCCGGGTCCCGTACGAGCAGCCGTTCCAGTACGGGTCCCAGCGCACCGGAGCGCACCGGCGCGGGGATCGGCTCGTCGAGCACGGCGACCACGGTGGCCAGGCTGGTGGCGCGGCGGAGCGGATGGACGCCCTCGGCGGCCACGTACAGCAGCATGCCCAGCGACCAGAGGTCCGAGGCGGCCAGCCCCTCCTCCCCGCGCACCCGCTCGGGCGCGATGTACTCCGGGGAGCCGATGAGCACCCCGGTGGAGGTGAGCCCGGCGGAGCCGTGCAGGGCCGCGATGCCGAAGTCCGTCAGCACGGCCCCGCCGTCGGGCCGCAGCAGCACGTTGGCCGGTTTCACATCGCGGTGCAGCACCCCTTCGGCGTGGGCGGCGCGCAGCGCGGAGAGCACCTCCAGGCCGAGCCGTAGCACCTGCGCCACCGGCAACGGGCCGGAGTCCAGCCGGTCGTGGAGCGAGCCGCCCCGGACGAGCTCCATCACGATCCACGGATGCGCGTCCGCACCGCCCGCTCCACCTGCGCCGCCCGCTCCACCCTCGGCGGCGGGGTCCACGATGTGATGGATGGTCACCACGTGCGGGTGGGCGAGCCGCGCGAGGGCGCGGGCCTCGCGCACCGCCCGTGCGCGCAGCTGGACGGCGAGGCCGGGCTGGGCGGCGGCGGTCGCCGGGTCCGGCGGGCGCACCTCCTTCAGGGCGACCTCGCGGTCCAGCGCGATGTCGCGGGCGCGCCACACCGTGCCCATGCCGCCGCTGCCCAGCGGTTCGACCAGCTCGAAGCGCCCGCCGATGAGCCGTCTGCCGGCCTCACTCGTGTCCATGGCCGGACATCGTAGGCGCCGCCGGGATCAGCAGCGCCGCCGGTCCACCGTGACGGTGCCCTGCGCGGTGGCCACGGTCCGGTCGTAGCACCCGCCGCCGGCCGCGGAGCCGTACAGCCGGTAGCGGGCCGAGGTGGTGCCGACCGCGTGCCGCTGGTCGCGCGGGACGTTCGCCGTGTAGGTGGCGTCGCCCGTGTACCGGTCGTCGAGCCGGACCCGGTCGACGACGCGACCGCCGCGCAGGGTGACGGTGTCCGCGGCGTCGCCCAGCGAGAGGACGGTGCGCAGCCGGTCCCCGGCGCCGAGGGTGGTCTCGCCGTCCATCGTGTAGGTCCGCGTCGTGCGGGTGGTGCTCTTCCCCCGGGTCACGCTCTCCTCATCGGTCCAGGTGGCGGTGAGGGCGTCGCGGTTCTCGCCCTCGGTCCAGCGGTGCACCGAGGTGTTGCGGACGGCGCGGGTGACGGTGGTGGCGACCCGCCCGTGGGAGGTGTCCAGGTATCCGGCGACCGTCAGTTCGTGTCCGCCCTCGGTGTCCAGCCGGTGCTCGGCGCCGGGCGTCCAGCGGGAGGAGCCCCGCGGCTCGCTCTGCTCGTGCCGGGTCAGGGATCCGGTGACGACCTCCCGGGCCTCGTCCTGCCACAGCAGCAGGTTGGTGGGCGTGCTCCAGCCGCTCTGCCCGGCCGGCACGCCCGCCACGGACACCTCGATCCGGTGGGAGCGGCCGTCGTTGAGCAGGCCGGCGAAGGGGGTCAGGTCGTAGAGGACCGGCTGGACGTCGAAGGCCCGGGGGCCGGGGGTGACGTACCAGAGAAAGGGGTTGGACCAGCCGCCGGTCCAGACGGTGGGGAAGGGCGCGGCGATGCCGGCGAGCCGTCCGTCCACGGAGATCCGGACCTCGCGGTAGGGGCCGTCGGCGGCCTTGCAGGAGTACGGGGCCGCGTCGGGGGTGGTCATGTACCAGTACTCCTCGCAGCCGCCGCCCGAGCCGGTGGCGTACACCTCGGCGAGGAGCCGCTCGGTGTTGCGCGGGGTCGTGACGTCCGGGGAGGTGAGGGCGAGGACCCGGTCGGGGGTCTCGGCGGGCGCGGTGGATCCGGTGCGGGCCTCGGCGGCGTAGAAGGTGAGGGTGACCTTGACGTCGATGACCCCGGTGTACGTGTCGTCGACGACGTTGCCGATGAGCATCTCGACGGGTTGCGGACGGGAGAGGGTGTCCCGGTAGCGGCTGACGTCCTTCTCTACGGACCAGGTGATGCCGTCGGGTGACGGCTGGGGCGTGGAGGTGCGGAGGATCTCCACGCCGCCGAGGGAGAGGTGGCCGAGGCGGTCGTACTGGCGGCCCTTGACCTTGCCGTCGAGCCGCAGCACCACCTTGGCCCAGCCGTCGGCGCCGCATCCCGTGGGCGGCACGTAGCTCCCCCGGTACGGGGTGAAGTCTCGGAACTGGGCCTCGGCGAGGGTGACCTGGCAGGACCGGGTCGCGGGCCGGGCGACGGGCGGGGCGGCGGTGAGGGGGTCGTGCCAGTCGGTGCCGAACTCGGCGGGCGGGGTCACGCCCGTCCCTGCCCCGGGGGCGGCGGGGGCCGTGGCGTTCGCGGGTCCCGCGGTGCCGGCCAGGGTGGCCGCGGCGAGGGTCAGCGCGCCCAGCAGGCCCATGATCCTGTGTCGTCTCATGGGCCCGCAGTGAAACCCGGAGGCCCCGCTTCCCGCCAGGCCCCTGCCGCAGACATGGCGTGATCCCGTCCCCCGGCGCCGCGGGTACGGGGCCGGCGTACCGGGGATCCCGTGCGGCGGACACGGGGGCCGGGCGGGTCAGTTCGCGGTGGCGAGCACCACGACGCCGTCGTCGTCCGCGTGGACCGTGTCGCCGGCGCGGAAGGTGACCTCGCCGATCGTGACGGGCTCGTCCACCGTGCCCGCGCCGGTCTTGCCGCTCTTGCGCGGGACCGTGCCCAGCGCCTTGACGCCGAGGCCGAGCTCCCCGAGGGCCACGCTGTCGCGGACCGCGCCGCTGATGATCAGGCCCGCCCAGCCGTTGCGTTCGGCGGCGCCGCCGATCAGGTCGCCGATGAGGGCGGTGCGCAGGGACCCGCCGCCGTCGACGACGAGTACGGCGCCCTCGCCCGGGGTGTTGACCAGCTCGCGCAGCAGCGCGTTGTCCTCGTGGCAGGACAGCGTCCGCACCGGGCCTGCGAACTGCCGGTGGCCACCGTACTGGTGGAACTGGACGGCGCAGATGCCGAGCGCCTCGCCGTGCTCGTCGTACAGGTCGGTGGTGGGGACGGGAGTGACGCTCATGGCTGTACCGGTTCCTCACTGCTGGTGCTGGTGCTGTCGTGTCGGGCCAGGCAGCCAGGGTAATCGGCGGTACGCGGCCCCCTCAGGGCCCGGTCCGTCAGCGCTTCAGGGCGCGGTACCGCTTGAGCAGCGCGGTGATCTTCTCGGGGTCCGCCTTGCCGTTCAGCTCGGCGAGGAGGTCGTCGGGGCAGAGCTCGTAGAGGTCGCCCCACCAACGGCCGCCCTTGGTCTTCCAGATCCGGTACCCGCCGGGTACGCCCCGTGCCACGTAGTCGCGCCGGCTCATGCCCCCGCCCCCTCAGTCGCGCGAGTTGCCGAAGAGCAGACGGTAGCCGACGAGCAGGACGAGCGAGCCGCCGATGGCGGCGCCCCAGGTGGCGAGGTCGAAGAACTCCGTCTGGATCGGGCGGTCCAGGAACTTCGCGGAGAGCCAGCCGCCGATGAAGGCTCCGGCGACGCCGATGAGGGTGGTGCCGATCAGACCGCCGGGATCGCGGCCGGGCAGCAGGACCTTGGCGACGGCTCCGGCCAGCAGGCCCAGGACGATCCAGCTGGCGATCCCCATGCCGGTCACTCCGTTTCGGTGGTTCGGGTGTTCTCCGAGGAGGACGCGTCCGGGGCCGGAACGGTTCTCCGGCCGCCCGCCGCCGACGGGCTCAGGCCGCCACGCGGCCGATCGGCGCGACGGGAGCGACGGGCGTGCCGGGCGCGACGGCCATGCCTGGCGGGACGGGCGTGCCTGGCGGGACGGACGTGCCGGGCGGGGCCGCCGCAGTGGGCACAGGAGGTGCCAGGGAGCCGGGAGTGGCAGGCGTGGCGGTGGCCGGGGTCTGCGCAGCGCCGGGCGGGGTCCGGGTCAGCAGGAGCACCCCGCGTGCCGCCGCGACGGCTCCGGCCGCCGCCAGCAGCATCCCCACCGCGCCGCCCTGGAGGCGTTCGCCGAGCAGCACCATGCCGATGGCGGCCGCCGCCAGCGGATTGGCCAGGTTGACCACGGCGAGCGGGGCCCCGAGCCCGCCCCGGTAGGCCCGCTGGGACAGCAGCATCCCGCCGACCGCGAACACCACGACGAGCAGGGCCACCGCGACCACCCGGAGGCTGAGCAGGGCTCCGCCGCGGCCGGCCGCCACGGCCACGGTCTGGGTCAGCGCCGAGGCGGCCGCGGAGGCCAGCCCGGAGGCCGTCGCGTGCCGCAGCCCCGAGCGCGGGTCCTTGGCGGCGGTCAGCATGAGGATCACGGCGGCCGTGGCCCCGGAGACGGCCAGCGCCTCGGCCAGGGTGAGGGTGTCGTCGGGGGCCGGCCCGGAGGCGGGGAGCAGCAGCAGGCCGAGCCCGGCGACGGTGGCGAAGGTGCCCCGCCATTCGGTGGCCGCCACCCGGCGCCCGGCTCCGCGCGCGCCCAGCGGGACGGCGGCCACGAGGGTGAGCGCTCCGAGCGGCTGGACCAGGGTGAGCGGCCCGTACCGCAGGGCGGCGGCGTGCAGCAGCGCAGCGGCCGCGTTCAGCCCGGCCGACCACCACCAGGCGCCGGAGCCGAGCAGCGCCCTGGCGCTGCGGGCGACGGCGGCGCGGGCCAGCCGCTCCTGGGCGACGGCGGCGGCCGCGTAGGTCACGGCGGAGGCCAGACAGAGCCCCACGGCGAGGGCGGTGGCGTTCACCGCCGGGCCCCTACGCCCTCGGGGAGGCTCCGCGGCCGCGGCAGACCCCGTACGGCATCGGTGTCGGCCTCGTCCGCGCCCGGCGCCGGGTCCGCGTCGCCGTCCGCCGGGCGCCCCGGCCGCGGGACGAGCAGCAGGGCCGCCCCGAGCAGGACGGTCGCCACGATCGCGTCGAGCCAGTAGTGGTTGGCGGTACCGACGATCACGAGCAGGGTCACCAGCGGGTGCAGCAGCCACAGGGCGCGCCATCGCGACCGGGTGGCCGCGATCATGCCGAGCGCGAGCATCAGCGCCCAGCCGAAGTGCAGGGAGGGCATCGCCGCGAACTGGTTGGCCATGGTGTCGGAGGCCGGCGCGGCCCCGTACACGGTGGGTCCGTAGACCTGCCCGGTGTCGATCAGGTGGGCTTCGCCGAGCATCCGCGGGGGCGCGAGCGGGAAGCCGAGGTGCAGGGCGAGGGCGGCTCCGGTGAGCACGGCCAGGACGCGGCGCGCCCACAGGTAGTGGACCGGGCGGCGCAGGTAGAGCCAGACGAGGAAGAGCGCGGTCGCGGGGAAGTGGACGGCCGCGTAGTAGGTGTTCGCGGTGTGGACGAGGGCGTCCCAGTGCAGCAGCAGGCGCTGGACCGCGCCCTCGCCGGGCAGGTGCAGGGCGCGTTCGGCGTCCCATGTCCGCGCGGCGTTGCGGAAGGCCTCCTCGGTGCGGTCCGTGGAGAGCATCCGGCCGGCCTTGTAGACGGTGAACAGTCCCACGACGAGCAGCAACTCGCGTATGAGACGGCGGCGCGCGGCTCTCCGTCCGGCTGCCGGTCCGGCAGGTGTGGTCTGGGACATCCCCCGGTCTCTCTTTCCTGGTGCTCGGATCTCGTTCTGCGGCTGGTCGGGGCCGCGAGCACAGCGACACGCCAGTGTATCGATACATTCGCGTATCGATACGCTGGTGTTCCGATACGCTTCCGTTCCCGTACACTTTTGTACGGGACACAGCCCGAGGACACGTGAGGAGAGCCGCACCATGACGTCGACGCCGACGCCCTCCCCCGCGCGGCGCTCCAAGATCACCCCGGAGCGCGAGCAGGAGTTCTACGACGCCGTACTGGACCAGTTGCGCGAGCACGGCTACGAGGCCCTGACCATGGAGGGCGTCGCCGCCCGGGCCAGCTGCGGCAAGTCCACGCTCTACCGCCAGTGGAAGACCAAGCCGCAGCTCGTCGCCGCCGCCCTGCGCGCGGGCCGGCGGGGCACGCTCGTCGCGGTGGACACCGGGACGCTGGCCGGCGACCTGCACGAGGCCGCACGGATCGCGGCCGGCACCTCGGGGCGCGACACCCGGCTCACCCAGGCCCTGGGGCATGCCGTGCTCAGCGACGAGGAGTTGCAGGCAGCCCTGCGCGAGGCGCTCGTGGAGCCGGAGCTGGCGGCCTTCGACGCGATGGTGGCGCGGGCCGTGGCGCGGGGCGAGATCGCCGCGGACCACCCTGCGGTGGAGTTCCTGCCGGCCCAGCTGATGGGCGTGCTCCGGATCCGGCCCGTCCTGGAGGGCCGGTACGCCGACGCCGACTACCTGGTCCGGTTCGTCGACGCGGCCCTGCTCCCGGCCCTGGGCCTGACACCACCGGCCGCCCAGGCCCCCTGAACCGGCGGGCCGCCGTCCCGATGACCGGACGGTGACCTGCCCGCGCTGCCTCGTGGGGACGGCGGCAGCGCGCCACCCGGACCGGGGGGGGGGGGGGGCCGGCCCGGGGGTGGGGGCC
>NZ_JBEZMA010000052.1:0-54640 GCF_040652415.1 Streptomyces sp. NPDC048255
AGGGGGAGTCCGCGCACAGCCGCAGGTAGTGGGCGCGGGAGTCGCCGCCCTGCTGCCGGACCAGCCACCGGGCGCAGGCCCGGACCGCCCCCGAGGGATTTCTCAGCGCCGGCGCGCCAGCGCCGCCACCCCTCCCGCGAGGAGCGATCCGGCGACGGGTGCGAGCAGGTAGACCCACAGCACGCCGGTCGTACCGGAGACGAGGGCCGGCCCGAACTGGCGCGCCGGGTTCGCGCCGCCCCCGCAGAGCGGCCCGAGGAAGATGATGACGGCGGCGACACAGACGCCGATGACCGGCGGCAGGTACCGCAGCAGCGGTGGGCGGGTCCCGAAGAAGGCCACGATCAGCATGATCACGGCCATGGCCCCCGCCTCGCCCGCGAACACGGCGCCGGCGCTCCAGCCGGGAGCGGGGGCCAGCGCGGCGTCACCGACCGCGGCGGCCGCGTCGCCCCACACCAGCCTGGCCAGTGCGACCCCGCACAGGGAACCGGCCAGCTGGGCGACCACGAAGGGAACCACCGCCTTTCCGGGGAAGACGCGCAGCAGCCACAGCCCGATGCTGACCGCGGGATTGAGATGACCGGCGGTCTCCCGCCGCATGGAGGGCCCCAGCACGGCGGTGACGATCGCGCCGACCAGCAGCCCCATCGCCACCAGCTGGCCGCGCAGGGTCGGCAGCAGGTCCGACAGGGGGGAGCCGGGTCCCGCCATCCAGCGGACGGCCGTGACCACGGTGAACAGCATGCCGGTGGTGAGCGCGAACTCGTACCCGGCGGTCACCAGCAGGGGAGGCAGGCGGCCGGGCGCGCGTACGGGAGGCCTCGCGGCCCGGGGATCGGTGTCGAGAGTTGTCGATGTCACCCCATGGAATGTGCGTCCGCGCACGGGCCGCGGCAACGAACGAGGGGCGCACTGTGTCAGGTCCGCGGCCGAGGTTCCCGGCCCCGCGACATCAAGAAGTCGCGGTCACCTGACGAAGTGAACCGGCGCCCGTGGACCGGGGATTCGGGCGGGCCCAACACTCCGGGGAGTCGGCCAAGGACACCTGGTCACCTGGTCACCGCTTATCGAGAGGAACCGATCACTTATGTGCGGCCTTGCCGGATGGGTTAGCTTTCAGCGCGATCTGACGGCGCACACCGAAATCGCTTCGGCCATGACGGGCACCATGGAGTGCCGCGGCCCGGACGCGGGTGGGCTGTGGACCTCGCCCCGAGCGATCCTCGGACACCGCCGACTGGCGATCATCGACCTCGAGGGCGGCCGGCAGCCGATGGCCGCCGTCGAGAACGACAAAACGCAGCCCGTCATCACGTACACCGGCGAGGTCTACAACTTCCAGGAGCTGCGCGAGGAGCTGCGCGGACTCGGCCACGAGTTCCGCACCTCCAGCGACACCGAGGTAGTCCTGCGCTCCTACCTGGAGTGGGGCGCCGGCTTCGCGGACCGCCTCAACGGCATCTACGCCTTCGCGATCTGGGACCCGCGTACCGAGGAACTGCTCCTCATCCGCGACCGGATGGGCGTGAAGCCGCTCTACTACTACCCGACTGCCGACGGCGTGCTCTTCGGCTCCGAGCCGAAGGCGATCCTCGCGCACGACGACGCCGAGGCCGTCGTCGACGCCGACGGCCTGAAGGAGATCTTCAGCATCGTCAAGACCCCCGGGCACGCCGTCTACAAGGGCATGCACGAGGTCCGTCCCGCCACGATCGTCCGCTTCACCCGAGAGGGCCGGACCGAGACGAAGTACTGGCAGCTCGAGGCGAAGCCGCACACCGACGACCTCGGCGCGACGATCGCCAACGTCCGCGATCTCCTCGAGGACATCGTGGAGCGCCAGCTCGTCGCCGATGTCACCGTCGGCACCCTGCTCTCCGGCGGTCTGGACTCCAGCGCGGTCACCGCGCTCGCCGCCAAGGCCCTCACCAAGCAGGGCGTGACGGAGCCCATCCGCGCCTTCTCCGTGGACTTCACCGGCCACGACGAGCGCTTCGAGGCCAACGTCCAGTGGGCCGACCCCGACACCCCGTTCGCGGTCGAGGTCGCGGAGCTGGTCGGCGCGGAGCACATCATCGTCGAGCTCGCCAACGAGGACATCCTCGACCCCGAGGTGCGCAGCACCGTCCTGCGGGCCCAGGACCTGCCGGTCTCCACCGGCGACATGGAGTACTCCCTGCTCATCCTGTGCCGGGCGCTGAAGGAGCAGATGACCGTCGCGCTCTCCGGCGAGGCGGCCGACGAGCTCTTCGGCGGCTACACCTGGTTCCACGACAAGGAAGCCGTCGAGTCGAACAGCTTCCCCTGGCACCACCCCTTCGAGCAGGCCGGCGGCATCGGCGCGCTGCGCACGGTCGGCCTGTGGGACAAGCTCGGCCTCACCGAGTACGTCAAGGAGCGCTACACCGAGGCCCTGGACGAGGTCCCCCGGCTGGAGGGCGAGACCGGCCTCGAGGCACGGATGCGCGAGGTCACGTACCTCAACCTCACCCGCTGGGAGAACTTCCTGCTGGACCGCAAGGACCGGATCAGCATGGCGGTCAGCCTGGAGGTGCGCGTCCCCTTCACCGACCACCGCCTCGTCGAGTACGTCTACAACACCCCCTGGGCGATGAAGACCTTCGACGGCCGCGAGAAGAGCCTGCTGCGCGCCTCCATGCGGGGTCTGCTGCCGGACTCGGTCCTCGACCGCAAGAAGAACCCGTACCCCTCCACCCAGGACCGCAGGTACGAACTGGCCCTGCGCGAGCAGGTCGAGGGCATCCTCACCGAGGGCGCCCCGGTCTTCCAGCTGGTCTCCGAGGCGGACATCCGCAAGCTGCTCGACGTGCCGGAAGGCTCGTACGGCGTCGGTGGCCCGTGGAGTGCCCGCGCGGTGCTGGAGCGGCTCATCGAGTTCAACACCTGGGTCACCGAGTACAACGTCCGCGTCGAGCTCTGACCGACGTCCGCCCGTCCGCCCGGCGGCGGCCGGGCGGGCTCGTCCCACCCCAGGAGGAACGGACATGGCGCTACACAACGGCAGCCCGACGGTGACCGTCTGGTCGGACATCGGCTGCCCCTGGGCGAGTCTCGCCCTGCACACCCTGCGCGCCGCGGCGCGCCGCCGGGACCTGCCGCTGCTCATCGACCACCGGGCCTTCCCGCTGGAGCTGTTCAACCGCGAACCCACCCCGAAGTTCATCGTGGACCCGGAGGTCATGGCGATCGCCGCCCGTCTGCCCGAGCTCGGCTGGCGGCTGTGGGACGGCCCGGCGCACACCTACCCGGTGACGACCCTGCCGGCCCTCGAAGCGGTTCAGGCCGCCAAGGACCCCGCGATAGGCGGGCTGCGGGGCAGCGACGAGCTGGACGACGCGCTGCGCCGGGCGTTCTACGCCGACAGCAAGTGCATCAGCGTCCACGCGGTGATCCTCGAAATCGCCGAGCAGTGCGAGCACGTCGATGCCAAGGTGCTGGCGCAGGCACTGGCCCGGGGCAGCGGACGGGCCGAGGTCTACGCGCACTGGCGTACCGCCGAGGGGCCGGACGTCCAGGGCAGCCCGCACCTCTTCGCCGCCGGCGGCTACGCCGCGCACAACCCCGGTGCCACGTTCACGTGGACGGGCTCGCCCTACGAGGGCGGCCTCCCGCGGCTGGACGACTACAGCGCCGCCTGGGCCGACGAACTGCTCGACACGATTCACCGAGAAAGCTAGAGAAAGAGGGGCTTGAACGATGTCCGCACGATTCGCTGGAAGGGTCGCCCTGGTCGCCGGAGCGGGCGACGGCGTCTGCCGGGCGACGGCCGTCGCGTTCGCCCGGGAGGGCGCCACCGTGATGATCGCGGGACCGGATGCCGAGGAGCTGGCGGGCACGGTCAAGCTGATCCGCGAGGCGGGTGGTGAGGTGGACTCCGTCGTGGCGGACATGACGCGGGGCGGCTCCGCCGACGCCATCCGCATGGTGGCGGCGACGGTGGAGCGGTACGGGGCCCTGGACATCGCCTTCAACAACGCGACGGTCACCGGTCCGAACCGGAACGTCGCCGACATCTGCGAGGTCGTCTGGGCGGAGACCCTCGCCGCCAACCTCACCGGGGTGTGGATGGCGATGAAGCACGAGCTCGCCGAGATGGAGTCGCGCGGCAGGGGCGTGATCGTGAACACGGCCTGCAACATGGCGAGCACCGGCCGGCTGGTCGGCATGGGGGCCTACGCGGCCTCCAAGGCCGCGCTGAGCACGCTGACCCGCACCGCCGCCCACGAGTACATCGCCAAGGGCATCCGGATCAACGCGATCAGCCCTGGGCCTGCGCACGAGCCGGGCAACACCGAAGCCGACGGGGCCACCGCCGAGGAGGTCGCCGAGACGGTGGTGTGGCTCTGCTCGGACGAGGCCGCCTTCGTGGTCGGCCACGACCTGGTGCTCGACAAGAAGACCGTGGTCTGAGCCCGCGGCGAGCTGGAACGTCTCTTCCCGCCGGTGCGGGCACGAGTCCGGAATTTCTACGAGGAGCAGTGAGAGAGTGCTGAGCAGGTTGCGCTGGCTGACCGCGGGCGAGTCCCACGGACCCGCGCTGGTGGCCACCCTGGAGGGGCTTCCGGCAGGCGTTCCGGTCGACACCGCGCTGGTCGCGGAACATTTGGCCCGGCGTCGGCTCGGGCACGGGCGCGGCGCCCGGATGAAGTTCGAGCAGGACCAGGTGACGTTCCTGGGCGGTGTCCGGCACGGCCTGTCCCTGGGGTCCCCTGTTGCGGTCATGATCGGCAACAGCGAGTGGCCGAAGTGGCAGAAGGTCATGTCGGCGGATCCCGTGGACCCCGCGGAACTCGCGGAGTCGGGGCGGGGCGCCCCGCTGACCCGCCCCCGTCCCGGCCACGCCGACCTCGCCGGGATGCAGAAGTACGGCTTCGACGAGGCCCGGCCGATCCTGGAGCGCGCCAGCGCCCGGGAGACCGCGGCCCGGGTCGCCCTGGGCGCGGTCTCCCGCTCCTTCATCAAGGAGGTCGCCGGGATCGAGATCGTCTCGCACGTGGTGGAACTGGCCGCTGCCAAGGCCCCGTACGGCGCCTACCCGACCCCCGCGGATGTGGAGAAGCTGGATGCGGATCCGGTGCGCTGCCTCGACGCCGACGCCTCGAAGGCGATGGTGGCGGAGATCGAGCAGGCTCACAGGGACGGTGACACTCTGGGCGGCGTGGTCGAGGTCCTCGCGTACGGGGTCCCGGTCGGACTCGGCTCGCACGTCCACTGGGACCGCCGCCTGGACGCACGTCTGGCCGCTGCGCTGATGGGCATCCAGGCGATCAAGGGCGTCGAGGTCGGCGACGGCTTCGAGCTGGCCCGCGTCCCCGGGTCGAAGGCCCACGACGAGATGGTGTCGACCGACGCCGGTATCCGCCGTACCTCGGACCGCTCGGGAGGGACCGAGGGCGGCCTCACCACCGGTGAACTGCTGCGTGTGCGGGCCGCGATGAAGCCCATCGCGACGGTGCCGCGCGCGTTGGCCACGGTGGACGTGGCCACCGGCGAGGCCGCCGCGGCGCACCACCAGCGCTCCGATGTGTGCGCCGTCCCGGCGGCCGGCATCGTCGCCGAAGCCATGGTGGCCCTGGTCCTCGCGGACGCCGTCATCGAGAAGTTCGGCGGCGACTCGGTCACCGAGACCCGCCGCAATGTCCGGTCGTACATCGACAACCTGCGTATCCGGTGACCGGCGGGCCGCTGATCGTCCTGGTGGGTCCGATGGGTGTGGGCAAGTCCACGGTGGGCGCACTGCTGGCCGAGCGGCTCGGAGTCCCCTTCCGCGACACCGACCAGGACGTGGAGTGTGGGACCGGCCGTTCGGTCAGGGAGATCATCACTGCCGACGGTGAGCGGAGGTTCCGCGAACTGGAGCATCTGGCGGTGGCGCGCGCGGTCGCCGAGACGGGCAGTGTCCTCGCCCTCGGCGGGGGCGCGGTCCTGCACGCGGGCACCCGCGCACTGTTGGCCGGGCTGCCCGTGGCCTTCCTCGACGTCCGGGTCGGCGAGGCCATGAAGCGGGTCGGGGAGGGGACCGGCCGGCCGCTGCTCGCGGAGAACCCGCAGCGGCTCTGGCAGGAACTGCACGAAGAACGGCGTGACTTGTACGCCGTTGTCGCCCGGGTCGTCGTCCCGACGGACGGCCGTACGCCCGAAGACGTCGCGCGGGCGGTTATCGACGCATTGGAGCTGAAGAAGGCATGACCGGGCAGTCTGCGATGCGGATCCGGATCGGCGCGAGCGCCGGCACTGAGCCGTACGAAGTCGTGGTCGGGCGGCGGATCCTGGAGGATTCGGCCGAGTTGCACCGGCTGATCGGACCCGGCGCCCGAAGGGTCGCCGTGATCCATCCCGAGGCGCTGACCGCCATCTCCGAGGCGCTACGCGCCCAGGCCGAGGAACTCGGCTACGAGACGGTCGCGGTCCGGGTGCCGGAGGCGGAGGCGGCGAAGACCGCCGAGGTGGCGGCGGACTGCTGGCAGACGCTGGGCCGGGCCGGCTTCACCCGTACCGATGTCGTGATCGGTGTCGGCGGCGGCGCCACCACCGACCTCGCCGGTTTCGTCGCGGCGAGCTGGCTGCGCGGGGTGCGCTGGCTCGCCGTGCCGACCACCGTGCTCGCGATGGTCGACGCGGCGGTCGGCGGGAAGACGGGCATCAACACCGCCGAGGGCAAGAACCTGGTGGGCGCCTTCCACCCGCCGGCCGGGGTGCTGTGCGACCTGGCGGCGCTGGAGTCGCTGCCGGTCGACGACTACGTGAGCGGCCTGGCCGAGATCGTCAAGGCCGGATTCATCTCCGACCCGGTGATCCTCGACCTGATCGAGGAGGACCCGGAGGCGGCGCGTACGCCGGCCGGCCCGCACACGGCCGAGCTGATCCGCCGCTCCATCCAGGTCAAGGCGGACGTGGTCTCCAGCGACCTCAAGGAGGCCGGGCTGCGGGAGATCCTCAACTACGGCCACACCCTCGCGCACGCCATCGAGAAGAACGAGCGCTACATGTGGCGGCACGGTGAGGCCGTCGCCGTCGGCATGGTCTACGCGGCCGAACTCGCTCAGTTCGCGGGGCGGCTGTCCGCATCCGATGTCGAGCGCCACCGTGCCGTCCTGACATCCGTGGGCCTGCCGGTCACCTACCGCGACGACCGCTGGCCCCAGCTGCTGGACACGATGCGGCTGGACAAGAAGTCCCGCGGCGACCAGCTTCGCTTCATCGTCCTCGACGGTGTCGGCCACCCCGGCGTCCTGGCGGACCCACCCCCGGAGATCCTGGAGGCCGCCTACGCGAAGATCGCGGCCACCCGGCCGCCGAGAGCCCCCGCCTCCCAGCGGGTGCTCGTCCTCAACGGCCCCAACCTCGGCCGCCTCGGCTGCCGCGAGCCCGGGATCTACGGGACGACTTCGTACGCCGGGCTCGTCGAGGCCTGCCGGACCCTCGGCAAGGAACTCGGACTCGATGTCGAAGTACGCCAGACCGACGACGAGAGCGAACTGATCCACTGGCTCCACGAGGCCGCCGACTTCACACTGCCCGTCGTCCTCAACCCTGCGGCCTTGACCCACTACTCGTACGCGGTGCGTGACGCGGCCGCGCAGTGCACGGCGCCGCTCATCGAGGTCCATATCTCCAATCCGCAGGCCCGTGAGGACTTCCGGCGAGTCTCGGTGGTCTCCCCGGTCGCGAGTGGCACCATCGCCGGGCTGGGCATCGGGTCCTACCGGCTTGCGCTGCACGCCCTCGCGACGCGAGCACCGAACCGGGTGAGCTGTGATGCCTGACCTGGACCTCGCGGACGAAGGCCGGCGCAGGGCCGCCGTTCTCGGCTCACCCATCGCCCACTCGCTCTCCCCGCTGCTGCACAGCGCCGCATACGTCGCGCTCGGCCTGGATCACTGGTCCTACGGCCGCTTCGAGGTGGACGAGCGGGGTCTGCCGGGCTTTGTGGCCCGGCTCGGGGGGCGATCCGGCTCCGTGTGGGCCGGTCTGTCGCTGACTATGCCGCTCAAGCGGGCCGTCATCCCGTTGCTGGACGAACTCACCGGCAGGGCGGCCTCTGTAGGGGCCGTCAACACCGTGATCCGGGGCCCCAGCGGACGGTTGACCGGCGACAACACCGATATCCCCGGCATGGTCGCGGCTCTGCGGGAGCGGGGCGTGACCCAGGTCGAGTCCGCCACCGTGCTCGGCGCGGGGGCCACTGCGGCCTCCGCGATCGCCGCCCTCGCGGAGGTCTGCTCCGGACCGGTCACCGTCTTCGCGCGGGTACCCGGGCGCGCCGCCGAGCTGAGAGGCTGGGGCGAACGCCTCGGCGTGGACGTCCGGACGGCGCGGTGGGAGCACGCCGACCGTGCCCTGTCCGCCCCGCTCGTGATCTCCACCACCCCCAAGGGTGCCGCGGACGGCTTCGCGGGGGTTGTGCCCGCCGCCCCCGGGGTCTTGTTCGACGTGGTGTACGACCCGTGGCCCACAGCACTCGCGGCGGCCTGGGCAGGCCGCGGCGGATCGGTACTCGGCGGTCTCGACCTGCTGGTCCACCAGGCTGCACGCCAGGTGGAGCTGATGACGGGTCACAGCCGGGCCCCGCTCGCGGCGATGCGCGCGGCGGGCACGGCGGCGCTGGCCGCGGCAGTCGCATGACGACGACATGCCTGTACGGGCCTGCGTCCTCGCTCGGGTGCCGCGCGAACACACACATCCTGGAGGACAGATGAGCGCAATGCAGTTCGGGATCTTCACGATCGGAGACGTCACTCCCGATCCGACCACCGGGCGGGCGCCGACCGAGCACGAGCGGATCAAAGCGATGACCGCCATGGCGGTCAAAGCGGAGGAGGTCGGGCTCGATGTCTTCGCCACCGGCGAGCACCACAATCCGCCGTTCGTTCCCTCGTCCCCGACGACGCTGCTCGCCTGGATCGCGGCGCGCACGGAGCGGCTGATCCTCTCCACGTCCACCACGTTGATCACCACCAACGACCCGGTGAAGATCGCGGAGGACTACGCGATGCTCCAGCACCTGGCCGACGGCCGGATGGACTTGATGCTGGGCCGGGGCAACACGCCAGCCGTCTACCCGTGGTTCGGCAAGGACCAGCACCAGGCCATACCGCTCGCCGTCGAGAACTACGAACTCCTGCACACCCTGTGGAGGAAGGAGCGCGTGACCTGGGAGGGGAAGTTCCGCACCCCGCTGCGGCACTTCACCTCCACACCGCGCCCGCTGGACGGCGTAGCGCCCTTCGTCTGGCACGGCTCGGTCCGCTCCGCCGAGGTCGCGGAACTGGCCGCCTTCCACGGCGACGGATTCTTCGCCAACAACATCTTCGCGCCCATGGGCCACTACCGGCAGCTGGTGGAGTTCTACCGCGAGCGGTTCGCCCACCACGGCCACGGAACCCCGGAACAGGCCATCGTGGGCCTGGGCGGCCAGACATTCCTGAAGCCGCGCTCCCAGGACGCGTTCCGTGGCTTCCGCCCGTACTTCGACCGCTCGCCGGTCTACGGCGGTGGCCCCTCCCTGGAGGACGTCGCCGCGCAGACTCCGCTGACGGTCGGTAGCCCGCAGCAGGCGATCGAGAAGACGCTGGCCTTCCGCGAGATCTACGGCGATTACCACCGGCAGCTCTTCCACGTGGACCACGCGGGCCTGCCGCTGAAGGCCGCCCTGGAGCAGATCGAGATCCTCGGGACGGAGGTCGTCCCGGTGCTTCGCAAGGAGATGGACTCCATCCGCCGCCCCGGAGTCCCGAACGCACCCCGCCACCCTGCCGCGCTGTAAGACGGAACCCCTCTGCCCTGCGGAAATGCAGCGCAGAGGGGTTCCGATGGGGATCCCGTCCGATCGGAAGATCGGGCGGGATCTTCTGCATGTCCGGGGGGTACGGCCGAGGGCCGGGCCGCCCTCGTGGGGCGGCCCGGATCCGGGTCAGCCGTTCCGCTGGAGCTTCAGGCGGAAGTCCGGGCAGACGTCGGGGTCGGAGTTGTCGTAGACGAAGGTCCGCTCGGCGTCGATGCCGATGGAGAGCTTGTCCAGGGTGTCGCCCGGCAGGAACAGTTGCGGCTTCTCGAAGTGCAGACGGAGCAGGGAGCGGCCGTTCGGGGACTGGCCGGACTCGACCTCCCAGGTGCCCGAGCCGGAGAAGGCCTCGCCCAGCTCGGCGCGGTGGAAGCCGCCGGTGGGCCAGTTCTCCGCACTGAGGGTGCCGCCGCCCTTTCCGCCGGGGTCGGCGGTGAGCGTGAGGCGGACGCCCTCGGCCTTCAGGGAGCCCTCGTAGGTGCCGGCGAGCTGGGCGGCGCCGGCCGTGGTCGACTCCTCCGGGACGCAGCGTTCGAAGGTGTCCGAGCCGCAGGCGGTGAGCGAGCCGACGAGAACGGCGAGGGCTGCGGCGGCGCGGCGGATGCGGTGGGATCGGTGGTGCACGGGAACTACTTCTTTCCGTCTGCCGGGATGCGCTCGGTCCAGGTGATCGTCTGCTCGACCGTGGAGAAGACGCCCTCCTCGCGGTTGAACTTCTTCAGCCAGTCGTAATAGCCGACGAAGTGGAGGAAGGACTCGTTGCTGGTCTTGTTCTCCAGGGAGTACTCCACCACGAGGGAGCCGTCCGGGTCCTGGCCCTTCACGTTGTAGCCGAGGGAGTAGGAGCCCATGAAGGCCTCGCCGAGGTGGTCCTCGTCGTTGGTGACGATGGCCGGGATGTCGGTGAGGAACAGCTTCTTCAGCGCGCCGACCTTTCCGTCCTCGGAGATGGAGTAGCTGACGGTGCCCTCCTGCTTCCCCTGGGACCGCCACTCGGCGAGGGTGTCGGCGCGCAGCTGGTCCATGCTCACGCTGGACTTGATGAGCTCCGTCATCTTGTCGCCGTCGGCGTACTCGCGCTTGCGCGGGCCGTCTCCGCTGACCCAGTCCCAGCCCAGCGAGTAGGCGCCTTCCTTCTGCGTGCCGGGGTACGGGTTCTTGCCCTGCATGGCGAGGTTGAAGGCGTTGTAGTCGTCGTGCGAGATCTTGTTCGTGGAGTCGATGTTGCTGTGCTGGGGGTTCGGGTTGAACCACTGGCCGAGCCCGACGTCCGACATCAGCGCGTACGCCAGGTTCCGGTCGGCGATGATGCCGCGCTTGACGATGGCGTTGATCTCCTTCTGGGCCCCTTCGATCGCCTTCGCCTCGGGGGAGTCCTTGGCGATCACCTTGCACTGGCCGTCGAAGACCGTGGTGGACACCTCGCCGCTCGCCTGGATGAAGACGCCTTTTGCCTGGATGCGTTTGACGGCCTCCTGGAGGTCCTTCTTCACCGTCTTGAAGTCGCCGAGGGCGTCTTCAAGGACGCCGACCGCCGCCTTGGCGACCTTGGCGGCCGACTCGATCTGCCGCTCGATGTCGTCGATCATCCGCCAGGCGTACGGGGCCGCCGCGCCCTCCCAGTAGCCCTTGTCCCGCAGCGGCGTGAGCATCTCGTCGTGGACGCGCTTCGGGAGCTTCGTGAGGGCCTCTTGCGTGGTGCGCCACTGGGTGACGAGCTTCTCCAGCGGCCCGAGGTCGGTTTCCAGGATCTCCTGGTAGAAGGTCGTCATCAGAGCCCCTCCAGCAGCGAGCGGCGCTTCACGCCGTTGAACGACTGCTCGATCTCGGCATTGGTCTTGTTGTAGTCCCGGGCTCCGGCGCGCAGGCTCTCGGCGATGTGCGCCAGCCAGCCAGCGACGGTTCCCGCCTGCTTCTCCCACTGCGTGTGCGCCGTACGGATGCTCTTGGCCGACTCCCAGCCCACCATCGCGGCGACCGCCGCCTGGGCGGGCTCCTCCAGTGCGGCCGCCGGCTTGGTGAAGGCGGTGTGGATCTCGTCCGCCTTGCCCGCCGCCGTGTTGAGGACGGACGGCTCGATCTTGAGCCGGTCCTGGGTCGGGCCGCCGGGTGCGGGTGCGAAGGGCGAGCCGGGCGAGGGGGGCTTCTGGAGGAAGGGCGACGAGGGCTGCTGGAGGAGGGGCGGACCCGGCTGCGGCAGGAGCGGGGTCAGCGGGTCCCGGTAGCTGTCGGCGGGCGGGGCCTTGGTGACGCCGCCCATCCACTCGGAGTTGTGCCGCTTGAGCTCATCCGGGGTCAACGGCAGCTGGGCCGGTTCGGGCAGTTTGTCGTCGGCCATGTGGTGGATCCCCCTGTGCGCGAACGCGAATACGAACACATTTGCGTCCGTACCTTAGTCGAGTGGACCGGAGGGTCGAGAATGGGCCCATGGTGATCAGCGGTGCGGGCGATCAGGCGACGGTGCAGGCGTGGGCAGCGCTCGGCGGGACGGCCGGGGCGGCCGGGCGGGTGAGTTACGGCGGGGCCGGTGGGCTCAATGAAGGGCCCCTGCCCGTACGGGAATTGGCGCGGGCGACGGTGGGCGTGTGCGCCCTGGCCGCGGCGGAGCTGGGCGCGGTGCGGGCCGGGAGAGGAGTGGACGGCGCCGGCCGTGTCGCGGTGGACGAAGGGGCGGTGGCCACTGCCTTCGTGAGCGAGCGTCACCTGCGCGTCCAAGGGCGTGCACCGGTGAACTTCGCGCCGCTGTCCGGGTTCTGGCGGACCGCGGACGGATGGGTGCGGACGCACGCCAACTATCCGCATCACGAGGCGGCGCTCGTGCGGGCGCTGGGGCTGGGCTCGGCGACCCCGGAGGGGCTGCGGGAGGCGGTGGCCCGGTGGTCGGCCGTCGAGGTGCAGGAACGGGCGTACGGCGAGGGCGGGCTGGCCGTCGCGGTGGCCGGGGAGTACGGGGAGCCGCAGCCGCTGGTGGAGTCCGTACGGGACCCCGGCGGTCGGGACCGGGTGCTCGGGCCGGCTCCGCAGGGGCGGCCCGCGGCCGGGGTGCGCGTACTGGACCTGACGCGGGTCATCGCCGGACCCGTGGCCACGCGGACCCTCGGGCTGCTCGGGGCGGACGTGCTGCGCATCGACGCGCCCGGGCTGGCGGAGGCGGACGACGCGTACGCGGACACCGGCTTCGGGAAGCGGTCGGCGCTGCTGGACCTGGGAGCCGCGCAGGACCGGGCGGTGTTCGAGGGGCTGCTGGCGGAGGCCGACGTGGTGGTCACGGGGTACCGGCCGGGCGCGCTGGAGCGGTACGGGCTCGGGGCGCAGGACCTGCTGCGGCGCAGGCCCGGGCTGGTGGTGGCGCAGCTGTGCGCGTGGGGCTGGCAGGGGCCCTGGGCGCGGCGGCGGGGCTTCGACTCGCTGGTGCAGGCGGGCTACGGGATCTCCGCGCGCTGTGCGGGCGCGGACGGCGTCCCGGGGGTGCTCCCGGCGCAGGCGCTGGACCACGGCACCGGGTACCTGGTGGCCGCCGGTGTGCTGCGGGCCCTGGCGGACGGGGGCGGGTACGCGCTGCGGTGCTCCCTCGCGGGGACGGCGTCGTGGCTGGTACGAGAGGTTCCGGCGACGGGCGCTCCGGTCGCGGCGGGGTACTCGGCGTCTTCGGCTGCGCCGGGTGCTGCGGGGTATTCGGCGGAGCCGTGGCTTCGTGAGACGGACTCCGGGTATGGGCCGCTGCGCCACGCGGCCAGTCCCTTCGGGGATTGGGCGGTGGGGCCGTCTCGCTGGGGCGCGGACCGGGCCGTTTGGCTCGCGCCGCGGTAGGCCCGGCGGGGCCGTCGCTGGGGCTCCGCCCCGGGCCCCGCGCCTCAAGCGCCGGCGGGGCTGGGTTTGGCTGTGCCGTGTGTCTGGCTGGGGTCAATGATTCGGGGCTCCGCCCCGGGCCCCGCGCCTCAAACGCCGGCGGGGCTGGAATTTTGCCGCGCCTCAAGCGCCGGCGGGGCTGGGTTTGGCCAGGGGCTTCGCCATGCAGCGGCTGGAGTCGTGGAAGCGGTAGTAGCCGAACTTCGGGGCCGGCGTGTAACCCGTGGAGGAGTAGAGGGCGATCGCCTCGGGCTGCTGGTCGCCCGTCTCCAGGACCATGCGCAGCCGGCCCGCCGCGCGGGCGTCCTGCTCCAGCTCCGCCAGGATCCGGCGGGCCAGGCCGAGGCCGCGCGCCTCGGGTATGACGTACATGCGCTTCAGCTCGGCGTCGCCGTCCGCGTAGCCCTCTTCGTTCTCGTCCTGGCTGCGCCAGCCGCCGGTGGCGACCGGCGCGCCCGTGGCGTCGTACGCGATCAGGTACAGGCCCCTCGGCGGGGAGAACATCGACGGGTCGAGGAAGGTGAGATCGCCCTCACCCCCGTACCGCGCCTCGTACTCGAGCTGGACCTGGTCGTTGAGTTTCACCGCGTCCGGGTGGTCGTACGGCACGGGGAGGAGCTGGATCGCGTGAGACATCCGAACATCGTACGGAACCCTCCGGCTATGGTGCTCGGATGCTCACTGTGACCTCCGTGAATGTGAATGGGATCCGCGCCGCCGCCAAGAAGGGCTTCGGAGCGTGGCTCGACGGATCTGACGCCGACGTGGTCTGCCTCCAGGAGGTACGGGCCGAGGAAGTGCAGATTCCGGAGGAGGTCAGGCAGCCCGAGGGCTGGCACACCGTGTTCGCGCCGGCCGCCGCGAAGGGCCGGGCCGGGGTCGCGCTGTACACGCGCAGGGCGCCGGAGGCGGTGCGGGTCGGCTTCGGCAGCGACGAGTTCGACGCCGCCGGGCGGTACATCGAGGCGGATCTGCCCGGTGTGACCGTCGCCAGCCTCTACCTGCCCTCCGGGGAGGCCGGGACCGAGAAGCAGGACGAGAAGTACCGGTTCATGGCGGAGTTCCTGCCCTACCTGCGGGAGCTGCGCGTGCGGGCCGCCGCGGACGGCCGGGAGGTCGTGGTCTGCGGCGACTGGAACATCTGCCACGAGGAAGCCGACCTCAAGAACTGGAAGACCAACCGCAAGAACGCCGGCTTCCTCCCCGAGGAGCGGGAGTGGCTGGGCCAGGTCTACGACGTGGCGGGCGCCGGGTACGTGGACGTCGTGCGGACGCTGCACCCCGACACGGAAGGGCCGTACTCCTGGTGGTCCTACCGGGGCCGGGCCTTCGACAACGACGCCGGCTGGCGGATCGACCTCCAGGTCGCCACCCCGGGGCTGGCGGCGAAGGCCGTGAAGGCCTTCGTCGAGCGGGCCGAGACGCACCCGGAGCGCTGGTCCGACCACGCGCCGGTGACCGTCGTCTACGAACTCGGTGCGTGACCTGAGCCGGATGCCAGCAGGCGGTCCATCGCCATCGTCAGCTCGGCCTCGACCACGCTCTTGGCGAGCGGGCGCAGGCGCGGGAGGGCGTCCTCCGGGAGATGGGCCGAGATCAGCTCGGTGAACAGGGCCGCCATCGCGTCCGCGTGCTCGCGGACGCGGCGGCCCGTCTCCAGTACGGCCGAGAGCGGGACGCCCTCGCGGACCAGGGCCGAGGAGACGTCCAGCAGGCGCCTGCTGACGTGCACGATCTCGTCGCCGTCGGTGGCCAGGTAGCCGAGGTCGAGGGAGGCCGCCAGGTTCTCCGGGGTGACCTCGCCCTCGAAGTAGTCGGCCAGTGCCTCCGGGGTGAGGCGCACGGGGGTCTCCTCCGACCAGCCGATGCCGAGCAGCTCGCCGAGCTGTCCGACGTCGCGGCCGTTCTCGAAGGCGGCCGTCAGCTCGGCGATGCCGCCCAGGGTGTGGCCGCGCTCCAGCAGGGCGGCGATGGTGCGCAGCCGGGCCAGGTGGTGGTCGTCGTACCAGGCGATGCGGCCCTCGCGGCGGGGCGGCGGGAGCAGTTTGCGCTCGCGGTAGAAGCGCAGGGTGCGCACCGGGATGCCGGCCGCCTCGGCCAGTTCCTCCGTACGGTACTCACGCACTGTCTTCGCTTCCGTCTCTTCCTTCGCCACGGGCGCAGCCTAGGCGGTACCCGCGGTAACTTTCCGGGCGCGACCCCTACCCATGGGTACACGGCTGCTCTACTCTCCCGATTGTGCCAGTGATTGCTGGCAGTGTTTTGGCGGTGTGTGGCGTGGCGTGGCGTGGCTGGGACTGCGGACGAAGCGGAATCGGAAGGCGGCGGGCATGGGCGGCAAGGGCGAGCGCGAGCGGCGCGAGCACGTACGAGTGGCAGTGATCGGGTCGGGATTCGGCGGCCTGGGAGCCGCCGTGCGGCTGCGGCGGGAGGGGATCACCGACTTCGTCGTCCTGGAGCGGGCCGGCTCGGTCGGCGGGACCTGGCGCGACAACAGCTACCCCGGGTGCGCCTGCGACGTCCCCTCGCACCTGTACTCCTTCTCCTTCGCGCCCAACCCCGACTGGCCCCGGACCTTCTCGGGGCAGTCGCACATCCGGGCGTACCTGGAGCGCGTCGCCGACACCTTCGGGCTGCGTCCGCACATCCGGCTGGACTCGGACGTGCGGATGATGCGCTGGGACGCCGAGGAGCTGCGGTGGGAGATCGAGACCTCCTCCGGTGAGCTGACCGCCGACGTGGTGGTCTCGGCGACCGGGCCGCTGTCCGACCCGAAGATGCCCGAGATCCCCGGACTCGCCGAGTTCCCCGGCAAGGTCTTCCACTCGGCGCGCTGGGACCACGACTACGACCTGACCGGCAAGCGCGTCGCCATGATCGGCACCGGCGCCTCCGCCATCCAGATCGTGCCCGCCATCGCACCCCAGGTGGAGCACCTCACGCTCTTCCAGCGGACCCCGCCGTGGGTGATGCCGCGCACCGACCGGGCCATCTCCGCCGTGGAGCGCTGGCTCCACCGCCAGCTGCCCTTCACCCGCGCGGCGCGGCGCGGGCTGCTGTGGGGGATCCGGGAGCTCCAGGTCAGCGCCTTCACCAAGCGGCCGAACCAGCTCGGGCTGATCGAATCGCTGGCCAAGGCCAATATGGCGCGCTCGATCAAGGACCCGGCGCTGCGGGCGAAGCTGACGCCGTCCTACCGGATCGGCTGCAAGCGGATCCTGCTCTCCAGCGAGTACTACCCGGCGCTGGCCCGGCCCGACGTGGACCTGGTCGCCTCCGGGCTCAAGGAGATCCGGGGCTCGGTCCTGGTCGCCGCCGACGGGACCGAGACCGAGGCCGACGCGATCATCTTCGGCACCGGCTTCCACGTCACGGACATGCCGATCGCCGACCGGGTGGTGGGCGCGGAGGGCAAGACCCTCGCGGCCGAGTGGAAGGACGGGATGAAGTCGCTGCGCGGGGCCACCGCGGCGGGCTTCCCCAACTGGATGACGATCATCGGGCCGAACACCGGGCTCGGGAACAGCTCGATGATCCTGATGATCGAGTCGCAGCTCAACTACATGGCGGATTACCTGCGGCAGCTCGGCATGCTGGGTGGGAAGGTCGCGCTCGCGGCCCGTCCGTCTGCCGTCAACCAATGGAACCGGCAGGTGCAGGCCCGGATGGAGCGGACGGTGTGGAACACCGGCGGCTGCACCAGCTGGTACCTGGATGCGCAGGGGCGCAACACGACGGTGTGGCCGGGGACGACGGGCGAGTTCCGCCGGGAGACGCGGAGCGTCGATCTGGCGGAGTACGAGGTGGTCCGGGTGCGAGAGCGGGTTCCGGCTGCGGTGGGGGCTGCCGGCGCGGCGCCGGTGCCGGGGGCTCTGCCCCCGGACCCCCGCGCCTCAAACGCCGGCGGGGCTGGGTTTGGCTCCGGCGGCGCTTCAAACGCCGACGAGGCTGGGTTTGCCTCCGGCGGGGCTGGATCGGCCTCCGGCGGGACTGAAGATGCGCGGCCCGCCGCCCAGGCGGAGGGCGCCGCGTGAGCCGGCCGGCGCACGTCGTCTCCGGGCGGTACGCCCCGCCCGCCGCGCGGCGGGAGCTCGTCGCCGTCTCCGCCGACGGGGCCCGGCTGCACGCCGAGGTGCACGGCGAGGAGGGGGCGCCGGCCGTGGTGCTCGCGCACGGCTGGACCTGCTCCACCGCGTTCTGGGCCGCGCAGATACGGGACCTGGCGAAGGACCACCGGGTCATCGCCTACGACCAGCGCGGCCACGGGCGCAGCCCCGCCTCCCGTACGCACAGCACCACCGCCCTCGCCGACGACCTGGTCGCCGTCCTCGGAGCCGCCCTCGCCCCCGGGGAGCGGGCCGTGGTCGCCGGGCACTCCATGGGCGGGATGACGATCATGGCCGCCGCCGGGCGGCCGGAGTTCGCCGAGCACACCGCGGCCGCGCTGCTGTGCAGCACCGGCAGCGCCCGGCTCGTCGAGGAGGCCATGGTCCTGCCGATCCGCGCCGGGCGGGTGCGCACCCGTGTCACCGGCGCGGTCCTCGGCTCCCGCGCCCCGCTCGGGCCGGTCACGCCGATCGCGCGGAAGGTGCTCAAGTACGCCACCATGGCCGCCGGTTCCGCGCCGGACAAGGTCGAGGCCTGTGCCCGTATCGTGCACGCCTGTCCCACCGGGGTCCGCCACGCCTGGTCCCAGGTGCTGGCCGGGCTGGACCTCGACGCCGAACTGGCCCGGCTCACCGTGCCCACCGCCGTCATCGGCGGCAAGGACGACCGGCTCACCCCCGTGGTGCACGCCCGGGGGATCGCCGCCGCCCTGCCGAACTGCGTAGGGCTCACCGAGCTCACCGGCACGGGGCACATGACGCCCGTCGAGGCCCCCGAGGCCGTCACCGGTGCGGTGCGCGAGCTGACCGCGCTGTACCTCCCCGCCGTAGAGGCCGAAGAGAAGGAGAAGACGCCGTGAGCGCGCACAGGAGTCTGGAAGGCCAGGTCGCCGTCGTCACCGGAGCCGCCCGCGGCGTGGGCGAGCTGCTCGCCCGCAAGCTCTCCGCGCGGGGCGCGAAGGTCGCGCTGGTGGGTCTGGAGCCGGAGGCCCTCAAGGAGGTCTCCGAGCGGCTGCACGCCGAAAGCGACCACTGGTACGCCGACGTCACCGACCACGAGGCCATGGCCCGGGTCGCGCAGGAGGTCAAGGAGCGCTTCGGCAAGGTCGACATCGTCGTCGCCAACGCGGGCGTGGCCTCCGGCGGGCCGTTCGCCGACTCCGACCCCGACGCCTGGCGCCGGGTGATCGAGGTCAACCTGATCGGCGGGGCCGTGACGGGACGGGCCTTCCTGCCCGTCCTGACGGAGAGCCGCGGGTACTTCCTCCAGATCGCCTCGCTCGCCGCGATCACCCCGGCGCCCATGATGACCGCGTACTGCGCCTCCAAGTCGGGAGTCGAGGCCTTCGCCCACTGCCTGCGCGCCGAGGTCGGCCACAAGGGGGTCAAGGTCGGCGTCGGCTACCTCTCCTGGACCGACACCGACATGGTGCGCGGCGCCGACCAGGACGAGGTCATGCGCGAGCTGCGCCAGCGGCTGCCGTGGCCCGCGAACCGCACGTACCCCCTGGGTCCCGCGGTCGACCGCATCGTGGCGGGCATCGAGCGGCGCTCGGCGCACGTGTACGCGCAGTGGTGGCTGCGCGGGATGCAGGGCGTACGGGGGTACCTGCCGGGGATCATCGGCGCGGTCGGACAGCGCGAGATGAAGCGGTTCGAGCCCCGACTCGGCAGTGTCTCCAAGGGACTTGTGGGAGCCGGCGGGGCCGCCGACGAGCAGGAGCGGACCCGGCGCGCCTAGTCGAAATGCGAGGGATGTCGCTGCGTGCCAGGCTGGTCGGGGCCAAGCCCCGACACCCTTCCAGGAGGAACAGCATGGGTCTCAAGGACCAGTTCCAGGACAAGGCGAAGCAGCTCGCCGAGCAGGCCAGGGCCAAGGCGCAGGGCGCGCCGGGCCTGCGGGACGAGACCTCCGGACGTTCCTCGCAGGCCGGACAGGCCGGACAGGCCGAACAGGCCGAGCAGGACACGAAGGCGCGGGCCGACAGGACCCGGGACGCCTTCGACAGCGGCTTCGAGGACTGACCGGATCCGCAGCCGCACCCGGGCCCGCCGCAGGGGGCCCGGTCCGCACTCCCCGCGGACCGGGCCCTTCCGCGCTCCCCGCGCCGCGCTACGCCCTCGGCGGCAGCTTCGGACGGCGGCGGTCCGGTACGTCCGTGTAGCCGGGAGGCTGGAGCGCCGGGTCCTGTTCCAGCAGCTCCAGCGCCAGGTGCACGGCGTCGTCCAGCTGGGCGTGCCGCCCCTCGGCCCAGTCGAGCGGGGTGCGCAGGATCGGGAGGTCCGGTTCCACGCCGTGGTTCTCCACCGACCAGCCGTACTCCGGGAACCACGCGGCGTTCATCGGCACGGTGATCACCGTGCCGTCGCCGAGGGTGTGCCGGCCGGTCATGCCGACCACCCCGCCCCAGGTGCGCTGGCCCACCACCGGGCCCAGCCCCAGCAGTTTGATGGCCGCGGTGATCATGTCCCCGTCGGAGGAGGTCGCCTCGTCGGCGAGGGCCACGATCGGACCGCGGGGCGCGTTGGAGGCGTACGAGACCGGCTGGGCGTTGCGCGTCAGGTCCCAGCCGAGGATCGAGCGGGTCAGCTTCTCCACCACCAGCTCGCTGATGTGCCCGCCCGCGTTGCCGCGTACGTCCACGATCAGCGCGGGCCGGGACATCTCCATCCGCAGGTCGCGGTTGAACTGCGCCCAGCCCGAGCCGCCCATGTCGGGGATGTGCAGGTAGCCGCAGCGGCCGCCGCTGATCTCCCGGACCACCGCGCGCCGCTTGGACACCCAGTCCTGGTAGCGCAGCGGCCGTTCGTCGATCAGGGGCACGATGGCCACCCGGCGGGCCGGGCCCTCGCCCTCCGCGGGCTGGAAGGTCAGCTCCACCGTGGTGCCCCCGGCCGCCGAGAGCAGCGGGTAGGGGCCGGTGACCGGGTCCACGGGCCGCCCGTCCACATGGGTGAGCACGGCGCCCTCGCGGATGCCGGTGCCCGCCAGCGGGGAGCGGGCCTTGGAGTCCGAGGACTCGCCGGGCAGGATCCGCCTGACCACCCACGCCCCGTCCCGGGGCACCAGGTTGGCGCCGAGCAGCCCGATGGCCCGCTGGTAGTGCGGGGGGCCTTCGTTGCGGCGTGCGGGGGAGACGTAGGCGTGCGAGGTGCCCAGTTCGCCGAGGACCTCGCGCAGGAGGTCGGCGAACTCGTCGGGCGAGGCGACCCGTTCGACCAGGGGGCGGTACTGGCGCAGCACCCCGTCCCAGTCGATGCCGCACATGCCCGGCTCCCAGAAGTAGGCGCGGATGATCCGCCCGGCCTCCTCGAAGGCCTGGCGCCACTCGGCCGCCGGGTCCACCTCGTGCAGGATGCGCCGCAGGTCCAGGTAGACCGTCGAGTCGCTGTCGCCGGACTCGGTGGCCGGGACCGCCCGCAGGTCGCCGTCGTCGTTGAGCACGAGCCGGGTGCCGTCGCCGCTGACCGCGAACCAGTCCAGCCCCGAGGCCAGTTCGGTCTTGCGGGCCTTGGTCATGTCGAAGTGCTCCAGCGTGGGTTTGCCGCTGGTGTCGGCCGGGTTGGCGAAGGTCTCGCCGAGCGCGCCGGAGATCGGCCAGCGCAGCCAGACCAGCCCGCCGCCGTGCACCGGGTAGAGGGCCGAGTACTTCGACGCCGATACCGGGAACGGTGTCACCCGGCTCTCCAGCCCCTCCACTTCCACGGTCACCGCGCCGTCGCCCGATTCCGAGTCCCCCTCCGCCGGGTCGAGGCCGCCGGCGGCCGGACGTCCGTCGGGGGAGAACGCGAACGGCGAGGGGGTCGCCGAGGAGAGCGGCACCAGGTACGGGCGGCAGCCCAGCGGGAAGGACAGGTCGCCGGTGTGCACGTCGTAGACCGGGTCGAACCCGCGCCACGACAGGAAGGCGAGGTAGCGCCCGTCGCGGGTGAAGACCGGACTCTCGTCCTCGAAGCGGCCGTTGGTGACGTCGATGACCGTACGGGCGCCGGGGCCGGAGATCCGGGCCATCTTGATCTGCCGCAGCGAGCGCCCGATGCCCGGGTGCGACCAGGTCAGCCAGCAGCCGTCGGGGGAGAACGCCAGGTCGGTGACGGGCCCGTTGATGGACCGGATCAGCTCGGTGACCTCGCCGTCGGACTCCTCGCCGGCGTCGATGAGCAGCAGGCGCCCGTCGTTGGAGGCGATGGCGAGGCGTTCCCCGTCGGGGTCGGACAGCAGCTCCAGTACGCGCCCCAGCTCGCCCGAGGCCAGCCGGCGCGGCTCCCGTTCCCCGGAGGCGCGCGGGAGGTACGCGATCTCGATCGCGTCCTCGCCCTCGGCGTCGGTGACGTAGGCGACCTGCCCGCCGCTGCCGAGCATCTCGGGCAGCCGCACCCGTACGCCCGGGGTGTCGGCGATGGTCCGGGCCGGCCCGTCGCGGTGGGTCAGCCAGTACAGGCTGCCGCGGACCACGACCGCGCTGGCCCGCCCGGTGGCGTCGACGGACAGCGAGTCGACGTGGCTGGCGGCGGGGACCTGGTACGTGCGCCGGCCCGCGCGCGGTCCGCCCAGCCGGACCTGGAGCTTGCGCGGGGCGGCGCCGGGGGCCAGCGAGTCCACGAGCCAGATGTCCCCGGCGCACTGGTAGACGATCCGGCGGCCGTCGGTGGAGGCGTGCCGGGCGTAGAACTCGTCGTGGTCGGTGTGCCGGCGCAGGTCGGTTCCGTCGGGCAGGCAGGAGTAGAGGTTGCCGACGCCCTCGTGGTCGGAGAGGAAGGCGATCCGGCCGTCGGCGAACATCGGGGCGTCGAGGTGGCCGTCGATGTCCTCCAGCAGCCGCCGGCCGTGCAGCCACAGCCGGCCGGTGGCGCCGCCGCGGTAGCGCTTCCAGGCGGCGGGCTCGTGCGGGGGCTTGCCGGTGAGCAGCAGGGTGCGCCGCTCGCCCTCGTCCCCGTCGTGCACCTGGATGTCGGAGACCGGTCCCCAGGGCAGGCGCCCGCCGGGGCTGCCGTCGGTGGGGAGGCTGTAGGCCCAGGCGAAGTAGGAGAAGGGCTGGCCGTGCGAGGACACGGCGAGGATGTCGCTGTGTCCGTGCTCGTCGGGCGGGGTCCAGCCGCAGACGCGGGTGTCGGTGGCGCCCCAGTGGCTCAGCTGGCGGGCGGGGCCGCCGTCGACGGGGGCGAGGTGGATCTCGGGGTCTAGGCTGCGCCAGGTGGTGAAGGCGATGTGCCGGCCGTCGGGGGAGAAGCGCGGGTGGCTGACCCGGGTCCGGTCGACGGTGATCCGCCAGGCCCGGCCGGGAGTCTGTCCGTCGGGGACCAGCGGGGCGACCCAGAGGTCGTCCTCGGTGGCGAAGCACAGCAGGTCGTCGTGCAGGTGCGGGAAGCGGAGGTACGCGACGTCGTGACTCACCCCCCAATGCTTTCCGCGCCAGGGGGGCCTGGCAACTCGTACAGGTGATCCATGCCACGCCCACAGCGAAACGGAACGGTTTCGTTTCGTTCGGCGTAGGGGTATCGTCTTAGGCGTACGGAACACATTCGTTTCGATAAGAGGCGCGTTCGGACGGGAGGCACGGCGATGACCGAGGCGATGGCGGCCCGGCGCAGCCGGATCACCCCCGAACGGCAGGCCGAACTGCACGAGGCGGTCCTCGACCTCCTGCGTGACGTCGGCTACGAGGCGTTGACCATGGACGCGGTCGCCGCCCGTACGAAGTCCAGCAAGGCCACCCTCTACCGCCAGTGGGGGAGCAAGCCGGAGCTGGTCGCCAAAGCCCTGCGATGCACGCAGCCCGTTTCGCTGCGGGAGATCGACACGGGCAGCCTGCGCGGGGACTTCGCGCGCATGGTGGAGCACTCCGACGACGCCCAGATGGCCAAGGACACCGCCCTGATGCGGGGTCTGGCCCATGCGGTCCACGAGAGCCCGGAGCTCCACAAGGCGCTGCGGGACCTGCTGGTCGACCCCGAGATCACCGGTTTGCAGGTGATGCTCCAGCGTGCGGTGGACCGGGGCGAGATCGTCCCGGACTGTCCGGCCCTGGAGTTCGTACCGCACATGCTCATCGGGGCGTTCATCGCGCTCCCGCTGATCGAGGACCGTCCGGTGGACCGGACTTTCCTCGGTGACTTCATCGACGCCGTGGTCTTCCCCGCCCTCGGCGTCTGATCCGCCCCGCATTTCCTTTTTGCTGCTCCTGACACGCCGCTCTCGTCGTCGGGCCGGCTCTCCATGCCCTGATCCGCACCGGATCCATCCCACGACCTGAACGGGAGAACCACCGACGTGGCCACCTTCCTCTACCGCCTCGGCAGAGGCGCCTTCCGGCGCCGACGCCTCGTCGCCCTCGTCTGGGTGGCGCTGCTGTTCCTCGCCGGCTTCGGCGCGGCCTCGGCGTCCGCCCCCACCTCCGGCTCGTTCTCGATACCCGGCACGGAGGCCCAGAAGGCCTTCGACCTGCTGGACAAGAAGTTCCCGGGGATGGCCGCCGACGGCGCCACCGCCCGCATCGTCATCAAGGCCCCGGCCGGGGCCAAGGTCACCGACCCGGACACCAAGGCCCAGGTCGAGAAGATCGTCGAGGACCTGAAGTCCGGCCCGGGCAAGGACCAGATCTCCTCGGTCGCCGACCCGTACCAGACGCAGGCCGTGAGCCAGGACGGCTCCACCGCCTACATCAGCACCAAGTACGTGGTCAGCGGCATGGAGCTGACCGACCAGACCCGTGAGGCGCTGAAGGACTCCGGCAAGGAGGCCGAGGCCCAGGGCCTGACCGTCGAGATCGGCGGCGACGCGCTGATGGCGGCCCCCGAGACCGGTTCCGGGGAGATCATCGGCATCCTGGTCGCCGCGATCGTCCTCGTCATCACCTTCGGCTCGCTGATCGCGGCCGGTCTGCCGCTGCTGACGGCGATCATCGGCGTGGGCATCGGCGTCTCCTCCATCACCGCGCTCGCCAACGTGCTGGACCTCGGCAACACCACCGCCACCCTCGCCACGATGATCGGCCTCGCGGTCGGCATCGACTACGCGCTCTTCATCGTCTCCCGCTACCGCGCGGAGCTCGCCGAGGGCCGTGAGCGCGACGAGGCCGCGGGCCGGGCCGCCGGAACTGCCGGCTCCGCCGTCGTGTTCGCCGGTCTGACCGTGGTCATCGCCCTCGTGGGCCTGGCCGTCGTCAACATCCCCATGCTGACCAAGATGGGCGTCGCGGCCGCCGGAACCGTGGTCATCGCGGTCCTGGTCGCCCTCACGCTGGTCCCGGCCATCCTCGGCTTCGCGGGCAAGAAGGTCCTGCCGGCCGGCGAGAAGAGCAAGCTGTTCGGCAAGGGCCAGGGCAAGACCAAGAGCAAGGACAAGGCCGCCGGTGCCGAGCAGAAGGCGAACGGCGGCACCCGCTGGGCCCGCTTCGTCCTGCGCCGCCCGGTCATGGTCCTGCTGGCCGGTGTGATCGGCCTCGGCGTCATCGCGATCCCGGCGAGCAAGCTGGAGATGGGCCTGCCGGACGACGGCGCCCAGCCGGTCTCCACCACCCAGCGTCAGGCGTACGACCTGCTGTCCGAGGGCTTCGGCCCGGGCTTCAACGGCCCGCTGATGGTGGTCGTGGACGGGGGCAAGGAGCTCGCCGCCGAGACCGCCGACCGGATCAAGGGCCTGGAGGGCGTGGCCGCGGTCACCCCGCCCGCCCCCAACGCGGACGGCGACGCCGCGGTGATCACCGTCATCCCGAAGGACCGCCCGTCCTCCACGCAGACCGAGGACCTGGTCCATTCGATCCGCGACGGCAGCGGGGACGACGTCCTGGTCACCGGCGCCACCGCGATGAACATCGACTTCTCGCAGAAGATGAACGACGCGCTGCTGCCCTACCTGGCGCTCGTGGTCGGCCTCGCCTTCCTGCTGCTGATGCTGGTGTTCCGTTCGATCCTGGTCCCGCTCAAGGCGGCCCTCGGCTTCCTGCTCTCGGTGGTCGCCGCCCTCGGCGCGGTCGTCGCGGTCTTCCAGTGGGGCTGGCTCGGCTCGGTCTTCGGCGTGGAGCAGACCGGCCCGATCATGTCGATGATGCCGATCTTCATGGTGGGCGTGGTCTTCGGTCTGGCCATGGACTACGAGGTCTTCCTCGTCACCCGGATGCGGGAGGCGTACGTCCACGGCGAGCGCCCGGGGCAGGCCGTCGTGACCGGCTTCCAGTACAGCGCCCGGGTGGTCGTGGCCGCCGCCGTCATCATGATCGCGGTGTTCGGGGGCTTCATGGGGGCCAGCGACCAGATGGTCAAGATGATCGGCTTCGGTCTGGCCGTCGCCGTCTTCTTCGACGCCTTCGTGGTCCGCATGGCCATCGTCCCGGCGGTGCTCGCACTGCTCGGGCACAAGGCCTGGTGGCTGCCCAAGTGGCTGGACCGGCTGCTGCCGAACGTGGACGTGGAGGGCGAGAGCCTGCGGCGCCACCTCGCGGACGACACCGGCTCCCCCGAGGGTCCGGACAAGGACCGCGAGCTGGTCAACGCCTGACCTTGCTCCGTACGGCTGAAGGCCCCGGCCCCGTACCGCCTGATCCTCAGGTGGTACGGGGCCGGGGCCGTTGCGCCTTGGGGGTGTCCGGCCTGACCGGCGAGGTACCCCCTACCGGGTGGCGGGGGCGTACGTGCGGCGAAGGAAGCGGCGCAGGGCGGCGATGTCGAACTGGATCACGGCGACCCCGTCGGGGGAGTGGAACTCGACGACCGCCTGCACGCGGCCGCACGGCCAGACGCGTACGTCCCCGGTGCCGGACGGGGCCAGCAGGCCCGCCTCCAGCAGGGCGAGGGGGAAGACCCACTCGTTGTCGGTGCCCTCGGGGGACAGGTCGGCGGGGAAGACGATCCGTACGGCCAGCGGCTCGGCGGGGACGAAGCGCAGCGCGACCGGAATCTTCCGGTAGAGGGGGTCGTCGGTGATCACGCGCGCGCTGACGCGTTCCTCGACGAGGGCGACGGTCGCGGTGGCGGTCCGGGCGGCAGGGGGATTCTCGGCGGTCGCTGACATCGACACGACTCCTCGAAATCGGAACCTTTGACTCCGTTTGTCCGTCCAGCCTCGCACATTCCCACGAAACCGCACGGCTCTATTTGTGACGCGCGCGCTCTTGCCAACCATTTGCAAGTGAGCACTATTCTTGAACGGTTAAAGACTGCATAAGAAGCGGAGCCACTCCATGCATGTGCCCGACGGATTCATCAACGCACCCGTCTCGGTGGCCGCCGGAGTGGCGGCCGCCGCCGCGGTGGCCGTCAGCCTCCGCGGCGCACGCCGGGAGCTGGACGAGCGCACCGCGCCGCTCGCCGGCCTCGTCGCCGCCTTCATCTTCGCCGTCCAGATGCTGAACTTCCCGGTCGCCGCGGGCACCAGCGGCCACCTGCTCGGCGGGGCGCTCGCCGCCATACTCGTCGGCCCCTACACCGGTGTGCTGTGCGTGTCCGTGGTGCTGCTCATGCAGGGCATCCTCTTCGCCGACGGCGGCCTGACCGCCCTCGGCGTCAACATCACCGTCATGGGCGTCGTCACCGTGGTCGTCGCCTACGCGACCTTCCGCGGGCTGCTCAAGGTCCTGCCGCGCACCCGCCGCTCCGTGACCGTCGCCGCCTTCACCGGAGCCCTGTTCTCGGTGCCGGCCTCGGCCGCCGCCTTCACCCTCCTCTACGCCGTCGGCGGGACCACCGACGTGGCCATCGGCAAGGTGATCACCGCCATGGTCGGCGTGCACGTGCTCATCGGCATCGGTGAGGCGGCCATCACCGCCGCCACCGTGGGCGCCGTGATCGCCGTCCGGCCCGACCTCGTCCACGGGGCGCGCGGGCTGACCGCGCCGCTGAAGCTGCGCGTCGGCGGAGAGCTCGTCGACGCCCCGGCCGCCGCCGCGGAGCCGGTCGCCGCCCGCTCCACCAAGAAGGTCTGGGCCGTCGGCATGGTCTCCGCCCTGGCCCTCGCCGGGATCGTCTCCTCCTTCGCCTCCGGCAGCCCCGACGGCCTGGAGAAGGTCGCCGCCGACAAGGGCATCGACGCCAAGGCCGACCAGTACACGCACGCCACCGCCGGCTCCCCGCTCGCCGACTACGAGATCAAGGACATCGGGAACGAGGGCCTCTCCGTGGGCCTCGCGGGCGTCATCGGCGTAGGCGCGACCGTAGCCGTCGGCTCCGGGGTCTTCTGGGCGGTGCGCCGCCGCCGTACCGAGGAGCCCGCCGCGGCCCAGCCGTCGGCGGTCTGAGATGGGCGCGGGCCACGCCCACCGGCTCTACCGGCCCGGTCACTCACCGGTCCACGCCTTGCCGCCGCACTGCAAGCTCGCCGCGACCTTCGCGTTCGTGGTGGTCGTGGTGTCCACACCGCGCGAGGCGGTGTGGGCCTTCGGCCTGTACGCCCTCCTCATCGCCGGGGTCGCGGCCGTGGCCCGGATCCCGGCCGGCTTCCTGCTGAAGCGGCTGCTGATCGAGGTCCCGTTCGTGGCCTTCGCCGTCCTGATGCCCTTCGTGGCCGAGGGCGAGCGGGTGGACGTACTCGGCGTCCCGCTCAGCGTCTCCGGCCTGTGGGGCGCCTGGAACGTCCTGGCCAAGGGCACCCTCGGCGTGGCCGCGTCCGTCCTGCTCGCCTCCACCACCGAACTGCGGGCACTGCTGCTGGGGCTCCAGCGGCTGAAGCTCCCGCCGCTGCTCGTACAGATCGCCACCTTCATGATCCGCTACGGGGACGTGATCACCGACGAGCTGCGCCGGATGTCCATCGCCCGCCGCTCGCGCGGGTTCGAGGCCCGCGGCATCCGGCACTGGGGGGTGCTGGCCAAGACGGCCGGCGCGCTGTTCATCCGCTCCTACGAGCGGGGCGAGCGCGTCTACCTGGCGATGGTCAGCCGCGGCTACGCCGGTTCGATGCCGGTGATCGACGACGTCGCGGCCACGCGCACCCAGTGGGCGCACGCGGCCGTACTCCCGGTGACGGCGCTCGCCGTCTGTCTGATGGGATGGACCCTGTGACGGCATCCTCAGCGACCACACCCTCGGCGACCGCCCCCTCCCTGGAGGTCTCGGGTCTCGCCTACGCCTACCCGGACGGCCACCAGGCCCTCTTCGGGGTGGACCTGACCGTCGGGCACGGCGAGCGCGTCGCCCTGCTCGGCCCCAACGGCGCCGGGAAGACCACCCTGGTGCTGCACCTCAACGGCATCCTGGCCGGCGGGGTCGGCTCCGTGACCGTGGCCGGGCTGCCCGTGGAGAAGCGGAACCTCGCCGAGATCAGGCGCCGGGTCGGGATCGTCTTCCAGGACCCTGACGACCAGCTGTTCATGCCGACCGTGCGGGAGGACGTCGCCTTCGGACCGGCGGCGGCCGGAATGCGCGGCGCGGCGCTGGAGGAGCGGGTCCGGGACGCCCTGGAGCAGGTCGGCATGGCGGACTTCGCCGACCGGCCGCCGCACCACCTGTCCTTCGGCCAGCGCCGCCGGGTCGCGGTGGCCACCGTCCTCGCCATGCGGCCCGAGATCCTCGTCCTGGACGAGCCCTCGTCCAATCTGGACCCGGCCTCGCGCCGCGAGCTCGCGGACATCCTGCGCTCGCTGGACGTGACCGTCCTGATGGTCACGCACGACCTCCCGTACGCGCTGGAGCTCTGCCCCCGGGCCGTGATCCTCAGCCAGGGGGTCATCGCGGCGGACGGCCGCACGCAGGCGCTCCTGTGCGACGAGGAGCTGATGCGGGCCCACCGCCTGGAGCTCCCCTTCGGCTTCGACCCCCGCTCCGTGGCCGTGGCATAAGCGCAGGCCGCGGGTTGTTGGCCTGGTCGTGGACATCCAGGGTGTGGTGGCGGAGGGCTTCGAGCCCGTCAGGGACGCGTTCGTACGCAACTTCGAGGTGCTCGGGGACCGGGGCGCGGCCGTCGCCGTGTACCGGGACGGCCGCAAGGTCGTGGACCTGTGGGGCGGGACCAAGGACGCGCACGGCACCGAGCCCTGGACCGCTGACACCGCCCAGATCGTCCGCTCCGCGACCAAGGGCGTGGCCGCGGCCGTCCCCCTGCTGCTGCACCAGAACGGACTGCTCGACCTGGACGCGCCGGTGGGCTCCTACTGGCCGGAGTTCAAGGCGGGCGGCAAGGACCGGACCCTGGTCCGCGACCTGCTCGCGCACCGCGCGGGCGTGCCGGCGCTGGACCGGGGACTGACCGCGGCCGAGGCCGCCGACGGGGTCAGCGGCCCGCGCGCGGTCGCCGTGCAGCAGCCCTTCTGGCAGCCCGGCACCGAGCACGGCTACCACGCGCAGACCTACAGCTGGCTGCTGTCCGAGCTGGTGCTGCGGGCGACCGGCCGCACCGTCGGGGGCATCTGGGCCGAAGAGCTGGCGGAGCCGCTGGGACTGGAGTTCTGGATGGGCCTGCCGGAGACGGAGGTCCACCGGGTGGGGCGGGTGGCCCCCGTGGACCCGCCCGAGAGCGCGGGCGTGCTCAGGACGAGGCCCAGGAGAAACGTTTCCGAGGCCTACGCCGACCCGGACTCCCTCACCCGTCGCGCCTTCGCCGCCATCGATCCGCTGCCGGACGAGAACGACCCCGCCTACCGGGCCGCCGAACTGCCGGCCTCGGCGGGCATCGGCACCGCGCGCGCCCTCGCCCGCTTCTACGCGGCCACGATCGGGGTGGTGGAGGACGGCGCCCGGATCTTCACTCCGGCCACCACCGCCCTCGCCGGCAAGGAGCTCTCGGCCGGCCCGGACCGGGTCCTGGTGGTGAACACCCGCTTCGGCCCCGGCTACATGCTGCACGGCCCGGCCTCCCCGCTGCTGTCCCCGGCCTCCTTCGGCCACCCGGGCCGCGGCGGCTCGCTGGCCTTCGCGGACCCGGAGGAGGGCATCGGCTTCGGCTACGTCACCAACGCCCTCGCCAAGTCGGTCACTGCCGATCCGCGTGCGCAGGCGCTGGTACGGGCGCTGCGGTCAGCCCTCGCCTCTTGAGGCAGGGCTCGCGGCTCGCCGCTTGACGCAGGGCTCGGCGCTTGGCGCAGGGCCGCACGGCTCGGCCCTGGCTTCCGCGCCGTCTGTCTTGGCTCCGCCTGGGCTGTCCGGCTCCGCCGCGCCTGCTCCGTGTGGGCCGTCCGGTGCGGCGCCGCTGCCGGGGCTCCGCCCCGGACCCCGCGCCTCAAACGCCGGCGGGGCTGGATTGGGCCCGCGCCTCAAACGCCGGCGGGGCTGGATGGGGCCCCTGCCTCAAGCGGGGCTGGATTGGGACCGCGGCTCGACCGGTGCCGGGCTGGGTGGGGCCCTGCCTCAAGCGCCGACGGGGCTGGATGGGCGTACGCCTCGAACGCCGGCGGTGCTGGATTGAGCCCCCGCCCTCAAACGTCGGTGGGGCTGGATTGGGACCCCGGCTTGACCGGTGGCGGGGCTGGGTGGGCCCTGTGCCTCGGTCGTCGGCGGGGCGGGAGTTGGCGGTCAGCCGGCTTCCCGTACGTCGGCCAGGACGGCCCCGGCGTGCTCGATGAGCTCCTTCGGGGCCATCGGGAACACCGTGTGCGGGGTGCCCGCCGCCGCCCAGACCACCTCGTGGGCCAGCAGGGACCGGTCCGCCAGCACGCGGGTGCGGGTGCGGTGGCCGAAGGGCGGGACGCCGCCGATCGCGTAACCGGTGGTCTCGCGCACCAGGGCGGCATCCGCCCGGGTGACCTTCGCGGCGCCCAGCTCCCGGCGCACCGCCTCGACGTCGACCCGCGAGGCCCCGTCCATGAGGACCAGGACCGGGACCCCGTCCGCCGCGAAGACCAGCGACTTCGCGATCTGGCTGAGCTCGCAGCCGATCGCGGCGGCGGCGTCCGCGGCGGTCCGGGTCCCTTCGGGGAACGTGCGGACGGTGACGTCGAGGGCCAGGGTGGCGAGGGCCTCGGCGAAGAGGGGGTGGGTGGGGGTGCGCATGCCGGCACGCTAGCGCTGTGCGGGTGCGGGGGCGAGCCGTTTCTCTGCGCCGGCCTCCACGCCGCCTGCCCCGACTCCGCCTCGGCTGTTCGGCTCCGCCGCCCCTGCTCCGTGTGGGCCGTCCGGTGCGGCGCCGCTGCCGGGGCTCCGCCCCGGACCCCGCGCCTCAACGCCGGCGGGGCTGAATTGGGCCCGCGCCTCGAATGCCGCCGGGGCTGGATGGGGCCGGTGCCTCGAACGTCGGCGGGGCTGGATTGGGCCCGCGCCTCGAACGCCGGCGGGGCTGGATTGGGCTCCCGGCTCCACCGGCGCGGGGCCGAAGCGGGGCTGCCGCGCCGGGCTGCCGACGCCGGACGGAGGCCGGCGCAGCGGCCCGGCGCCCGTGAGGCGCCCCGGCGCCGGGCGGTGCGAGGGGCGCGTCAGGAATGCGAGGGGCGCGTCAGGAAGAGGACAGCACCGAGGCGACGATCGGGCCCGCCGCGTCGCCGCCGTGGCCGCCGCCCTCGACCATCGCCGCCGCGGCGATGTCGCCGCTGAAGCCGGTGAACCAGCTGTCCGGGCTGCCCGCGCCGTCGACCTCCGCCGAGCCGGTCTTCGCGCCCTTGTCGCCGCCGACCGAGGCCATCGCCTTCTGGGCGGTGCCCTCGGTGGCCGTCAGCCGCATCATCGACACCAGCTGCTGCTGCACCGCGGGCTTCATCCGGCGCTGCGCCGTCGCGATCGTACGGCCGTCGAGCTCGGGGGAGACCAGCAGCGGCTGGCGGAAGACCCCGGTGCGGGCGGTCGCGGTGATGGAGGCGACGTTCAGCGGGTTCATGGTGATCTGGCCCTGCCCGATGTACGCGGCGGCGGCCTCCGCGCCCGTCGCCGCCGGGACCTTGCCGTCGGTGGACTTCACGCCGGTCTTCCAGTCCAGGCCGATGCCGAAGACCTCCCTGGCCTCCTTCGACAGCGCGGCGTCGTCGTCGACGGGCTTGATCTGCTTGATGAAGGCGGTGTTGCAGGACTTGGCGAAGCTGGTCGCGAAGGTGGTGCCCGCCGGCAGGTCGAAGTTCTTCAGGTTGTGGAAGGGGCGCCCGCCCCAGGACACGGACTTCGGGCACTCCGCCGGCTTGTCGGCCGCCACCATGCCCCGGTCCAGCAGCATCGCCGCCGTCACGATCTTCATCGTGGAGCCCGGCGCCCGGGTGCCCGCCATCGCCGCGTTGTACCCGTCCTGGCGGTGGTTGGCGACGGCCAGGATGTGCCCGCTGCTCGGCTTGACGGCGACCACGGACGCCTCCGGGAACTTCGCGACCGCCTTCTCGGCCGCCGCCTGCACCTTCGCGTCCAGGTACGTCTTGAGGACGCTCGGCTGCCCCTCCACCAAGGTCAGCAGGGTCCGCTTGGGCGTGCCCGCGACGGCCGGCTCGATCCAGACCTCGGCGCCGGTCTTGCCGCCCGTCTTGCTGCCGTACGTGTCGCGGAGCTGGTCGAGGAGGGGCCGCAGCGAGGGGTACTTCTCCGCCGTCAGCTCCTCGTCGTTGCGGTCGACCAGCTTGACGGGCGGGCTCGCCGGGGCGCCCGCGCGCAGCTTCTCGTCCTTCTGGAGCTGCGGGTGGATCACCGACGGCTGCCAGTCGACCAGCGGCTTGCCGCTGGTCACCCCGCGCACCACGGTCAGCTGGGACTCGTAGGCGAGGGGCTTGGTGGTGCCCTCGTAGGTGATCTCCGCGGCGACCGTGAAGGGGACGGTGTCGCCCTTCGCCGTACCGGGGGTGATCACGGCCTTGGAGACGTACGCCTTGGCCTTGTAGTCGGCGACGGCCGTCTGGGCGGCCTGGGCGTTGTTCGTCAGGTCGGCGGCCGCCCGGTCGTCCCCGGACGCCCATGCGGCGAGGAAGGCCTTCGCCACTTCGGCGGTCTCCGTCTCGGTGACCGGGCCGCTGCCCTTCTCCGGACGGTACGAGGCCTCACCGGCCTTGATGCCGGCATTGCCCTCGCCGCCCGCGTCCCCGACCAGCGCGTACACCCCGTACCCGGCCCCGCCGAGCATCGCGATGAACACCCCGCCGATGACGGCGCCCTTCGCTACCCCGTTCATTCAAGTCCTCCCCCGGACCTCAGTTCTCTGAACGTGTTCAAAGAACTCGTGGTGCAGACCTTACGCTGCGCTGACGTATCAGCAGGTCTTTGTTACCGGACCGGAACATGTCAAGGGGCCTCTGAAGCCCGCCGGACGGCGGATGGCCCGGCACCTGGGAGGTGCCGGGCCATCCGCCGTTCTCGCCGCTGTTCCCGCTGCTAGACCCAGGTGTCCAGCCACATGCGGCCGCGCCAGGAGTCCATCGGGAGGGTCTGGCCCGTGTAGATCGGCCAGAAGTAGATGAAGTTCCACACGATCAGCAGGACCAGGACCCCCGCCCCGATCGCGCCCAGCGCCCGCCGGCGTTCGGACGAGCCCGCCGGGCCCAGCAGGGCGCCGATCATCATCGCCACCGCCAGGCACAGGTACGGGACGAAGACCACCGCGTAGAAGTAGAAGATGGTCCGCTCCTGGTAGTTGAACCAGGGCAGCAGGCCCGCGCCGAGCGCGCACGCGATCGCGCCCGCCCGCCAGTCGCGGCGGAAGAACCACCGCCACAGCACGTACAGCAGCGCGAAGCAGCCCGCCCACCACAGCAGCGGGGTGCCCAGGGCCAGGACCTCGCGGGCGCACTTGCCCGCCTCCGTCGCCGGGCAGCCGGCGGTGCCGGGCTCGGGGGACTCGTAGAAGTAGGAGACCGGGCGGCCCAGGACCAGCCAGCTCCACGGGTTGGAGTCGTAGGTGTGCCCCGAGGTCAGGCCGACGTGGAACTTGTAGACCTCGGTCTCGTAGTGCCACAGGCTGCGCAGCCACTCCGGCAGGAACGCCAGCGAGCTGCCCTGGTCGTTCTTGGCCGCCCAGTCGCGCAGGTAGCCGCCCTTGCCGTTGTCGGGGCTGAAGATCCAGCCGCTCCAGGAGGCCACGTACGTCACGATCGCCACCGGGACCGTGGAGACGAAGGCGGGCACGGCGTCGCGGCGCAGCATCGCCGCGTACGGGGCGCCCGCGCCCGCGGTGCGGCGCGCGGCGGCGTCCCAGAGCACGGTGAGGATGCCGAAGAAGGCCAGGACCACGAAGCCGTTCCACTTCGTGCCGGCGGCCAGGCCCAGGCAGACCCCGGCCAGGATCCGGTACGGGCGCCAGCCCAGCCGCAGCGTCTCGGCGATCTTCAGATCGGGCCGGACCCGGCCCTCGTCGTCCACCGGGAGCGCGGCCGCGAGTCTGGCCCGGCTCCTGTCGCGGTCGATGAGCAGCGCCCCGAAGGCGGCGAGGACGAAGAACATCAGCACCAGGTCCAGCAGCGCGGTGCGGCTCATCACCAGGTGCAGGCCGTCCACGGCGAGCAGGGCGCCCGCCAGGCAGCCGAGGAAGGTGGAGCGCAGCAGCCGGCGCCCGATCCGGCACAGCATCAGCACCGAGAGGGTGCCGAGTACGGCGGTCATGAACCGCCAGCCGAACGGGGTGAAGCCGAAGATCCACTCGCCGAGGCCGATCACCCACTTGCCGACGGGCGGGTGCACGACGTAGCCCGGGTCCAGCGGGAGGGAGATCCCGTCGGGGTTGGCGAGGATCGACTTGTCGATGTCCTTGGGCCAGCTCGCCTCGTAGCCCTGCTGGATCGTGGCCCAGGCGTCCTTGGCGTAGTACGTCTCGTCGAATATCACCGCCTTCGGGCTGCCCAGGTGCACGAACCGCAGCACCCCGGCGACCAGCGCCACCAGCAGCGGCCCCGCCCAGGCGAGCACCCGCTGCCAGGTGCCCACGGCCGAGGCGGGCACGCCGAGCGCCGTCCACAGCTGGGGGGACGGCTTGGCGTACGGGGGCACCAGGCGGGTGCGGACGTCCGCGCGCGGCTCGGCCGCGGCGGAGCGCACGTAGCCGAAGCCGCGCAGGCGGCGCAGCCAGGTGGGCGGCTCTTCTGCCCTTCCCTCCGGCGGGGCGGGAGGGGCCCCCGCGGGGCTGGGCGGAGGCGTCGCGGTACTGGTCACCGGGCCATCGTAGGGAACTGATCTGTGGGAGCCCACTGAAAGCGCCCCGGAGGCCGGCCGAGCCCCAATGAGAGGATGGCCGCGTGACAACTGACCAGCCCCGCGGTACCGAACCCGTCCACCCGGCCCCCGGCGCGGCGGGTGTGCTCGTCCTCGCCGGCACCCCCATCGGTGACCTCGCCGACGCCCCGCCCCGCCTCGCGGCCGAGCTGGAACGGGCCGACGTGGTCGCCGCCGAGGACACCCGGCGGCTGCGCCGGCTGACCCAGGGGCTCGGCGTGCACACCACGGGCCGGGTCCTGTCGTACTTCGAGGGCAACGAGACGGCGCGCACCCCGGAACTGGTCGAGGCCCTGGAGGCGGGCAAGCGGGTGCTGCTCGTCACCGACGCGGGGATGCCCTCCGTCTCCGACCCCGGCTACCGGCTGGTCGCCGCCGCCGTGGAGAAGGACATCAAGGTCACCGCCGTGCCCGGCCCCTCGGCCGTGCTCACCGCGCTCGCCCTGTCCGGGCTGCCGGTGGACCGCTTCTGCTTCGAGGGGTTCCTGCCGCGCAAGGCGGGCGAGCGCCTGGGCCGGCTGCGCGAGGTGGCGGACGAGCGGCGCACGCTCGTGTACTTCGAGGCCCCGCACCGGCTCGACGACACCCTGGCCGCGATGGCCGAGGTGTTCGGCCCCCAGCGGCGGGCCGCCGTGTGCCGCGAGCTGACGAAGACCTACGAGGAGGTCAAGCGCGGCGGCCTCGGCGAGCTGGCGGCCTGGGCGGCCGACGGTGTGCGGGGGGAGATCACCGTCGTCGTGGAGGGCGCCGCGGCGCCCGGCCCCGGCGATGTGGACGCGGCGGAGCTGGTGCGCAGGGTGCGGGTGCGCGAGGAGGCGGGGGAGCGGCGCAAGGAGGCCATCGCGGCGGTCGCGGCCGAGGCCGGGGTACCCAAGCGGGAGGTCTTCGACGCGGTGGTGGCGGCAAAGAACGAGGCACAAAAGGTGCCGTAAGTCGGTAAAGAGCTAACCTGAAAGGCAAAGCTCAGACCGCGCACCGGGCGCTTTGGGCATGAGTCGCCCAAAGACCGTCCAACACTAGACAGGGCCTGATGCGCTCCCGCCCGAAGAGGCGTCCACTGGCAATGGCACCAGTGGAACAAGAGGAGCTGGCATGAGTGAGATCGCAGACACCCCGGCACCCGTCTCCGCAGCGGGCGTGCCGGTCTCCGCACCTGATGTGCAGACCGTGCACGAGGCGTACTCGTTCGCCTGCATGCGGTGCGGATACGGCTGGGAACAGGCCTACGCGATAGAGCACCACGTCGACGGCGCGGGCCAGCCGTTCATCATGTACACGGTCAAGGGTGAGCGGGTGCCCTCCCCGCTGTCGAACCCGACCTGCCTCAACTGCGGCGGCCACGTCGTACGCATCATGCGGGCGGGCCAGGTCTCCTCGGTGCTCGGCATGCTCGACCAGCTCTACCACTACCCCGTCGCCCCCGGGATCGCCGGCCCGGTGCCGGCGGGCGCGGACCTCCCCAGGCCCCCGAAGGCGCGCAAGGCACCCCTGCGGCACGACGCCCCGGGGCCCGTCGCCATCGACGCGGACGAGGAGCGCCGGGGCCTGCTCTCCCGGCTGCTGGGGATCTTCCGCCGGTCATAAGATCGGCCGTATGACACGCGAGGAGAAAGCGCAGACCAAGGACGCACCGCCGCCGCTGCCCGAACCCCTCCGGGTGGCGGTGGCGGACTCGCACACCCACCTGGACATGCAGTCCGGGACCGTCGAGGAAGGCCTGGCGAAGGCCGCCTCGGTGGGTGTGACGACGGTCGTCCAGGTGGGCTGCGACGTGAAGGGCTCCCGGTGGGCGGCCGAGACCGCGGCCGCCTACGAGAACGTCCACGCGACCGTGGCCCTTCACCCGAACGAAGCCCCCCGCATCGTGCACGGCGACCCCGACGGCTGGTCCCGGCAGGGCGCTCGGACCGGTGGCGGCGAGGGCGCCCTGGACGACGCGCTGGCCGAGATCGAGGCGCTCGCCGCGCTGGACCACGTCAAGGCGGTCGGTGAGACCGGACTGGACTACTTCCGCACGGGGCCCGAGGGGATGGCCGCGCAGGAGCGTTCCTTCCGCGCCCACATCGAGATCGCCAAGCGGCAGGGCAAGGCCCTGGTCATCCACGACCGCGAGGCCCACGCGGACGTCCTGCGGGTGCTGCGCGAGGAGGGCGCCCCGGAGCGGACCGTCTTCCACTGCTACTCGGGGGACGCGGAGATGGCCCGCGAGTGCGCCGCCGCCGGCTACTACATGTCCTTCGCCGGGACGGTCACCTTCAAGAACGCGGCCCCGCTGCGCGAGGCGCTCGCCGTGGCCCCGCTGGAGCTGGTCCTCGTCGAGACGGACGCGCCCTACCTCACCCCGGCCCCGTACCGCGGACGGCCCAACGCCCCGTACCTCATTCCGCTGACCGTACGGGCGATGGCGGCGGTCCGCGGCCTCGACGAGGACGTGATGGCCACGGCCCTGGCGGCCAACACCGCCCGCGCCTTCGGCTACTGAAACCGCCCGCGACGCGACACGCTGGGTAGTCGCCCTGCTTTGTTTGAGTGACCACCGCTCCGCTAAGGTGCCGTGCCCCGACCAGGGGTGCCGGACCAGTGGAGCGAGCGTCGTGAGCGATACGCAGGGCAGTCACCGCCGTGGCGGTCCCGTCCCGGGGTCGTACGGGGCCGGACAGCCGGACTGGCCGCCGACACTGCCGGACCCCGGGCCGATGGCCTGGCCGGCAGCCGACCCCGGACCGTTGGCCTGGCCGGCAGCCGACCCCGGACCGTTGGCCTGGCCGGCGGCCGATCCCGGGCCGCTGACGTGGCCGGCGGCGGACCCCGGGCCGTTGGCCTGGTCCGCCGCCGAAGCCGCCGCAGGGGACACCGAGCCCGGGGTCCCGGCCCCGCGGGCATCGCGCCGCCGCGCCCGCGGACCCGAGCCGCAGCCGTCCGCCGCCGCGCCGGGTACGGGCCGCCGCCGCAGCGCCGGTGAATCCGGCGGTCCGGCCGCCGGGGAACCCGCCCCGTCCGCATCCGCGGGGCCCGGCCGCCGCCGCGGCGCCGTGGCCGACACCGGGGACCTCGCCGCCGCAGCCGCCGGGACCGGCTCCGGCCGCCGCAGGGGCGGCGCGGCAGACACCGCCACCCCGCCCGCACCGGGCACCGGCCGACGCCGGGGCGGCCCGGAAGCCGGGGACGCGGGATCCCTCACCCTCCCCGCGCCCGCGGGGCCCGGCCGGCGCCGGGGCGGCGGCCAGCCCGCCCCCGAACCGGGGACCGCGCCCAACGGACGCGCCCACCGCCGGGCCGCCACCGGGGCCCGGACGACGGGCACCGGGCTCCTCCCCGCCCCCGCCCCGGCGGGGAACTGGCGGCGCATCGTCCCGCAGGCCCTCGTCGTCGCCTTCCTCGCCGGCGGCACCACCGCCTTCGTCGCCGCCGACAAGGCGGTACGGCTCACCGTGGACGGCGTACCGAGGACCCTGCACACCTTCGCCGACGGCGTGGACGAACTGCTCGTCGCCGAAGGCCTCGGCGTCGGCCCGCACGACCTCGTCGCCCCCGCCCCCGGCGCACCCATCGAGGACGGCGAGGAGATCGTCGTCCGATACGGCCGCCCGCTGCGCCTCACCGTCGACGGGCAGCAGCGCCAGGTGTGGACCACCGCCCGCACCGTCGACGGGGCCCTGCGCCAGTTCGGCATCCGCGCCGAGGGCGCGTACCTCTCCGCCCCCCGCACCGCGTCCGTCCCGCGCGCGGGCCTGACCCTCAGCGTCCGCACCGAGCGCAGCGTCACCTTCATGGCCGACGGCCGCGAACGCACCATCCGCACCAACGCCGCCACCGTCGGGGAGGCCCTCGGCCAGGCCGGCATCACCCTCCAGGGGCAGGACACCACCTCCGTACCCCCCGGCTCCTTCCCGCGCGACGGCCAGACCGTCACCGTGCTCCGGATCACCGGCACGCGCGAGGTCCGGGAGGAACGCATCCCGTACGCGACCGAGCGGGCCGAGGACGACAGCCTCTTCGCCGGGACCGAGGTCGTCGAACGGGCGGGCCGGCCCGGGGCGCGCCGGGTCACCTACAGCCTGCGCACCGTCAACGGGGTCCGCCAGCAGCCCCGCCGCGTCGCCGAGGAGACGATCCGCGAGCCCGTCACCCAGCTCGTCAAGGTCGGCACGCGGCCGCTGCCGACCTCCGTCTCGGGCGCGGACGGCCTCAACTGGGCGGCCCTGGCCCAGTGCGAGTCCGGCGGGCGGTCCTCGGCCACCGACCCCTCCGGCACCTACGGCGGGCTCTACCAGTTCGACGTCCGCACCTGGCAGGGCCTCGGCGGGAGCGGCCGCCCGCAGGACGCCTCCGGCGCGGAGCAGACGTACCGGGCGAAGAAGCTCTACGTACAGCGGGGCGCGAGCCCGTGGCCGCACTGCGGACGCAGGCTCACCCGGGGGTGACACCGCGGCGGACCCCGGTCCGGCGCGGGATCCCCCGGGTGATCTGAGACGCTTTACCGGTGAGCACCGCAGAGCAGCAGCCCGAAGCCGCCTCCCCCAGTACCCCCGACGCCCTCCTCGGCGCGTCCGACATCCGCGAGCTGGCAGCAGCCCTCGGTGTCCGCCCGACGAAGCAGAAGGGCCAGAACTTCGTCATCGACGCCAACACGGTGCGCCGGATCGTGCGCACCGCCGAGGTGCGCCCCGACGACGTGGTCGTCGAGGTCGGGCCGGGTCTGGGCTCGCTGACGCTCGCACTGCTGGAGGCCGCCGACCGGGTCGTCGCCGTCGAGATCGACGACATCCTGGCCGCGGCGCTGCCCGCCACCATCGAGGCCCGGATGCCCGCGCGCCGGGACCGCTTCGCGCTGGTCCACTCCGACGCGATGCTGGTCACGGAACTGCCCGGTCCGGCGCCGACCGCGCTCGTCGCGAACCTGCCGTACAACGTGGCCGTGCCCGTCCTGCTGACGATGCTCGACCGCTTCCCGACCATCGAGCGGACCCTGGTCATGGTGCAGGCGGAGGTCGCCGACCGGCTCGCCGCCAAGCCGGGCAACAAGGTGTACGGGGTGCCCTCCGTCAAGGCCAACTGGTACGCCCACGTCAAGCGCGCCGGATCCATCGGCCGCAACGTCTTCTGGCCCGCGCCCAACGTCGACTCCGGTCTCGTCTCCCTGGTGCGCCGCAGCGAACCGATCAAGACCAGTGCCTCGAAGGCGGAGGTCTTCGCGGTCGTGGACGCAGCGTTCGCGCAGCGCCGCAAGACCCTGCGCGCCGCCCTGGCCGGCTGGGCCGGCTCGGCGGCGGGCGCCGAGGCGGCGCTGGTCGCCGCGGGCGTCTCGCCGCAGGCCCGCGGGGAGTCCCTGACGGTGGAGGAGTTCGCGGCGATCGCCGAGAACAAGCCCGCGGCGGAGAGGCCCGCGCTGTGAGCGTGACCGTACGGGTCCCGGCGAAGGTCAATGTCCAGCTGGCGGTGGGCGCGGCCCGCCCCGACGGCTTCCACGGCCTGGCCAACGTCTTCCTCGCCGTCTCCCTCTTCGACGAGGTCACGGCCACCCGCGCGGACGGGCTGACCGTCACCTGCGCGGGCCCCGACGCCGATCAGGTCCCCCTGGACCGCACCAACCTCGCCGCGCGCGCCGCCGAGATGCTCGCGGAGCGGGCCGGCATCGAACCCGCCGTCCACCTCCACATCGCGAAGAACATCCCGGTCGCGGGCGGCATGGCGGGCGGCAGCGCGGACGGCGCCGCCGCGCTGCTGGCCTGCGACGCCCTGTGGGGCCTGGACACCCCGCGCGCCGAACTGCTCGACATCTGCGCGGTGCTGGGCAGCGACGTCCCCTTCAGCCTGGTCGGCGGGGCCGCGCTGGGCACGGGCCGCGGCGAGCTGCTCACGCCGGTGGACGCGGGCACCTTCCACTGGGTGTTCGCCGTCGCCGACGGCGGACTGTCCACGCCGGCGGTGTTCCGCGAGTTCGACCGCCTCACCGCCGGTACGGCGGTACCCGAGCCCGAGGCCTCCCCGGCGCTGCTCGCCGCCCTTGCCTCCGGCGACCCCGACGCGCTGGCGACCACCCTGGTCAACGACCTCCAGCCCGCGGCCCTGTCGCTGCGGCCGGCCCTGGCGGACACCCTGGCCGCGGGGACCGGGGCCGGTGCGCTGGCCGCGCTGGTCTCCGGCTCGGGGCCCACCACGGCCTTCCTGGTCCGCGACGAGGAAGCCGCGGCGAAGGTCGCCGCCGCCCTCGAAGCGTCCGGCACCTGCCGGGTCACCCGCGTGGCGTCCAGCCCGGCCCCCGGAGCCACGCTCCTGCCGTCCTGACCTGCCGCGCCGTTGGGGCTCCGCGGGCTCCCCTGCCGCGCCGCTGCACGGGGCTCCGCCCCGGACCCCGCGCCTCAAACGCCGGCGGGGCTGGAGTTCGGCCCTGGCGGGACCTGGTCGGGTGGTGTCGGTCCGCGGTGCCCCTCCGGGGTGTCTCCTCGGCTCGCGCACTGAACCCCGTTCGACGTCCTCGGCCCCGGCTGCGCGCTCGTCCTGCGAGGACACCCCGGAGTGTCCCCACTCCCCTCCGCCCGGGCTCCGCTTCCAGGGCCGGGGCGTGTGGGGCGGGGGCCCGCAGGAGAGTCCCCGCAGGACGAGCGCGCAACCCAGGCCGTACTTGCGGAGCCGGGGCTCAGTGCGCGAGCCGAGGAGACGCTCCGGAGGGCCCCCGCCCCGCACACGGATACCAAGGCAAGAATCAGCCCCGCCGGCGTTTGAGGCGCGGGGTCCGGGGCGGAGCCCCGTGCAACGGCGCGGCAGGGGAGTCGGCGGAGCCCCGTGCAGCGGCGCGGCAGGGGAGTCGGCGGAGCCCCGGAGACGGCCCGCGGCCGGGCCGGTACCTAGGCGCGGGTTGAGTATCCGCACCCTGTCGGGAGACGCCCGCCGGCGGCGACCGTAAGGCCCATGACAGTCAGCGCAAGCGCCATGGCCGCAGCCACCCCCGCCGGACGGGACCGGTACGTCGACCTGCTGCGCGTCGCCTCCCTCGGGGCGGTCGTGTGCGGGCACTGGCTGATGGCCGCGGTCAGCGGCGACGGCATAGGGAACCTGCTCGCCGTCCTGCCCCCGCTCCAGGTGCTCACCTGGGCGCTCCAGGTGATGCCGGTCTTCTTCTTCGTCGGGGGGTTCTCGCACGCCCTGTCCTACCGCTCGCTGGCCCGCGGGACCGACGGGCCCGTCTACGCGGCCTTCCTGAGGGCCCGCCTCCAGCGGCTGCTGCGGCCCACCCTGGTCTTCGTCCTGGTGTGGAGCGTGCTCGCGCTGGGCGTGCAGCTCGCCGGCGGCGGCGACGGGCGGCTGACCGGGGCCGCGCTGCGGGTGGTCACGCAGCCGTTGTGGTTCATCGGGATCTACCTCGCGATGGTCGCCTTCACCCCGCCGCTGCTCAGGCTGCACGAACGCCACGGCTGGGCCGCCTTCGCCGGGCTCGTGGCGGCGGCCGCGCTGGTCGACGTACTGCGCTTCGCGCTCGGCGTGCCGTACGTCGAGTTCCTGAACTTCGCCTTCGTCTGGCTCGCCGTCCACCAGCTCGGCTTCCTCCGCGCCGACGGGCGCATCCGCAGGCCCGCCCTGCTCGCCGCCGCCGGTCTCGCCGGGGCCGTCCTGCTGGTGGCGTACGGCCCGTACCCGCTGTCCATGGTCGGGATGCCCGGCGAGCGGGTCTCCAACATGGCCCCGCCCACCTTCGCCCTGCTCTGCCACGGCATGTGGCTCGTCGGAGCGGTGCAGCTGCTCGCCCGCCCCGCCACCGCCTGGCTGCGCCGCCCCCGGGTCTGGCGGGGCGTGGTCGCCGCCAACGGGATCGCCATGACCGCCTTCCTCTGGCACCTCTCCGCCATGCTCGGGGTGTACGGGGTCCAGCTCGCCCTCGGCCTGGCCCTGCCGGCCCCGGCCAGCGCCGCCTGGTGGGCGCAGGTGCCGGTCCGGGTGCTGGCCGCGATCGCGCTGACCGGCCTCTTCGTGGCCCTGTTCCGCCGCTTCGAGGCCCCGGCCCGGCCCGCCCCGGCGGCGGAGGCCGCCTCCGGGCCCGCCCCCGCCCGGCGGGGGAGCGGAGCCGGCGCCGCCCTGGGGATCACCCTCTGCCTGCTCGGAGTCCTCGGCCTGTCCATGACCGGCCTCGGGGGGCTGCTGGAGGGCCACAGCGCCACCCTGATCGCCCTCCCGGTCACCGCGCCCGCCGCCATCGGCATGGCCGTCGGCGGCTGGCTCCTGGTGGAACGGTCCGCCCCGTCCCGGAGGGTTAGGCTGAGGGGCTGATCCACACCCCTTCCCTGGAGCGCGTCTGATGGCCGTCAATCTGGTCAATGTCGAGGCAGTCAGCAAGGTGTACGGCACACGTACCCTGCTCGACGGCATCTCCCTCGGCGTGTCCGAGGGAGACAGGATCGGTGTCGTCGGCCGCAACGGCGACGGAAAGACCACCCTGATCCGCATGCTGGCCAAACTGGAGGACCCCGACACCGGCCGGGTCACCCAGTCGGGCGGCCTGCGCATGGGCGTCCTCACCCAGCACGACTCGCTCGACCCCGCGGCCACCATCCGCCACGAGATCATCCGCGACATGGCCGACCACGAGTGGGCCGGCAACTCCAAGATCCGCGACGTGCTCACCGGCCTCTTCGGCGGGCTCGACCTGCCCGGCTTCGGCCAGGGCCTGGACACCGTCATCGGCCCGCTCTCCGGCGGCGAGCGCCGCCGCATCGCCCTCGCCAAGCTGCTCATCGCCGACCAGGACCTGCTGATCCTCGACGAGCCCACCAACCACCTCGACGTCGAGGGCATCTCCTGGCTGGCCGCGCACCTCCAGGAGCGCCGTTCCGCGCTCGTCTGCGTCACCCACGACCGCTGGTTCCTCGACCAGGTCTGCACCCGTATGTGGGACGTGCAGCGCGGCGAGGTGCACGAGTACGAGGGCGGCTACAGCGACTACGTCTTCGCCCGCGCCGAGCGCGAGCGGATCGCGGCCACCGAGGAGTCCAAGCGGCAGAACCTGATGCGCAAGGAGCTGGCCTGGCTGCGCCGCGGCGCCCCCGCCCGCACCTCCAAGCCGCGTTACCGCATCGAGGCGGCCAACGAGCTGATCGCCGACGTCCCGCCGCCCCGCGACACCTCCGAGCTGATGCGGTTCGCCAACGCCCGGCTCGGCAAGACCGTCTTCGACCTGGAGGACGTCAGCGTCCACGCGGGCCCGAAGGAGCTGCTCAAGCACCTCACCTGGCACCTGGGCCCCGGTGACCGCATCGGCCTCGTCGGCGTCAACGGCGCGGGCAAGACCTCCCTGCTGCGCGCCCTCGCCGAGGCCGCCCGCACCCAGGGCGACGTCCAGCCCGCGGCGGGCAAGGTCACCGTGGGCAAGACCGTACGGCTCGCCTACCTCTCCCAGGAGGTCGGCGAACTCGACCCGTCCCTGCGGGTCCTGGAGGCCGTCCAGCGCGTCCGTGACCGCGTCGACCTCGGCAAGGGCCGCGAGATGACGGCGGGCCAGCTGTGCGAGCAGTTCGGCTTCACCAAGGAGAAGCAGTGGACGCCCGTCGGCGACCTCTCCGGCGGTGAGCGGCGCCGGCTGCAGATCCTGCGGCTGCTCATGGACGAGCCCAACGTCCTCTTCCTCGACGAGCCCACCAATGACCTCGACATCGAGACCCTGACCCAGCTGGAGGACCTCCTCGACGGCTGGCCCGGCTCGATGATCGTGATCTCCCACGACCGGTTCTTCATCGAGCGCACCACCGACACGGTGATGGCGCTCCTCGGCGACGCGAGCCTGCGGATGCTGCCGCGCGGTCTGGACGAGTACCTGGAGCGCCGCCGCCGGATGATCGAGGCGGCCGCCCCGGCGTCCGCCCCGGCCGCCCCCGCGGCGAAGTCCACCGCCTCGGGCGACGCGCGCGCTGCGAAGAAGGAGCTCCAGAAGATCGAGCGGCAGCTCAACAAGGTCTCCGACCGCGAGAGCAACCTGCACGCGCAGATCGCCGAGAACTCCACCGACTACGACAAGGTGGCCAAGCTCGACGCGGAGCTCCGGGAACTGCTCTCGGAGCGCGACGAGTTGGAGATGCGCTGGCTGGAGCTGGCCGAAGAGGCGTGACCCCCGGGGCGCGTACGGGCCAACTGGCCCGATAACGACGGCATCACGGGCCGGTCCTCCCTTGGGAACAGGGGGCGGACCGGCCCGGCGTGCGAGAGCCGTCAGTGATAGAAAGGTCATCCTCCACGACCTCCAGAAGCCGAAAGTGTGCGCTGATGACCGAGCCGCCCCAGCCGCCGAACCAGCCGCCGACACCTTCCGGTTACGGCCACCTGCCCGGCCCGCCGCAGTCCGGCTACGGATACCCCGCACAGGGCGACAACCCGTACGCCCAGCAGTCCCCGTACGCCCAGCAGCCGCAGACCCAGCCCGTCGGCTACGGCTTCCCGCCCCCGCCCCCCGGCCCGCCGGGGATGCACCCGGGCGCTCCCGGCACGCCGCCGAAGAAGAAGGCGGTGGTGTGGATCGCCGCCTCGGTCGCCGCCGCGCTGGTCGTCGGCACCGTCGCCTACGTGGGCTTCCTCCGGGGTGACGACAAGGACCCGAAGCAGCCCGTCGCGCAGTCCTCCCCGCCCGTCGACGAGAAGCCCTCCGCCTCGCCCTCCGTGGACAAGGGGGACGGCAGCGGCGACGGCGGCCAGGAGGGCGACCTCAACTCCGGCCGCAAGCAGGGCGAGGACAAGGTCCTCTGGCTCAAGACCAGCAAGATCGACGGACCCGGCTCCGGCGTCGAGGCCGACGGTCAGTGGGTCGTCGGCGACACCGTCGCCAAGAGCGTCTGGAAGTCCGTGACCGGCTACGGCGCCGCCGACGGCAAGGAGAAGTGGACGCTCACCTTCCCTGCCGAGATCTGCGCCGTCACCGACCAGATGACCGCCGACGGCAAGACCGTCGTCATGTACCGGGACGGCGAGTCGGACACCGCGAACTGCAACCAGATGCGGATGATCGACCTCAAGGCGGGCAAGGAGGGCTGGTCGAAGGAGGTGCCCAAGGAGGGCATGTTCGACCTCTTCGCCGGCCCCAACCTGTCCCTCACCGGCGACACCGTCTCCGTCAACCGCGTGACCCGCGCCAGCGCCTTCAAGGTCAGCACCGGCGACAAGCTCTTCGCCACCCCGTCCGAGGGCTGCCAGGCCGGCAGCTACATCGGCGGCAACGGCAAGATGATCGGCATCGCCACCTGCCAGGACGCCGACCACACCGTCGAGGTCCAGGACGCCGACCCGGCCACCGGCAAGACGACCTGGTCCTTCAGGCTCCCCAAGGACTTCAAGGTCACCAGCGTCTACTCGGTGGACCCGCTCGTCCTCGACATCGGCAACGAGGCCAAGAAGGAGCGCTCCATCGTGGTCCTGGGACCCGACGGGAAGCAGCGCGCCACCGTCACCGGCGAGGGCAGCTTCGCCACCGGCTGCGGACTCTCCTTCAGCCGCTCCCTCCAGTGCTCCTCCGGCCTGGTCGACTCCAACACCCTGTACCTGCCCACCGCCCCGGCCGCCGGCACCGGCAACGAGATCGTCGCCTTCGACCTGGGCACCGGCAAGGTCAAGTGGCGCACCCCGGCCGGGGACAAGCGCACGCTGACGCCGGTCAAGGCCGAGGGCGGACAGCTGGTCGCCTACCGCGAGGCCGAGTACGACCAGGCCGGCGAGGTCGTGACCGTCCCCGCCGCCGGAGGCACGCCCACCCCGGTGCTGCGCCACCCGTCGGGCGCCGCGGCCCCGGTCGAGAGCTCCTTCCACTCCCCGAGGATCGACTACGTGGACGGCCGGTTCTTCATCTCCGCCTCCCGCCTCCTCGCCAAGGGCAAGGACGAGAAGCTCCTGATGGTCTTCGGCAAGTGAAACGCGTCCACCGAGCCGCCCACGAGAGGCAGTAGCAACCGATGAGTACCCCGCCGCCCCCCCACCAGCCGCCGCCCGGCGGTTTCGGCGCCCCGCCGCCCCCCGGCCAGCCGCCCGCCGGCGGATTCGGCGCGCCCACGCCCCCGCCGCCCCCGCAGCAGCCCCCGACCCCGCCGCCGGTCCCGCAGCAGCCGCCCGCGCCGCCGCAGCAGGCGCCCGGCGCCCCGGCGCAGCCGGCGTACGGCTACCCGCAGGCCGGGCCCGGCTACGGATACCCGCAGCAGCCCGGCACCCCGCCGCCGTTCGGCCCGCCCACCACGCCCATGGCCGCGTCCCAGGCCCCGGTCGGCGGCTCGGGCGGCGGCCGCGGTGAGGTCCGTACCCAGCTGATGATCGTCGGCGCGGCCCTGCTGGCCATCGTCCTCATCATCGGCGGCGGCTTCTGGTACGTCTCCGGCGACAGCGGCGGCGGTACGCAGAACACCGCCGACGGCGGCGCCAGCGGCTCCCCGGACGGCGACAAGCCGCAGGCGGGCGGCGGCGGCACCGAGAAGGTGCCGGCCAACCCCAAGTCCAAGACCCTGCTGAACGTGCCGCTTCCGGCGCCGGAGGAGCAGGTCACGGTCAAGGGCTCCTGGCTCACCGACTCCACCTACATCAAGTCCGATGTGGGCAAGGTCGTCGGCTACAACCTCGTCGACGGCGGCAAGAAGTGGGAGATCGCGCTCCCGGCCAACGTCTGCGCCGCGACCAAGCACGTCAGCGAGAACAAGACCGCCATCCTCTTCGAGGAGGGGCCGGCGACCCCGGAGAAGAAGTTCCAGCCCTGCACCAAGGTCGGCGTCATCGACCTGGAGGCCGGCAAGCTCCTGTGGTCCGCGGCCGCCAAGTCGCCCACCGGCGGCGACAAGAACGTCACGTTCGCCGAGGTCTCCCTCAGCGGCCAGACCGTCGCCGCGGGCGGCCTGTCGGGCGGCGCCGCCTGGAACCTGGCCGACGGCAAGCCCCTGTGGCAGCCGAAGGTGGACAGCGAGGGCTGCTACGACCTCGGCTACGCGGGCGGCGAGGCCCTCGCCGTGCTCCGCAAGTGCGGCCGCAGCCCCAACCAGACCCTGCAGGCGCAGGCCCTCGACCCCGCCACCGGCGCGGTCAAGTCCTCGTACAAGCTCTCCCCGGGCATCGAGTGGGCCGGCATCATCTCCACCAAGCCGCTGGTCATCGCCGCCGACGTCGGCAAGACCGCCAAGAACGCCACCGGCGTCAGCGACCTCTTCGTCGTCGACGACGCGGGCCAGCTCAAGTCGCGCATCTCCCTCGCCTCGGGCAACTTCAACCCCGAGTGCCCGGCCACTGAGGTCGAGCAGTGCTCGAACATGGTGGTCGGCAACGGCAAGGTCTACGTGCCCTCCTACGAGCACCAGGGCCAGGACAGCAGCGGTGCCCGCACCAACGAGCTGCTCTCCTTCGACCTGGAGACCGGCAAGCAGACCAACGACCGCGCCGACGCGGGCGAGCGCTACCAGATCATGCCGCTGCGCATGGACGGGTCGAACGTCATCGCGTACAAGATCCCCCCGTACGACAAGGGCGGCCAGATCGTCAGCATCGACGGGAAGACCATGAAGGAGACCCTCCTCATGGAGAACCCGGGGGACAAGACCAGCCAGCGCGCCGAGACCCGCACCACGCCCACGGCCGCCGAGTACCGCTACCACAACGGCAAGCTGTTCATCGCCCGCTGGTACGCGCGCAAGCCCTACTCGGGCGGGGGCGACCCGGAGTACCTGTTCGTCTCGTTCACGGCGAGCTGACCCGCGCAGCGCCCGTCAGGAGCCCCCGGAAGGTCAATCCTTCCGGGGGCTTCTGCGCGGTATCCCCCGCGCACCGTCGAACAAGCGTGTAGCTTGCCGGGGCAGAAGGGTGGGGGGTGGGGTGCCTCAATGGGCGTACGGGTCGTGGTGGTCGACGAGCACCGGCTGTTGGCCGAGGCGCTCGCCTCGGCCCTGAAACTGAGGGGCCACCGGGTGCTCGCCGCGGCGGCCCCGGCCTCGGGCGCCGCCGAGCTGGTCATCAGCCGGGCTCCTGAGGTCTGTCTGTTCGGCACCGCCTCCCCGGCCGAGCCCGGGGTCTTCGAACCCGTCACGCGGATCAGGCGGGAGCGCCCGCAGCTCGCCGTCGTTGTCCTCGGCCCGGTGCCCAGCCCGCGCGGGATCGCGGCCGCCTTCGCCGCGGGGGCCTCGGGGTACGTGCGCCACGACGAGCGCATCGAAGGCGTGGAGCGGGCCCTGGCCAAGGCCAGGGCGGGGGAGGTGGCGATCGCCCCGCAGCTGCTCCAGGGGGCCTTCGCCGAGCTCCTCAACCCCGCGGCACAGCCTGACGACGAGGGCAGCCGACTGCTGCGGCTGCTCACCCCGCGCGAGGTGGAGGTGCTGGTCCGGGTCGCCGAGGGCGAGGACACCCGGCTCATCGCCGCGGGCATGGAGATCGCGCCCAGCACGGCCCGTACGCACGTGCAGCGGGTGCTGATGAAGCTGGGCGTGGGGTCCCGGCTGGAGGCGGCCGCGCTGGCCGCGCGCACCGGCCTGCTGGACCGTGCGGTGCCGGAACCGCCCTCCGAGGCTCCCGCCGTCTGAAGGGCCGGGGGGCTCCCGATTTCCCCGTGGGCGCGGAATCGGGTAAGCCAGTGACCGGCATGTGGAACCTCCCGCGTGCGTACCCCCGTGAGAGGCAGTAGGCGAGTGAGCAGCACGCCGATTCATGACACGCCGGTTCTCAAGTGCCTGGTCACCGGCGGCGCCGGTTACGTCGGCAGCGTGGTGGCCGCCCACCTCCTGGAGGCCGGCCACCAGGTCACCGTCCTGGACGACCTGAGCACCGGCTTCCGCGCCGGCGTCCCGGCCGGCGCCACGTTCATCGAGGGCCGGATCCAGGACGCGGCCCGCCACCTGGACGGCTCCTACGACGCGGTCCTGCACTTCGCCGCGTCCTCCCAGGTCGGCGAGTCCGTCACGGACCCCGCCAAGTACTGGGACAACAACGTCGGCGGCACCCTCGCCCTGCTGACCGCCATGCGGGACGCGGGGGTGGCCAAGCTGGTCTTCTCCTCCACCGCGGCCACCTACGGCGAGCCCACCGAAGGCCTGCTCACCGAGGCCTCGGTGACCGCCCCGACCAACCCCTACGGCGCCTCGAAGCTGGCCGTGGACCACATGATCGCCGGCATGGCCGCGGCGCACGGCCTGGCCGCGGTCTCGCTGCGCTACTTCAACGTGGCGGGCTCGTACAAGGAGTTCGGCGAGCGCCACGACCCCGAGACCCACCTGATCCCTCTGGTTCTCCAGGTCGCCCAGGGCAAGCGGGAGGCCATCTCGGTCTTCGGCGAGGACTACCCGACCCCGGACGGCACCTGCGTGCGCGACTACATCCACGTCGCCGACCTGGCGGAGGCCCACCTCGACGCGCTGCGGGTGGCCGCGCCCGGGGAGCACCTGATCTGCAACCTGGGCAACGGCAGCGGCTTCTCGGTCCGCGAGGTCATCGAGACGGTCCGCAAGGTCACCGGCGAGGAGATCCCCGAGGTGGTCGCACCCCGCCGGGCCGGCGACCCCGCGGTCCTGGTCGCCTCGGCCCGCGCGGCCCACGAGCGTCTCGGCTGGACTCCGACCCGTTCGGGTCTCACCGGCATCATCACGGACGCGTGGAACTTCGCCCGTACGCACACCTCCTGAGCCCCCTGGGCCACCCCTGCTCCACCCGCCCCTCGCGCCGACCGGTGCGGGGGGCGCGTGTGTCTGGCCGCACGCCGTAGGCGGGCGCTGTGCGCGGGCGCCCAGCGTGCACACGCCGGGTGAAATGCACCCCGTGCAACTGCCCGCGGCACACGCTGGGCGGGAAGCCGCCATCCGGACCTTCAGGGCAGTCGAATTCAAGCCACCACAAAGGCCGTTCAGGACGGCCGCGCCGGAAAATCCCCGGGAAAACTTCTGCTATTCGGCCAACTGCGAGCGCCACCGGCCCTACGCTGATGCGTGACACCGGTGGGGGCCGGTGTTGATTCAGGGGTCGAGACACGTCGGGTACGGCGTCCGGTCCGGGGTAGTGCAGAGATGTCTCGGCGGCGGCCGCGGCAGCTGCGGATCACCCGGTCCGGGCGCCGTACCCGCCGTCGTCCGTTCCCCGACCCTTGGGGGTTTTGTGGTTCGTATCCGGGTTCTCGTCGTCGACGATCACCGCATCTTCGCCGAATCGCTCGCAGCCGCGCTCGCGGCCGAGCCGGACGTGGACGTGTCCGCGGCCGGCAGCGGTCCCGCCGCCCTGCGCTGCCTCGAACGCGCGGTGGCCGAGGGCCGCCGCTTCGACGTCCTGCTGGTCGACGCCGATCTGGGCGCCGCCGCCGGGACCGTGCCCGCCCAGCGGGAGTCGGGGTCCGGGCCACCGTCTGCCCCCGACGGGATCGCGCTGGTCGCGGGGGTGCGGGTGACCCACCCCGGGGTCCGTACCGTGGTCCTCGCCGAGCGCGACGACCCCCGCCGGGCCGCCCACGCGCTCCAGGCCGGGGCCTCGGGCTGGGTGGCGAAGGACTGCTCGCTCTCCCGGCTGCTGGCCGTCGTGCGGGGCGTACTGCGCGAGGAGACCCACCTGCCGCCCGCGCTGCTCACCGGTGTGCTGCGCGAACTGACCGCGGCGCGCAAGCACCGTACGGACAGCGAACGGCTGGTGGAGTCGCTGACGCCGCGTGAGCACGAGGTACTGCGCTGCATGGTGGCGGGGCTGGGCCGCAAGGACGTGGCCGCGCGGCTGTTCCTGTCCCCGCACACCGTCCGCACGCACATGCAGAACGTGCTGGGCAAGCTCGGGGTGCACTCCACCCTGGCCGCGGTGGCGCTGGCCCGGCGGGCGGGCGTACGGCCGGCGGACCTAGCCGGGGATGTTGTCGAACGGAGCGGTCAACTGGCGTAGCAGCGCGGCGAGGTCGCCGCGCTGGGCCTGCGAGAGCTGGGCCAGGATCGCCCGTTCCTGGGCCAGCAGCCCGGCCAGTGCCTGGTCGGCGCGGTCGCGCCCTTCGGGGCTCAGCCGGACCAGGACCCCGCGCCGGTCGCTGGGGTCCGGGAGCCGTTCGACGAGGCCCTTCTTGGCGAGCCGGTCGATGCGGTTGGTCATGGTGCCGGAGGTGACGAGGGTCTGGGTGAGCAGCTGGCCGGGCGAGAGCTGGTACGGGGCGCCGGCACGCCGCAGGGAGGTCAGGACGTCGAACTCCCAAGGCTCCAGGCCGTGCTCGGAGAAGGCCAGCCTGCGCGCCCGGTCGAGGTGGCGCGCGAGCCTGCTGACACGGCTGAGCACTTCGAGCGGTTCCACGTCGAGGTCAGGGCGCTCCCGCCGCCATGCCGCGACCAGTCGGTCGACCTCGTCCTCCATGCGGATCAGTGTAAGGGGTCTGTCGATATGAAGTCTCTTCATATCGAGTATCTCGTGATCAATTATCTTGACGTCAAGATATAAATGCGCCAGCATGGGGCATGGAGGGGGCTGAAACGGCTTCCGCTTCCGACCGCCCCGCCAGCAGGGAGGCTCGAACATGCATTCCGATACCGCCCAGGCCAGGATCCCCACGGCCGATGTCCTCTCCGACCCCTCCGCACCCACCTGGGACCCCCAGCAGTACCTCCGGCACGCAGGCCACCGCACACGCCCCTTCCTCGACCTCCTGACCCGCATACCTGAACTCCCGGCCCGGCCCGCCCGGATCGCCGACCTCGGCTGCGGACCCGGCAACGTCACGGCCCTGCTCGCCGGACGCTGGCCCGAGGCCCGCATCACCGGCTTCGACCTCTCCCCGGAGATGCTCCACCGCGCCACCGAGGAGTACGCGGGCCCCACCGCCGGCGGCGGCAGCCTCGACTTCCGCCTCGGCGACCTCGCGCACTGGCTCCCCGAGGAGACGTACGACCTGATCGTGTCCAACGCCGCCCTCCAGTGGGTCCCCAGCCACCCCGGCTCCTTCGCCGCCTGGATCAACGGACTGCGCGCCGGCGGCACCTTCGCCTTCCAGATCCCCGGCAACTTCACCGCTCCCAGCCACGCCCTGCTCGCCGACCTCTGCGACACCCCGCGCTGGCGGTCCCGGCTCGCCGGCCACGGCGCCCGCTACATCCACCTGCTGGAACCCCCCGAGTACCTCGCCCGCCTCACCGAACTCGGCTGCGCCGTGGAGGTGTGGGAGACGACCTACTACCAACTCCTGCAAGGCCCCGACCCGGTCCTGGACTGGGTCAAGGGAACCGCCCTGCGGCCCGTCCTGACCGCCCTCGGCGACGACCGGGACGCGGTGGACACCTTCCTGGCCGAGTACCGGGACCGGTTGCGCGCCGCCTACCCGTCCGGGCCGCGGGGCACCGTCTTCCCCTTCCGCCGCATCTTCGCCGTCGCCCGCAAGGAGGCCTGAGCGTGCTCACCGCAGTCGACCACGTACAACTCGCCGCACCGCCCGGTACGGAGGACCGGCTGCGCGCGTACTACACAGGGGTCCTCGGCATGACGGAGCTCTCCAAACCGCCCGTCCTCGCCGCCCGTGGAGGCTGCTGGTTCGCTGCCGGAGGCGTCCAGCTGCACCTCGGCGTGGAGGAGGACTTCCGCCCGGCCCGCAAGGCGCACCCGGGACTACGGGTGACGGGGATCGAGGAGTACGCGCGCAGACTGGAGGAGCGGGGCGCCGAGGTCGTCTGGGACGACAACCTGCCGGGCCACCGCCGCTTCTACTCCGAGGACCCGGTCGGCAACCGGCTGGAGTTCCTGGAGCCGGTTGCCGACCCGCGACCCCTCGCCTGACGCACGCACCCGCGCACCTGCGCGCGCGCACGACGGCGCCCCGCCACCGTAGTCCCGGGTGCGCCTTGCGGGCCGGGCGGAAGTCCTCCTCCACGCCGAGGTGCAGCTGGACGCCTCCGGCAGCGAACCAGCAGCCTCC